>CAYUYT010000429.1:0-1502 GCA_964449345.1 uncultured Spirochaetia bacterium | reverse complement strand
TAATATTTTTTTTGATTTTTCCAAATCCTTTTCATTTATATATTCTTCTATATTTTCCATTAAAAGAAACGCGTTATCTCGCTCTTCATAACCAAGCATGGTATAAAAACGGGGGCTCGCTGTTAATTCATCATTTATTATATCGTATTCCCAAATTCCGTCTTCCGTTGCCTCTACAGCGCGTTTAAATTTAATTTCCCTGTCAAGCAAAGCTTGTTCAAACTGAATTTTTTCCGTTATATCAAGACAAATCCCAGACATACTAAGTGGATTTCCCTGCTCATCGCGTTTTACAATGTTGCCAAGAGTTTGCCACCAAAGATAATAACCGCGTTTATGCCTAAAACGCTGATTCATATTAAATAATTCTGTTTCGCCTTTTAAATGCCTATTAAGTTCGGATATTACTTCATTAAGGTCATCCGGATGAACGTGGTCTAAAAATTTCCAGTCATGGATATTCACTTCGTCTTCATCATACCCAAGCATATTATAACCAATAGTGTTCAAATACAAATGTCCGCTTTTTAAGTTAAAATTCCACAAAGCAATATTTGCACCCAAAATAGCGAGTTTTAAGCGGTTTTCGCTTTGAATCAATGCTTGCTCCGCTTCCTTTCGTTCTGTTATGTCGTAAAAAATAACCTGAATAGCAAAGATTTCGTTTTCTTCTGATTTTACCGGCTGCATTACAATCCAATACCATTTATCTACAAAATCAAATTCAATTTTATCTTCATAATAATCTTCACTTGCGTTTTTAGTTACGCCTTTTAAACGTTTTTTGAATTCATTTAACCGATTATCCGGAATAAAGTCATTAATATGCTTTTGGGTAAATTGCTCAATGCTTCCTCCGAAAGTTTGCGCGGCCGCCTTATTTAATAATATAACGCGGTTATTTTTAATCAAAATTGAGGGTTCTGCAAAACTATCAAACAAAGACCTGTATTTATTTTCACTTTTTATAAGGGCATGCTCCCTTATTTTTTTTTCCGTAATATCCGAAGCAATTAAATAAAAAGCAACAGTTTCCCCTGTTTCATCTCGAACAGGATAAATTTTTGTATTAAACCACATTTCTCCCCCCGGAACGGGATAGGACTCTTCTATTTCAAGGGGCATATTCGTGTCTTTAACCCTTTGCATTCTTTGCATATAAACGTTATTTTTTTCAGGAAATAATTCACCAATTTCTTTACCTATATAGTCCTCATAATTTCCGTTTAAAACTTTTAAGGCGGCAGTATTCAAATATTCAAAACGTCCGTTTTTTATAAAAAAACTTGGGGCATCAAAACTTTCAAAAAGTTGGCTGTAATGTAATTCACATTGTTTAAGTTTATTTTTTGTTTTTAAAAGTTCGTTTTCTAATTTCCTTATGCGTTCTTTTAGAAACGCATTTTCCCCTGCAAGATTATGCATAGTAACTCCAAAGAATAACCCTAAACCTGAATCCGTATAAAAAAATGCTTTAAAAAGTGCAACCTCTTGCGCTATAA
>CAYUYT010000428.1:0-1527 GCA_964449345.1 uncultured Spirochaetia bacterium | reverse complement strand
GAGTTCCCGGCATCTTCACCGGAAATACTCTTTTTTATTTTATTAATTAAATCTTGCATAGCCGGATTAATTCCGCGAGTTGAAACACCTCTTGCAGAATAATCATTATTACTAACGACTTTCATCGTCTTTAATTCAACAGTTCGCAAAATAAACTTGCCTTGTGCGCTAATGGTTGACAGGCCGCGCATTGTTCTTTTTTTAGGAATTTCACTTAACGCGATAACGCCAATAATTAATTGGTCATATTCAGGAAGCATACGTTTTAGGCGGTAAGTTAATTTGCCTATGTTTTTAATAGATAATCCCTCAAAATTAACATCAGCATCGACTATATTATAACCTAAAGTTTCCCTGTAAAATTTTTCAATAAAATTTTTTAAATCCGTTGTTTCTTCAACTTTTCCATTGGGATATTGCGTTATAATAATACACGCTGTTTTTAAATTTGCCAGCCGTTTGCGCATATCTTTGTATTTTTTTATTGATTTTTCAACTTCTGATTTGGGTATTCGTGCAAGAACGTACGCTTCGTATTTACCGTTACGCGTTTTCTGTACATGACGTTTGATAAATTTAAGCCGGGATACAACCGCCCTGCCCCTCGTTTTAATTTTTTTAAACAACCGTGAATCCTGTGAATCCGCCCTGCCTGATGTTCGGCGGTAAACCTTATCAAAACTTTGCGTTGCCGATACGGTCGAGTTTATCATAAACAAAACCGAGCCGATTGTTTCCGCTTTTGCTGAATTTACCGCTTTTGAATTTGAATCTGCGGCAAAAGAACCTACAAAATAATAATAATAACGTGAAGTAGGAGTTTGCATAAACCAACTTGGCGCGTTTTTATTTATAACGGGTTTTTTTGTAACTTTACTCGTTGATTTTTTTCTCGATGTGTTTGCGCGATTTTTATTGCTTTCTCCGCAATAAAATAATGTTAATATAAAAAATGAAATTAGCGCAATAGATGTAATTTTAGCCATAATTAAGTTTTCCCGAATAATTAATCGAATATTGCGTCTCTTCCGCCAGAACCGGAATCATCGCCTTGAAGCTGTTTTTTAAATTCGTTGATTAATTCTTCCATTGCCTGTCTCGCGCCTCTAGTAGACACACCTCGAGCCGAGTAATCGTTATTAGCAACGACTTTCATTGTTTCAAATTCCACGGTTCGTAAAATAAAACGACCGGAAACACTCGTTGTTTTCATACTAATACCGCCGATTTTATTTACTCTTTGCTTTGGTCTTGAATTAAGTTCAACCAAACCTAAAATTACCTGATGATAATTGGGCAGTAAGCTTTTTACTTTGTAAGTTAGTCTACCCATGCTTAAACCGCGCAAATCCTGCAAATTAATGTCTGCTTCGTTAATATTGTATCCTAACGTTTCTCTATAAAAATTTTCTATAAAGCTTTTTAACACTGTTGCTTCTCTAACTTCTCCGTCAGGGTATCTTACGAGAATTATACACGCTGTTTTTAAATTTGCCAGCCGTTTGCGCATATCTTTGTATTTTTTTA
>CAYUYT010000427.1:0-1531 GCA_964449345.1 uncultured Spirochaetia bacterium | reverse complement strand
AAATATGAGATCATCTGATAATTATTAATGTATTTTCGCTTGCCTTCTGACTTGGGAACGCGTACGTATCCCGTAATCCTTTTTAAAGCGTCTTTAATTTTTCTGTTATTTCCGGCTTTAAAGCCGTATCTGACCGTTGTTTCAACTTCATATTTTTTATTTCCGATATAAACAACGCTGAATATATGGCTTGGAACAACAGCCGCGCCGGTTTTTATTCCGAAATGACTACACGTTAAATTATAAATAGCCGTGGAAGAAACGCAATTAAAAAGCCCCCTTGACATTACCGTGAAAATCCTAGGGTCCTCTTCGATGTAAGCTTTGAATAAAAACTCATGCAACAGGCGTAGAATTATATCCGCTTTGTTTTTTTGCCCGTTTGCGTTTTGAAATTCTTTGTTTGCTGAAATTTTATTTAGCACTTGTTTAAATTTATTTAAATACGGTTTTGCTTTTTTAAATAGTTCGAATACAGCGTAATATAACTTACGGTCATAATTGCCCTGTCTTAATTGATTTAAAATGTACTTTTCAGAAGGAGATACATTAATACTAAAAAACTCGCTTCTATACATTGTTAAGCCAAAGCTTTTAATGCCTATTAAAATTAGCAGTAAGGATGTTAAAAATTTCTTTTTCATAGCTCTTTAATTGTAGTACAATTTTTTTAAAAAAAGAAGATATATTTAACGTAAAATTTTATTCAAAAAAAATTTATTTTAAATTTATTTATAAAATTAGCAAATTTTACAGGGCGTTTTGAAGAATTATTTTGTCTTAACATTAACCTTGTATTTCATAATAAAATCTTTCAAAAAAATCATTAAAACTAAAGCCGTGTTTAATAAAATTATAAGCGTTTCCCCCCATTTTTTTTGTTTCCTGCGGATTTTCTATCAAAGTTTCAATTGCATTTTTTATTTCATCCACACTTTCCGGTGCTACTAAGTAACCCGTTTTGCCGTTTTCTACTAATTCATTTGGGCCGCCGTGATTTGAAGTGATAACGCATTTTTTATTTAAAAAGCTCTCAACAACGAATAAACCAAAACCTTCGTCAAAAACAGGGTAAACGCAAAAACTGCAATTTTTAATCAAATCGTTTTTTTCATCTGCGGTTACATAATTTCGCAAATCTACGTTTTCCTCAAGATTTAATTTTTTAATAAGTTTTTTAACTTTTTTAAATAAAATACCCGCTCCGCATAAAACAAAAGTAAATCCATGCAGACCACCGAAATTCTTTATTGCGCTAACGGCTTTAATTACGTTTTCTATATTTTTACTATGCCCAAACCACGAAAGCATTAAAAAATATTTTTCATAGGCTACTTGTTCTTTTTGTGGCTTGTTTATTATTCCCGGATAACACGTTTTCGAATATACTCCGTAAATTGATTTAATAATGCCGGACATATATACGCTATTTGCAAGTATTAAATCAATTTGCTTAACGCTTTTTTGGTCAATATTTTTTAGCGTGTAATTAAAAAGCGAATTAAAAAAAAACTTAATTCTATTCAAAATA
>CAYUYT010000426.1:0-1533 GCA_964449345.1 uncultured Spirochaetia bacterium | reverse complement strand
GATTTGTTATAGAATTATTTCCGACCACGGAGGAAATATTACTGCAAAAAATCGTCTTTCCGGCGGGGCAAAATTTGAAATACTGCTTCCCATTGAAAAGAACGAAATTGGAAACGCTTTTTAACTCCTTTTTAAATTATTTAATTTTGATTGAATATCATGGTCATTACCGATTTTGTTTTGAGCCCTTTGTAAAACTCTTTTTGCTTCTTCATTTTTTGAAGAAGAAACGTAAAAATCTACAACGGTAAAAACAACTTTTTTATATAAATCAACAAAATCTCGCCTTTTCTGTGATATTTCAAGAGCCTTTTCAGCGTAAAACAATGATTTGCCGGGATTATTTCTGTCAAAAAAATATTTTACCGTATTAACTGTTCCTTGCATAAGAATTTTATAAAGATAACTAAACCGGTAATAAGACAACCCCTTTTTTACGTTACTGTATGCTTTATTATAATTCCCTGAATTAAAATTCTTAATGACAACGTAATAATAATAGTGCGCGTAAGCTTCGTTAGTATAATTACTGCTTAGATTTTGCGCAAGAGTATTAAGAACGGGTAAAACTGAATTCAATTTTGAATATTTTTTGCCGAAATCAACAACACGGATAGCAAATTTATTTTTAATTTGTCTGACCTTATTGTCCGCAGAATATTTTTGATTCGCAATTAATAAGTACCGCGCTGCTTTTTTAATTTGCCCCTTTTGAACCAATTCGTTTGCAGCGATAACGAGAAAACGTGAGTGTATTTTTTTATAAACACTTTTTGGCAAAGCTTTGCTTTCTGTTGAAAGAATTTGTTCCGCTTGTTTAAATTTATCGTTTTTCGTTAGTTTTGACAGATAATATTGTATGAATTTTAAAAATAAATTGCGCGATTTTTGCGTTTTTCCTGAAGAAACATAATATTCCTTTGCGGTTTTGTAAGCCGTTGCCAAATCGTTTTGGCGTATCTGTTCAGTTAGATAATTGGAATAAGCCATGTGAACGTATTCATCAAAATTAGGATACTTTTTTATTATACTTCTTGTAAGTTTGATTGCTTGTCTATAGCGAGATTTATTTATATTTTTGATAATCCAGTTTTGATATATAAGGGGCTCTATTTCTTTTAATACCGGATATTCGTCATAACCTTTTCGTAAAACCTGTAAAGCTAGCTCAAATTTATTTTGCTTTTGTAAATAATCCGAATAAGAACGATACGCCTCTGGCTCAAGCTTATTAATTAAGCTTTTGAAAAACGTATTTTTTTTAAAATTTTCTATTATTTCAAAAACTTTTTTAAAACGCTTCCTATTCAGTAAATCAAACAAAACGTTCTTGAAAAATTGCCGTGCGGCTTTTTCCGAAGAATTATGGTTTTGCAAGACGTTACAAAGCTCTTTCATAATGCCTATGCTTTTAATATAATTGCCCTGTTTTTCTTCTTTCATGGCAAGTTTATAATATGCTATATTCACTCCGGCAACACCGGGACTGTTTGAAGGAAAAATCAAAAGGGAGCGGATAAAATTTTTCAAACT
>CAYUYT010000425.1:0-1542 GCA_964449345.1 uncultured Spirochaetia bacterium | reverse complement strand
TACCGGCTTAGACCTTTTCATATATTTTAGTAAATCCCATATAGTTTTCACGCTGCTACCTCCTGAAGATATTTGTCTTTTTCTTCCATTGCAACATCACAAGAAAAACATTCGTTACACATGACCCTCAATTGCGTACTTTCACTGTGCATTTGACTTCCATCCGTTATATAAATGACCTCACCTCTAAAAACGAGAAAGTTATTAGGGTTTCCGCATTTTTCGCATATCATTCTGTGCCTCCTGTGATAATCAATCTGTTACTATAATAACAGATTTGTTAATAAAAAGTCAAGTTTAAATTGATTTTTTTTAAAAAATACTTGATTTTTATTAATTTATTAACTAATATGTTAAGTATGGAAGCAATAGGAAAACGTATTAAAATAGCAAGGTTTAATGTTGATTTGGGACAAAAAGAATTGGCTGAATTAATTAATGTTCCTAAGGAGTATATATCTTATTGGGAAAGCAATAAAAGAGCGCCATCCCTCGCACACGTTGAAGCTCTGGCTAAAACGTTAAACGTTACCCCGAATTACTTGTTCGGTATGGAAGCAAATGAGCAGAGCCATTTTGAATCAAAAGGTGTTGCAAATTTACGCGTTGCCGGTGAGGTATCTTGTGGCAACTTAACTTATGCCACAAGTGAAGACGGAGAATATCTAACAGAAGAAATTCCCGTTGGCTTTTTTAGTAAATACGGTAATTTAAGCAAAAAAAACGTTGAAGATAATTATTTTATATTAAAAGCAAATGGCGATTCTATGTCGCCCTATATTGAAACCGGTGATACTCTAATTTGCAAAAGGGCGCAAGACATTGATTCGGGTAAAATTGGCATTGTTGTTAGTGCAGATTCGGAAGCCACGGCAAAGGTTGTAAGTAAAAGGGACGGTAATGTCCGGTTAATACCCATAAATAAAAAATATGACGACATTGTAATAACTCCGGAAGATGAAGAATTTAACGTTATTGCCCAAGTCGTTTATGTAATGAGAAAAGTTAGAACTTTTATATTATAAAAGGAGTCTTTATGGATAGAAAGATGGAGGAATATATCCCCGATTACAGAAATTTTTTTAAAATTTTTATATTTAACAAAAATGAAAATAAAATTCTTTGTAAAAAAACAAATAAAAATACAAAAATAACGCAAAATGAGGCGGCTTGATATAATGGCTTAACTATTTGCGGTTTAAAACCGAATTAAATATCATGGGAAAAAAACTAGTATCGTTAATAATACTTATTTTTGTTTTAATATCTCGCACAACTAATGGGGGACAGCAAAAAAATGAGGAAAAAGTTGAAACGGAAAAAAATAAGAATTTTAAAAATTTACTTAAACCTAAACACACGCTAGGTTTGCCGAATAAAAAATATTACATAGACAGGGCGGGCAATTATGTATATTTCGGTAAGCCCATAAAGCAAGGTGAATTAAGTATTAAGTATGAAATAGAAAATAATACTTTCCAAAATATAAAATTCAGAATACGATATTTTTATACTGCAAGAATAGTAAACGATGATATTTTT
>CAYUYT010000424.1:0-1552 GCA_964449345.1 uncultured Spirochaetia bacterium | reverse complement strand
TCTATTATTTAAAAACAACTTTGCATTTTAAAATAGTGCATTAATAATTATTTTCTTAAGGCAGCTTAATAAACCCCCATTTGCCTTTTATTTTTACTGCTGCTATTCCATCTGAAAAGGGTTTGGCTTTTTCAAATTGTGCAGGAATAACCCAATGCCCCCTTTTATCAATAAAACCGACCTTTCCGTTATTATTTTTAACAGGAGCTAAACCATTTACAAATGCACCGGCAGACTCATATCCGTTAGTATTAACAACAATTCTTCCTGATTTATCTATATAATAAAAACGCCGGTTTTTATGCACATATACTCTGCCTAATCCTTCTGAAAAATCAAATGCCAAATCATACTTAGCCCTAACAACAACGTTACCTGAACGATTAATATAACCGAACTGAGCAGAACCCCTATGGCTTTTACCCTGAAAAACTGCCATCCCATTGCGAAAACGTTTTACATCCTTAAAACGCGTTCTAATTACAACCCTGCCCTGTTTATTTATGTACGAATAATATTTTTCGCCTTTAATTTTTACATACGCAAGGCCTTCAGAAAAATTATCCGCATCGGAGAATTTATCCGGTATAACGAGTTTGCCGTAAATATCTGCATAACCGTAGGTCGTTTCGTATCGCGGGTTATAAGTTTGCACTGCAATTAACCCCTCGCTAAACTCAAGTACTCCGATATATCTTGGGCCTGATAAAATTCTAAACCGTTTCCCGTATCGTCTAATAAATCCCCAACTTGAAGGCTTAAACAAAACAGGAGCAGTGCCCTTATAAAACTTTTTATAAAACGGATATTTCCATGGGTAAACGATTCTTCCCCGGCGGTCTATTATTGCAGATTTATTATACCCCTTTAAAGCAATATCACGTACACTTGCATAGCCATCTTTTGAAAATTCAGATACAGTATAATACTTTTCGTTGTTTATCTTCCGCCCTCTTTTGTCAATAATGAATTTATACATTTTCTTCCTAACAAAAATATTTATTTTTTCGTGTGTATTTAAGAAAAAAATTGTAGGCTTTGTATAACTGGCAACCGCAAATCCATTAGAGAAATCACTAACTTCACCGTAAACAGGAGGAATTGCGTAACCCTTCACTCCTGATTCAGTGCGATACCTATAAGGGAAAGCGGATAAATATGAAAAGCATAAAATTAAAAAACAAAGAAAAAAAAATAATTTTCTCATAATTTTGACTCCGTGCAAATTAATTAAAATAAACATAACTATTTAATATTTAATACACTACTTATTCTTTTAAAGCATTCCTGATTAACTCTCGCTTTAAATCAGTTGGATGGCCTTTCCATAAAACAACGCCTTTTTTAGAAATCAAAATTTCATGCGGAATTGAAATTTTTCTCCATTTATAATGTCATACAATTTGCCTATTCCACCTGCCGTCAATGTTAATGTGCGTTTTATATCCCTTACGTTTAAGGAAACGTTTAGCCGGGCCGATTGCACCTAAACAAACGGCAAATATACTAATAATACTTTAAATTTTATGCAACCGACACTTTAAAGTGTCGG
>CAYUYT010000423.1:392-1578 GCA_964449345.1 uncultured Spirochaetia bacterium | reverse complement strand
CGGAGGTATAAACCCGGTCCCTGCCCATAAAATAGCAAATACTATCCATGATATTGGCGGTGCAGCTTGAATAACAATAATTATTGGATGCAATGTTTTTTTCATCCAAATAACATTTGCAAACAAAATTCCTATAATAATTCCGATAAACAACGAAAAAAAGAAACCCACAAATACTTTTTTAATTGTAGGAAAAATTATGCCCCATACATCGCCATTATAAATAGTATTAATTATCGAAAACCAAATATCTTTAATGGATGGCATAATATAATTTGGGAAAGTTGAAGAAATTATACTCCAACTAATTATAAGCAGAAGTATTCCCCATATATTATTTATTTTACTTAATACATATTTTAAGTTATTTTTTTTCGATGATGATTTTTTTTTCATTCAATTAAAATTATACTAAATAGAGTTTAAGATTATTGATACTTAAAAATAAAATCAAAATATTTATCTTTATTGAATCCAAAAAAATCCGCTAATTTTAAAAGTTCACTAGTCGCCGGATAATTAATATTAAAAATCAATCTACGAGAGAGAATTGATTTGATTAAATCACTTTCTTCTATTTTTATCTTATATTCATTTTTATATTTGTTTGCAACGGCCTTGGCAAATTTTTTCGTTGAATTATTAATAAATTTTATAGTTTGCTTCAAATCATTGAGAAAATTATCAACAATTATTTTTCTTGTTTTAATTAATTTTTTATTAAGTAAAACAACTCCCACAGGAATTCTATTAATGCCATAATCAGCAGAGTTTTTAGCAATTATTTTTTCTAGCGAATATGTATAAATTTTTTCTTTAGAGCTATCTAGTACCTGAGTCACAAAAAACTCAGGAACAACAATAATGTCAGCTTTTTTAGTTAAAAGTAGTTTCATTAACATTATTGGATGTAAAAAATTTATATTTATTTTTTTAATATTGAGATTAGTTACATTTACCATTTTATTGAACATTAATTCAGGTGAGCCACCCTTATAAGCAATATAAATATTACGCCCCTCTAATTCCTGAAAATTAGATATGGGAGACCTGCTTAAAAGAAAAACTCCATTATATATATAAGGTAAAAACAACGAATAATTCTTCATAATACCTTTTAAATATAGTTTGCTGCTTCCAATAAATGTATGAAAAATAGCATCAGCTTGTTCTTTCTCGATTATTG
>CAYUYT010000423.1:0-382 GCA_964449345.1 uncultured Spirochaetia bacterium | reverse complement strand
GATATCATTTCCATAGGTGAACGTACAGGTTTAATTTGATATTTTGAAGGATTTAAATGTTTCATAGCAGTTATAAAAATTAAGTTAGGATTGACAACGGATGCTAAAATAATTTTATCATTTTTCCTGCGCGAATCACACGAAACGCAAAAAGCACAACTGAAAATTATAATAAAATTTATTAAACATATAATTTTTTTCATTTACTATCCTTTCACTGAATAAAAAATATCGCATTTTTAAAAATATCTTCAATCAATAACCAATCAATAGTATAATACTAACTATAATTAAAAAAATCAATACTTTTTAATTTGAAATTATTAAAAACCTGAATCCGTATAAAAAAATGCTTTAAAAAGTGCAACCTCTTGCGCTATAA
>CAYUYT010000422.1:0-1589 GCA_964449345.1 uncultured Spirochaetia bacterium | reverse complement strand
CTTGTCATTAAATTTATAGACTAATGGTGTCCTGTTTATTTTTCTATAAAATATTATAATATAACCAGTTTTCAATAAGGACGAGATAATGAAAATAGACCTGCATAACCATACAACGTATTCAGACGGTAAACTAAAGCCGGAAGAACTAGTTGGTTTAAAAATCAAACTCGGTATTGATTTAATAGGGATAACCGACCACTACGAGGATATAAAAGACATAGATAATTATTTCGATGAATTAAACGCGCTTGCCCAAAACTACAAAGATAAAATCATCATTATACCGGGTATTGAAAAAGAGTTTATGGGGCAACACGTTATCATTTTCGGTGAGAGTTATATAAGAGAAAAACACGTTGTGTTTACAGATTATATGGAAAAGTTTCCATCGGGCGAACATGACCATTGCTTTATTCTTGCTCATCCTGATATAGACAACGTGAACGAAAAACTATTAAGCCTGATGCACGCGGTTGAAGTCTCAATATACGGCTTTATTCACCCTGAATATACTTTGATTAATACTTTAACTCAAGGATATAACTTAAAAAAGTTTGCTGTTAGTGACACACACGATAATGTAAGATGGAGTGAAACGTACACCGAATTTCACGGTTTAAATATAAGAACGGAAAAAGAATTAATTAGTTTTATAAAATCCCGGAATAGTTATCCTTATAAATTTAATATTTGGGTGGAGTTTAAGGAGCAGATATGAGCGCATTTTTATCAAAAAGTAAATATTTAAACGGGCTTCAGTGCGGAAAACTTCTTTGGTATTACTATAACGCTAAACATGATATGCCTGATTTTTCCGAGCAGACACAACGGGTATTTAGCGCGGGACACGATGTAGGCGATTACGCTAAAAAGCTCTACCCTAATGGTATCGAAATAAAATGGGATGCGGGTTTTGATGAAGTTATTAAGCAAAGCAAACAAGCACTGAAAACGCGTCTGCCCATATTTGAAGCGGGATTTTTAGCCGGCGAGATGTATGCGCGCGCTGATATTTTAGTTCCGGTGAATAATAACGCTTGGGATATAATCGAGGTTAAATCTTCTACTAGTGTTAAGCAAATATACTTACACGATATAGCGTTTCAAAAGCGTTGTTTTGAAAACGCGGGGCTTGAAATTAACCGGTGCTTTCTAGCGCACATAAACAACGGGTATATAAAACGCGGAAAAATTGAGCCGGAAAAGTTATTCACCGTTGCTGATGTTACTGAGCAAATAGCCGAGTTAGTAAAAGGCGTTGATCATAACGTAACGGCTTTTCTCGGAGTAATTGATTCGGATAAACCCGTTGTTGAGGTAGGCAAGCATTGTTCGGATCCTTATGAATGTGTGATGCAGGAAATTTGCTGGGATTTTCTGCCGGAGAAAAATATCTATCAAATACATAGAGCAAAAAGAGGCGCAATATCCGAACTTGAAGCCGGGGGTATTTATTCGTTATCAGAAATCCCTTCTGATTTTAATTTAACACCCAAAAATAAAATACAGATAAATTGTGACATAACCGGGCAAACGCATATAGATAAAAAAGCAATCAAGGCGTTTTTAGATTCTTTAGAATATCC
>CAYUYT010000421.1:0-1590 GCA_964449345.1 uncultured Spirochaetia bacterium | reverse complement strand
ACATCGCGTATGATTTCAGAATAATTCATTTATACTCCAGTCTTTAATATTTTTTTATTTTATCACATGAAAAATTTATCATAAACTATTTTTTTTTTCTACACTAAAAAAATAAAAATTCAAAAAAATACGTTTTTTGCAAGCTTTTGTCTTTATGGTCTAATAAACTTATCATCTTTTAAATCAAAAGGCGTAATTCTAAGTTTTGTATCGTTAGTATCATTAAAGTTAAAAGCAAAAGATTTATTAAAATTTTTACTTTTGGGATAAACAAGGCATAACTCGATGTTTTTTTCTTCCTGTGCATTGTAAACCGTTGCGTAAGACAAAAGCTGATACAAATCACTTTGTGATATATTAAATTTTTTATCTTGCCTTGTTTCATCGAGAATTTTCCATTTGGCATCGTAAATATTAATATTTTCATCAAAATCACGGCAAACTATATCCGGCTTTATTTTAAAATGTGCATCATTTTTCCCGCTTTTTGCTTTAATTAAATAATGCCTGTTTTCCGGGCTTACGCTTTTATACTCGTCTTTTTTTCTTAAATGATATAAAACATACTTTTCAAAAACTTTTTCCATGGGAAAGAGTAGGGCAAACGCAATTGTACTACCTTTATATGAAGTAAAGCTTTCATTGTTCAAAAAAAGTTGAGCCCAAATCAACGCGTTTTCATAATACGACATTGTGCGGTTATTGCTGCATTTATTAAAATCTGATTTTACATCACTTGACTTATTAATGCTGCTAAAAACGAAAAGAAATTTTATAAGCTCTTTTACGTTACTGTAACTCTTAGAAACATTAACGAGAAAATCCAGTGCTGTTTTTATAAGCCGATTTTCCGGTATATCGGGCAAGTATTCATCGTATTCAACGAAAAAGCGTTCTTTGTGGATAAAGTTTTTTCTGAGATTAATTCCCGTTTTAAGCTTACCTTTTAAAAACCGCGCATTTTCCTGAATAGAAACGTAATTTGACTTAATGCCTTTTACAACGATTGATTTAACTTCCTGCAAAAACATATTGATGAAAATTTCAAGAAGACGCATATTCGTTATTTTTAAGTTAGCAAAATTTGCGTTTTTATATTCAGGCAAATGCTTAATTTTCTTTAGCATTTTCGTAAATATCTTTCTCGTTTTATCTTCTTCACTTTCTTCTATCTTGTCAAAATATATTTTAGGTAATATTTCAAGCACGAAACCTTTTTTCGTTTGAATTACACCTACGTAACTTTTAGCCTTTAAAATGTCATGAGCGCCGGATTTTGAAATTTGCAGTATTTTACCGCCTTCATCTGTTTTAGCAAACTCGTACAATTCGTTAAAGTATTTCGCGTCAACGCTTATGGATAAATATTTCGTAAATTTATCAGCAATGGGCATTTCTTTTGCAATAACACCGTATTCCGTTATAACGCCGTATTTGTTACGATTCATTTACTGCGCCTTTACCCTGATAAATCTGAATATAAGCTTCCTGCTTACTAAAAGCGTTTTTGTCGTTTTTGTCGTTTACTTCATATACTTTTTTATCTTCCAAACATAAATCCATATCATTAACGTTACCTGAAAAAACGTT
>CAYUYT010000420.1:0-1602 GCA_964449345.1 uncultured Spirochaetia bacterium | reverse complement strand
AAAAGAATGGACCCGGGCTCAATCGGTGTATTTTCTTCAAAATTCGGTGAATTATCTTTAGCAAGCGCAGGCTTAACACAAGATATGGCTAAGGAACACTTTTTTAACGTTGTTGTAGGCGAATCAGAGGGAATGAACCGTCATCCGGGCAAGTTGCCCGGTGCTGCAAAACTTAAAATCAAGCTCGTTTTTGAAAAAGCAACGGGCGTTATTTTAGGCGGACAGATTATGGGCGCAGAAAGCGCAGGCGAACTCATTAACGTAATATCAGCGTGTATACAAAAACGCATGACAGCAGAAGACATTGCAACGTTTCAAACGGGAACACATCCGTTATTAACGGCTTCCCCTGTTGCGTATCAGTTAAACAACGCAGCGGAAATGGCTGTTTGCCAGATGCTTAATTAGAAATTGGAGGATATATTAAAGCAATATATACCTAGTTTTGTAGAGGCGTAGCAGTTCTTCGTCTCTACATTAATGCTTTTGGTGAGTAATGATTATGAATTAACGAGACTACATTGGCCAATGTTATTTCTTTAGGAAACCTTGGTTGGAAAAGCGCAGGTGCCTCTGTCAAATGTAAAGCCATTTTGCCGTCCGCCTTCGGGTACTAAAATATTTTAAATTGTAAAGTCTTAGTGCCAAAATAAAACCTCGATTTTTTGCTTTACATTCATAATCCCCTATTATAATATTCATTAGTGATGTATTAATGAAATACATCTTGAAAATTATTACCTTAAAGTAAAAAAACAATGTTTAGACAGTTTTAATAAAGCATTAAAACAGCTTGAAAATGCGGTTGAATTATCAAAACAACGCACCCTTAGCAAACTTGAACAGCAGGGCATGATTCAGGCTTTTGAATTTACCCACGAACTAGCGTGGAAAACCTTGAAAGATTTTTTAGAATCACGCGGTTATAAAGATATATTCGGTTTTAAAGACACAACCCGCCTCGCATTTAAAACTGAATTAATCCAAAACGGTGAAAACTGGATGAATATGATAAAAGCGCGTAATATGACATCGCATACATACAACGAAGAACCGGCTAATGAAATCACAAACAACGTGAAAAACTTTTATTACAACGAGTTAAAAAAGTTGCAGGAAAAATTCCAAGAATTGAAACAAAAAGAGCAAGAGTAATGAAATTCGGTTTATTAAAGAAGAAACCATAAAAAAAATTCAAAACGTTTTATTCCGTTTTCCTGAAATCAAAACCGCAATAATTTACGGATCCCGTGCAAAAGGTAATCACAAAAACGGTTGGGATATTGACCTCACGCTTAAAGGCGAGAACTTATGCCTTACGTTAATTCACAATATTGAAAATCAAATTGATGACTTGCTTTTGCCCTATACTTTTGATATTTCAATTTATGCTCAGATTAATAACCCTGATTTACTCGAACACATTCATAGGGCGGGCAAAGTTTTTTTTGAGAGAAAATAGTTTTGTATATTCCAATTTTTTACTCCATAAAAATATTTTTATGGAGGCGACAATTGCGCTGACACATAAGGATAAGAATCCCCCTTTAAATAAAGTGGGACTTGAAGAGAAGAGAAGAAAATAACCGCTGAGTTCACAGA
>CAYUYT010000419.1:0-1604 GCA_964449345.1 uncultured Spirochaetia bacterium | reverse complement strand
TTCTAACGCCCCTAAATGGGCATTTTTTTATCTCCGTTTTCTATCTTGCGTCTATAATATGCTCTTCGAGTCATAACGATAAACGCAATTACTAACACGATGAGTAATATAATCGTGATTGCACCTGAGAAAATTGAAAATAATATTCATATACCCATAATTACTCCTTTTGCTAGAGCTTTTATAAAATGAACCTCTAAAATAATGCCGGTAATCCAAAGAATTCCTTTTCCAATTAGACTGAAAAATATTAAAGGGTTCATATTGTTTCTCCTTGCTTTTAATACGGTAAACTTAAACGTTTTTTTCAAAGCACGTTTAATATTTTTCCGCCCGCTAATATTAATGCAATTAGTGTGCCAAAAAATTGTAAAAGTGTAAATGGTTGTTCTGTAGCTAATTAGCCGGGTATGTGTAAGGGCAGGGAGCTGATTGATTTCAATCTAGGTTTAAACTAACGCGTTATTTTCAACGTAAATTTAAAAAAGCCCTCTTAAAAAGAGAGCTTTTCTTAATCCTATATTCATCAAGGTGTTCTTATCAAAGTGTAGATTATATTTAGGGAAAGTATTTATAAATATCTTTTCTATGAAGAAATTTAAGCAATATAACGGTATTTTCATTTAGTTCAAAACCTAAACGGTAATTATTAACTTTCAGGCGGTATAAATAATCAGTACCCCGCATTTTTTTTACATTTCTAAGCTCATTTATATTTTTTATAGATTTTAATTCTTTAATTACGTTTTTTAATTTCGATGATAATTGTTTATCTTTGATTTTTTTTATATCGCGGTAAAAGGATTTATCATACTCTATTTTCATATAATTTTATACGTTATCAAGTATTTCAATTATCTCGTTTTCTTCAATTAATTCGTTTGTTCTGTTTTGTTCTATTGCTTTTGTCATTCCAATGTCTTCAATCAATTCTTCCAATTTTTTTTTATCACTAAATAAAATTTTGAATGCCTGAACAACGCCTTTTTCAACGGCTTTATCTACGATACTTTGTATTTCCCGTTTCTCTGTTTCTGTCATATAAAAATATTAAACCAAACTTTATTTAAAGTCAACGGATAAATATTGGTTTTTTTGTATTAGGCTTATTTTCTTAATCCTTTATTCATCAAGGATAAAATTCTAACCTCAAGAAACGTCAACATCTAATTTAGAGTCCCCTTCTCGTCTTAATCCTTTATTCATCAAGGATAAAATTCTAACACTGTGGGTGGACTGGAATGGAAAGGAAAAGATCCATAAGTCTTAATCCTTTATTCATCAAGGATAAAATTCTAACCTAGATTGGGCGAAGTTGGATGAAGGGTACATTTATGAGTCTTAATCCTTTATTCATCAAGGATAAAATTCTAACATTACGTTGGAGGCGCTTTCAATACCCTCATGGCTATGTAGTCTTAATCCTTTATTCATCAAGGATAAAATTCTAACTTAAGGACATGAAAGTCTTCCTTGCTTGGCAAGTCGTCGAGTTGTCTTAATCCTTTATTCATCAAGGATAAAATTCTAACCATGCAGTAATGCATGGTGTATCGCCTCATTGAAAATTGGTACATTTTTATTCAATAATTAAGTTGGTATTT
>CAYUYT010000418.1:0-1634 GCA_964449345.1 uncultured Spirochaetia bacterium | reverse complement strand
AATAGGGGCTTTACTTCACGATATAGGGAAAATAGCCATGCCCACTGATATTTTATTCAAACCTACAAAACCCACTCATGAAGAATGGGATATTATCCGCCAGCATCCGGAAGCCGGTTTTGATATAGTAAAAAGTTTAAGCGGTTTTAACGGTATTCTTCCTATAATTAAACACCACCATGAAAGATGGGACGGCAAGGGTTATCCTTCGGGGCTTAAAGGGGAAGATATTCCCATAGCAACGCGTATCGTTGCCGTTGCGGACGCTTTTGATACAATTATTTCAAAAAGGCCTTATAAAGAAGCCATGACAACGGAACAAGCAAAACAAGCCATAGAAAAAGCAGCGGGAACACATTTTGACGCTAAAGTAGTTGATGCTTTTGTCCAAGCATTAGAACAAGGTAAAGTTAAAGTAAAGGAAAATAAAAATTCAAATTTTTAAGACAATATTTTAAAGAAAAAAATTAATTTTTCTTGCATACTTTTAAAAAGTATATATAATATTAAATCTATAATATTACTAACGGGTTAACTCAATGCTGAATCAGAAAATAGTGATTGCGGACGATGAACCGCATATTCTACTATCATTAAAATACGTTATCGGTAAAATGGGCGGATTTACTGTTTTTCCTGCAGAAAACGGTGAAGAAGCAATCAACATGATAAAACAAGAAATGCCTAAACTCGTTATACTCGATGTAATGATGCCTAAAATGAGCGGGTATGAAGTCGTTGAAAAACTTAAAAATGAAGACCGATTTAAAGACATTTATATAATACTTTTAACCGCAAAAGGACAGGAAACGGATAAAGAAAAAGGATTTGCCATGGGTGCAAATGAATATTTCACAAAACCGTTTGACCCTGACAAACTTTTACAAAAAATCAAATCATTAATGTAATTTAAAAATTATACTAAAATTTGCTAGAATATAAAACTCGTAACGAACAAAGCGGAACACTCGAAAAAAAAAAGAAAGAAAAATCAAACGCCTAGAACGCAGATAAAGATAACCCTCTGTCTCCCTCTTTGAGTAAAGAGGAAGGATTAGTAAAAATTTGGGGTATGGGCATTCTCTTTTCTTCAAGTCCCCTTTATTCGAAGGGAGATTTAGGGGGATTTTCTTAAATCCGCTTTAGTATTTAAACCTGAACTTTTATGAAAACTTAAGCGTTTTCAACGCTCCCGGCGGTTTTAATAAATTTCCATATTTTAACGCTAATTAGTATTATCTACGCTTTTTATAATCTCGATATTTTCGCATTTGTTTTTTATACCAAAAATGCGAAAAAACTCCCAATATTACCCCCGAGGCAATAAGTACAACGCTTAATAATTGCCTTTCGGAAGCCGGCGCTTTCCTGCCTGCAAAAAGCATTATCAATCCTACAACGAAAATTATGACTGACAAAATATATAAAGCTAAGGGCATTCTGATAAAAAGAATTTTAAACCTTAACTTATCCGTTGTTTCACTTGCGTGTTCTAATTTTTCTTCAAATCTGTTCTCTTCCATACTAAACTCCTTATTAGTTTTTAAAGGAAAATAGCTTCAAAACAATTCCCTTACTCTAATTTTAGGATTTTAACAACGGAAATTCAACTTGAACGAAAAAACATAAACTTT
>CAYUYT010000417.1:0-1652 GCA_964449345.1 uncultured Spirochaetia bacterium | reverse complement strand
CACGCAATTAAAATAGCGCAACTCTTCTTAATAATTCAATAAATAGAATGAAAAATCGTTTATCACAAGTTTAAAAATCTATTCAAATAAAACGTTGTATATTATATTTTATTAAGAGGTTTATTATGAAACTAATAAAATCCTACGTTACTGATAAAAAAGTCAATATTAAAGACGTAATAATTTCTTACGAAAATTATATATTAGGTAAATAAAGCTTAAACCTAATTAAAATTAGGTAAAATATATAAAGAAACGAATAAAATAATGAATGATGATAATATCCAAAACGATGAATTTAATTTAATAAATAGTGAAAAAATAGAATTTAAGATAAGTAAACTTGAATCTTTTGAAAAACTCGTTTACGATGTAACAACGTTTTACATTAATTTTCTCGGTAATGCAAACACTTCAGATATCAAAGACCAAATATATAAACTAGGCGTTCAAATTAAAGATGAAGTAAATAAAGGTATTCAAGCAATATTAGAAATTTTATTTTTTATTGAATTGAACAATAAATTTGTTTCCCATTCAATTAAAGTAATAATATTTGCTGTATTTATTGCAAAATCATTAAAATTATCTGAACAAAACATTGATGATATTATAGTTGCCGCGCTATTACACGATATAGGTAGATTAAAATTACCTAAAAAATTTGCTAATAGTTCAATTGCGAGTAATTATAAAAGCGACCAGGAGAGGTTTAATAAACACCCTGCTGTTGGATATACTCTTTTAAGAGAAGACCTGCACTACCCTGACCACATTGCTAAAATGGTGTTAAATCATCATGAACAGCTTGATTCTAAAGGATTTCCTAATCAAATTGGAAAATCTGAAATTAGTGATAATGATAGCATTTTGTATACGGCAAATTTTGTCGCCAACGTTTTAAAAGCCACTGAATACAGCGGTTTAAAGAAAATGATTGCAACACTTGAAAATACCTTTTCTTTATATCCCGATAAATTTAACGCAGAAATTTTTATAAAATTAATTTCATTACTTAAACAAAGATCCCGTATCGATAGAAAACACAATAGATACATTATTAATAATCGGGCATTTTATAAATATAAACTTTCTGACAAAGAAATAGATAAAGAAGCAATCCTGGAAAATTTATCCGAGGGCGGTGTAAAAATAAATACCACTGAAAAAATCCATGCGGGTACCATTATTTATTTATCTATTGTTTTCGAAGACCCTCCAATCTTAGATATAAAATGCGTTGTAATGAGAAATGAAATCATCAATGAAAAACTTTTTGCAGTAGGTTTAAAATTTATCCAATTAAACAAAGAGCAACATGAGGCTATTGTACGTTATTTAGAAGCAAGGAAAAAATCAACCTCATCTGAAAATAATATTTCATAATCATGTAAAATTATAATTAATAAAAAAACTATAGCGCAGGAACGAGCTAATTAGACAAAAAAACTTTAAGAAATGTCAAAAATTTGGGCAACACTTTTTTACCACATTACTAAAAAAATAGTTGCAATTTTTATGCGTTGAATATAAAATTACTTGCAAGTGCTTTACTTTTGCATTGTTAGTGATTCAAACAAAGGTTTTATTACACTGCATATATTGTTACTTTTCAGAAGTAAAGTTATAATATATCGGAGTTAAAAAAAATT
>CAYUYT010000416.1:0-1675 GCA_964449345.1 uncultured Spirochaetia bacterium | reverse complement strand
ACCGACACTTTAAAGTGTCGGTTGCATAAAATTTAAAGTATTATTAGTATATAAAGGCAAATACTGTTTATAAAAATTTTGTTAAAATAAACCGTTTTTTAAAGCCTTTATTAGTGTTAGATTATAATTACTGAATATACAGCGAAATTTCTCGTTGAATAAAAAGGAAAATTAAATTATAATTTTAATAAGTATAAAAAGTTAATTTTATATACACTGGAGAGGAATGAATGAAAAAGATAATTATAATATCAGCAATATTAATATTTGCCATTAGCCTAAATATAACGCAAGCAAAAAGCGCAAAAGTTAATATAAACGTTATACATAAAAAACTTAAAAACGGGCTTAACGTATATTTATCCCGCATTCCTACTATTCCCGCTGTTACCGTAAAAGTATATTATCACGTTGGCTCTAAAGATGAACGGGATAACGAACGCGGATTAAGCCACTTTTTAGAGCACATGATGTTCAAAACAACGATAAACCTTAAATCCGGAGAGTACTCAAAACTTATAAAACAAAACGGAGGATACAGCAACGCAAACACTTCGTTTGACCGTACTGTTTATTACTGCGTTTTGCCTAAACGCGCACTTGAACTCGGTTTGAAATTAGAAGCAGAACGCATGGTAAACTTAACCATAGATGAAAAAGAATTTAAATCTGAAAAACAGGTTGTTTTAGAGGAACTTAGAAACAGAAGCGAAAATAACCCTATGGGCTATTTTTGGACACAATTTATTCAAAAAGTATACGAAAAAAGCAGCTACGGTAAACCCGTTATCGGCAGAAAAGAGCAGGTTAAAGCATTAACACCGAAAATCATGAAGCAATATTACCGCCGTTTTTACGCACCTAACAACGCGGATTTAATTGTTACCGGTGACATTGATATAAGCAAAACGTTAAAACTGATAAAAAAATATTTTGTCGGTTTAAAACCGCAAAAAATTGATAGACCCGGGTTTACTCCCGAACCCAAACAAAAAAAGGAAAAACGCTTTGTTTTCAAAAAGCACGTACAATTGCCCCGAGGTTTAATTTATTTTCACGGTCCAAAAGCAACGGATAAAGATTCTTCAGCAATGGAAGTTATAGAACTAATTTTGTTCGGCGGACGCTCAAGCCGCCTTGTTAAAAAACTCGTTTTGCAGACTGGACTTTCCGTTGGAATATCCGGGGGTCAATACTTGAGAATACATAATGCTCCGTTTGCTATAATTTTTGCGGCAAGGGATAAAAAATACCTGCCTTTAATCGAAAAGGAAATTTACAAAGAACTTAAAAAATTCAAAAAAGGGGAAATCCGTGATTATGAAATATACAAAGCGAGAAATAAATTTATCTCCCATTATTATTCTTCGCTTGTAAAAATTAAAGACGTTGCCGAAACAATAGGCGATGGTTCTTATTTGGGAAATTATAAATTTTATCTTGAAACACGTTTAAACCGGATAATGAATATAACGAAAAAGGATTTAATCCGCGTTGCTAATAAATACTTTAATAAATCCAACCGCAACGTTGGTTATTTGGTTAAAGAATAACAAGTAAATGAGGTAATTATTTATAAAATTGTAAAGGGCATGAAAACATATTGGGAGGCTTTCTTATAATTTCTCTATCTCTTCAACGGAAAGCCCGGTTATTTCGCTAATCAACGCAACGT
>CAYUYT010000415.1:0-1713 GCA_964449345.1 uncultured Spirochaetia bacterium | reverse complement strand
TTAAACCCGCTTTGCTTTTTAATAAAAATGTACATTAAAATATATAATAATATAACTTAATTCAAATTTAAATAAAAAGAATTGATTTCATTAAAGTTAATGATTAAAAATATAAAAATAAAATTTATATTTTTATAAATAAATCATTTATTATCATGGCAAAATATAATTTTTGTGATATACTTTATTGATTAGGAAAAATATTCAAAAATAAGATAAATAAAAAAGTATATAACAAACATTTTACATCATTTATTATTTAAGCATCTAAAGGTATTAGTATGAATAAATTTATCGTTATTATGGCCGGCGGTAAAGGCGAAAGGTTTTGGCCGGCATCCAGAGAAAATAAGCCGAAACAATTACTGCCGATTATCTCGGGGCAATCAATATTAAAAGAAACAATTAATAGAGTAAAGTCATACGTTGATATTGATAACGTAATCATAATTACCCGCGATATTTATAAGCACGCTATTTTAGAAGACAATCCTGATTTAAAAAGCGAAAACGTACTTTGTGAACCCGAACCGAAAGACACTGCAAATGCAATTGCGTTAGCTTCTATTTTTATCAAAAAAAAATATAATGACGGATTAGTAACTATTCTGCCTGCTGATCATTACATACCGGACATTGAGGAATTTCAAAAAACGATTGATTATAGTTTTGAGTTAATTAATAAATATAACGGATTAATTACAATCGGCATAAAACCTGATAAACCGGAAACCGGGTATGGCTATATTCAAAAAGGAAATATGATTAATGATACTAATAACGTTAAAGCGTATAAAGTGAAATCGTTTAAAGAAAAGCCTAATTATGATTTAGCAACGGAATATTTCAATGACAGCAATTATTATTGGAACAGCGGTATATTTGTATGGAAAAATTCAACTTTTCTTGCAAAATATAAAGAATTTCTAAATGAAAATATGAAATATATTGAGAATATCGAAAAATCCATAGATACGGATAATCAAGAGGATATAATTAAAAAGAACTTCCCTGAATTGAAAAAGATTTCCGTTGACTATGGAATACTTGAGAAATGCAAAGATATAATTTGCGTTGAAGGTAATTTCAAATGGGATGACCTAGGGTCATGGTCAAGCCTGTATGAATATTATGAAAAAGATGACAACGGAAATGCTTCAAAGGGTAATTCTGTTTTTATTGAATCAGGTGATTGCTTAATTCACAACGATAATGATGACTTTATTATAGGTACAATCGGTTTAGACCACATTTTAGTTATAAAAGACGAAAACGGGATTTTAGTGTGTAATAAGAATCAGGACCAAAAAGTTAAACAATTACTAAAAAGAATTAGAATGGAATTTCCTGATAAAAATTTTACTTGAATCAATATCATTGATTTTAAGAAACCAAACCTTACGAAAATGCCTAATTATCCATTAAAAATAATCTTACACCATTTCGCTTTAAAACATAGAAATTTTTTAAAATAAAAAAAAATAGCGCATCTTAAAATATAGTTAAAATTGCCGGTGTAAAATTTTATTAATATGCAAAAATAAGTATACTTTTCTACCTAAATTTACAATAAAAGTAAATATCAAAAGCCCTTTTAGAATTCAATTCTCACTAATACCGGACTGAATTCTAAATGGGCTGGAGAAAAACGGCGATTATCCCTATGTGTCAGCGTAGTTGTCGCCTCCATAAAAATATTTTTATGGAGGAAAA
>CAYUYT010000414.1:0-1731 GCA_964449345.1 uncultured Spirochaetia bacterium | reverse complement strand
CAATAACGTGGGTTTTAATTTCGTTTCCGTGTATATAACTTTTAATTGTGATTTTTCCGTTTTCAGGAGTGAATTTTATCGCATTTGAAATCAAATTGCTTAAAACGCTGTAGATTTTTTCTTTGTCGATTTTAATGTTTTTTGTTGAGATTTTATCTGTTTGCAAAGTAATTTTTTTCGTTTGTGAAATAATATTGAATGTGGAAACCGCATCGTTTATTAAAGAAGATAAATCCGCTTTGGATAGATTTAATTTAACTTTTCCCGCTCCGAATAAAGCAATGTGAAGAAAATCATTTGCCATTTTTAATACCGTTTTTGAGTTTTTGTTTATTATCTCAAGGTATTCCTTTAAATTAGGCGGCAGGTAATTTTTTAAAAGTATTTCCGATGTTGCCAAAATAGAACCGAAAACGCCTTTAATATCGTGATTTACCATAGCAACGAAATTGTCTTTAACCGCAGAAAGGTTATGTATTTCCGTTATATCCCTCCCCACTATTTGATATTCTTCTATTTTTCCGTTTGCATTGAAAATACCCCGCGAAACCCAGTGTATCCACCGGAAACTATCCGGCGTTGTATTAAGTTTGTATTCGGATGTTGTAAAAGGGTTTTGCGGCGAGATTTTTTTCAGGTCGATTTTTACGTTTTCTAAATCTTCTTTTGAGAAAAAACCTTTATCAACTATATCTTGGATATTCATTTGTGTAAGTTCTTCAGCACTTAACGATAAATATTTGCACACTGTATCATTAACGAAAACGATATTCATTTCCGGTGTAAACCTGACAATGAGGTCGTTCATTTCAGAGATAACGCTTTTATACCGTTGTTCGCTTTGCTTTAGTTTCTGCTCAAGCTTTTTCTTTTCTGTAATATCACGTGCAATTATAAGGGCATAAGCGTTCTTATCCAGCCCTACTAAACGCATTTTTAAGTCAATTTGAATTTTTTCGCCGTTCTTTGCTACAAATACAGTTTCAAATTGATGTTTACCCCCGTTTTTTATAAACTCATCAACCCTTTTATGGTGCAGTTCCAATTTTTCCGGTGTATCAAAATCAGAAATATTATACATTGACATGCCGATTAATTCCTCTTTAGTATAGCCGAGGCTTTCATATGCCTCTTTATTAGCATCTTCGATGAGATTTGTGTTATCACAAATTAGTATAATATCCTGGCTGTTGTTAAAAAATGCTTCGTAATTCTGTGAACGCTTTTTATCGTATTCTTCAAAGAAATTACTTATCGTAATTATGCAATGGGAAAAATTTTGTTCTTTAAAAAATAAACGGATGTTAAAATTAATATTTACTTTTTCTCCGTTCTTTTTTAAAAGCCAGCTCTTGCCGTTCATGAAAAGTTTTTGACAAGAATTTTCTAACCGCTCTATCGAATAAGTAAGGGGAAAATTGTCAAGACAGTAATCTGGCTTACATTCTATTTCGTTTATTTTTTTGCCGTATAATTCTTGTTTAGTATAACCTAAATAGTCAATGGTATAATCGTTTGCAAAAGTGATTTCATAATCTTTATTTATTTGAATTAGCAAAAGAGGGCATTTTTCAACGATTTCTCTGTAATCAACCAATTATTTTCCCCTAAAATATTAAATATAAAAATAATACATATATTTTATATACTTATGAAATTATGTCAATAATTTTTTAATATATTAGTATGTTTTTTTTATATCAATTTTTTTAATAATTTTTGGTTCTCTTC
>CAYUYT010000413.1:0-1734 GCA_964449345.1 uncultured Spirochaetia bacterium | reverse complement strand
ATAAGCAACGAAGGCGGGATGATACCGAATGAGAACCCGCAAGACACGCAGGACAGCGGAAGCAGCGGGAGTGAGGCGAGTGATTCACCTGTACGAGTTAGAGAAGCAAGAGAGAAAATTAAAAATTTGAAGCTAACGGATGCTTATAGTAAGTATAAAGAGAAAATAAAAGTGGCCACAGCCACAGCAAAAAGCGAAGCTGAGCGTCAAATGAAAAAAGATTTCGTTGCTTTAACTGAGTCTCTCAAAGATTTGTATAAGAATTATAAAAATGCTAGCGCTGTCGATAAAAATAAAATAAGGTCAGCTATAGCGAAGAAAATCGTTGAAATGATGAAAGGTCGCGTAGGGTATACAGACGGTTGGGCTAATATGTATAATAGTGAACATTTTATGGCTCCAAATAAAATGGCTTGTACTCATTTTGTCGCCCTTATTGCTTACATTACAGGTAATACTAATGGTGGAGGAGAGAAAGGACATGAATGTTATTGGCCGCCGGATAAAATGTCTAATTATAAACTTGCCGATAATTATACTAATAGCACCCGTCCTCCTCAAGCAGTAGGTTGTTCAGATTTGGCTTATAACAGAACAGTATTATCAAGAAGCACAATTAAAGGTCAACAGGGCGGCCAACAAATCGGGATTAATCATATAAGAAATATGCTCAAAAATAAAGATATTGATGCTCTTAATAAATTACAGGGCAAAGTTTTAATGACTAAATGGAAATTTGATAAGAAACCAGATAGTTCATCAGGAAACGCCAATGGGAACTTTAAGCATTATTCACACACAGTTATAATTGGCCCTTATAATCCCGATACTGGTAAAATAACTGTATATGAATCTAATTCACCTGATGGAGTAAAAGTAAAAGAATACTCATTATATACTTTCAGTAATTATATGCAACACGCAGATGTTTATGAGTTCAACAATTAATTTTAGGAGAAAAAAATGAAAAGAAAAATAGTAATAATTTTAATAATTTCAATTATTTTAATGGCTTGTGTTTCTAAAAGAAATAAAAAGGTTGCAGAAAATTTAAGTCCTGACGACAAGGAAACATTGGAATTAACAAAAAAAATAAAAAAAAGAACAGAAAGGCATTTAAAAAAATATGGTATTAAAAGAGTGTTATTGGATAATGATGGTAAATGGATTTTTGGCGTAGTTGGTGCCATATACACATTTAAAAAAAATGGTAGATTAATTGAAGATTATAAATCAACAAAAAGGATAATGTATTGGAAAGTTGAGAATAGAAAATTATACATAAAACCTAAAAGTAAATATTTTCTAATGAAAATAGGTACAACAAAAGATTTTTCCTACACTAGTGGCTCTACAGATAAAAATAAATATTTAAAAAAAATTAAATATGTTTTAACTTTAAAAACTTCAGGAAAAGTGTATGAAGGTAGCGGAGTACCTATTCTTATTTCTGAGTTAACAAAATATGACAGAAATTAATATAATATTTAATTAATGTCAATAATAACAATTTAGATTTAACGCTAAAACAAATGTATGGAATGGATAACGCTTCTAAGGAGCTTGTTGAAAAAATTATTTACGATGTGTGCCGCCGCGCGCATCAGGATGACCTTAAAGATTACAATGGCAGTTACGTTGAGATGTGCCGGGTAGCTGTTGATTCGCTTCGCAGCGGTGAGAACGGTGCGGAGTATCAAAACTTGTATACACAGCAGCAGTTTAACAACATAC
>CAYUYT010000412.1:0-1735 GCA_964449345.1 uncultured Spirochaetia bacterium | reverse complement strand
CGGGAAAAGAGTATCTACTGTATTCATAACGCTTGCGGTAATTATTTTTTTGACCGGCTGAATTCTGATAAAAACTTTCGCCGAAAAGGTCTTCAAAACTATTGGAAAAAAAATCGGAAAAAGGGTCTTCAAAAGGTTTTTGTTTTTTGCTTTGCCTTTGATTATCCGCGTTGTTTAGAGCTTGTTCGAGCATATCCATTATGCCGGATAATCCTGAGAAACGCCCTCTAGCCCGCCTGAAAATTAAATAAACATCCTGAGCAAACGCATCGAATATGTCATCAAAAAAACTTTTCAAAATTGTCTCCTCAATTACCGCATTTGGTATTGTTGCAAATACTTTGCGATTTTGTTGTCATATTTCATGGTAACGGAAAAACCTTTTACAGCTAAAGTTTTTCTCGTTTTTAAATCAACTTTGTTAAATTTTTTTATTTTTTCAAGGATAACGTTATAATCACCAGGGTCGGTCAGCAAAATAACGTGTTTGAAATTTTTCGCAGCAGCTCTGATTAAAGTAACACCACCGATGTCTATGTTTTCAATCGCAAGGTCTAAAGTAACGTCGGGTTTTGATGTTACTTCTTCAAACGGATATAAATTAACAACAACCATGTCGATATAATCATATTCAAGTTCAAGCATCTGGTTTCTGTGATAATCGTTATCTCTGTCGGATAAAAGCCCTGCGTAAATTTTCGGGTGAAGCGTTTTCACTCTGCCGTCTAAAATTTCATTGCTTCTTGTGTAATCCGATATTTTAGTAACGCGTAAGTTATGCTCTTCAAGAAGCCTGGCCGTACCTCCCGTAGAAAGAATTTCTATATTTAATTCCGCTAATTGTTTTGCGAAATCAACAACACCGCTTTTATCGTAAACACTTATCAATGCCCGTTCTATCATCTTATTTTCCTTTCGTTACTGCATCCGTATCTCTAACATACACTGGAGTTAAAGCGTGTAAATTATCCGCTCCGCTTTTTTTATACTTTTCTATGCCGTGCTTACCGATTACCTCGGCACTTAACTCTACTTCACTACCTTTTATTAAGACTAAATTATTATTTTCAAATTCTTTTTTAATTATCTCGTTGTACTTATCAACACCGTTTCCGGCAAATAAAACGTTTTTTGAGTCTTTTATATAGTATAGCACATTATCAATACTTAGGTCAAGATTGGTTTTTGTTTCCCCCGAATGAAAATAAACCGATGCAAATAATTTTGACCGGCGCGCATCCATAATAATAACGCGGTCATAATTTCCCGGATTACTTTCATAAGTTAAACGCAAAATTGCATACAGGGAGTTAACTCCGACAGCGGGAACGTTTAATGCATGGGCAAGCGTTTTTGCCGTTGCAACGCCTATTCTAAGCGCTGTAAATGCCCCCGGACCCACATCCACAGCAATTAAACTTAATTCTCGTTTTTTTATGCCGGACTGCTTAAAAAGCATTTCTACACAAGGCATTAGTGTTATTTGCTGTTCTTTAGTTTTTACGTGGATTTGTTCTATTATTTCCGTTTCGTTTAATAATGCGCAGGAGCAAACTCCGGCAGACGTTTCAATTGCAAGCGTGTTCAAAGACATTTTCCCCGTTTTTAGTATCATTATAAAAAAGATAATACTTTTATACTAATAATACTTTAAATTTTATGCAACCGACACTTTAAAGTATCGGTTGAAAAGCAATTACAATATACAATACTTTGATTTTAAAATCACTTTAGT
>CAYUYT010000411.1:0-1744 GCA_964449345.1 uncultured Spirochaetia bacterium | reverse complement strand
TTTTCCTCCATAAAAATATTTTTATGGAGGCGACAACTACGCTGACACATAGGGAAACCAAAAATAAAATGCCTGCTTTTCTTTTTCATCAATAATATGAAAATTAATTTTATTTAATTAAACCACAGAGATATACCAAAATTCAATAATCCCTATAATTTATTATACTCAATTTTTTGAGATATAAGCAATTAATGAAGCGTAAATAATCAAAATAATGATATAATTAAGGGGGTAAGTTAAAATGCATAAAAAAAATGACTTGAATAAAAAAAAACCAAGAAAAATTTTAAAATAAAATAAATAAAAACTTAAAATTCGGTTTTAAGTGATAAGAACACCCCAAAAAGCTAGTTTTTATAGGTTACTTTAAATCAAAAAGGTATAATATTTTTTAAAAAAATGTTATCGTTGAAAAAAGCGGCAGAGACAGGTATTTAATTCTGTCTCTGCTAGTTTTAATTATTTTTTAGAAAGTTATACTGAAGAAAAGAGAAAGCGCAATTTGCCGGTCGTCATCAAGCAAGTCAACGAAAACAAAGTCAACGTTTAATAATTTTTTGAATAATAATACTCTAACACCTAAGTTAAAAATACCTCTAGCATCAACGCCAGCTCCTCTAATAGTGCCTTTATGATTTCTGAAATCAAAATTTGCAAAGTCAATAATTAGGGCTAATGAACCGAATCCACCGGATAAAAATATTTTTTCTACTCCGATACCAAAGTCAATGTGGCTTTTATTAGTAAAATCTCCGAAAGTGTAGCCTATAAACATTGATGTATTTGCCCATCCTGCCCATGTAAGTGTCAAAAACACTTGTCCGTCACTCCAAGAATCATTTTCAGCAGAGTTATGCTGGAAAGCGCCGCCAAAAGCCGCTTTGATTTTTCCTGAATCATAAAACTTATACTTTGTATTAATAACAAATGATAAGCCGTTAGGATTTTGAATGTCGCTCGTTGCCCCTATTTCCCAACGATTGAGAAAAGATATTAAAAATCTTGGTAAAAACCCAAAATCTTTTTGTAGTAAAAACCAACTTCCAAACACAATAGAAGGCGCGGTAATTACGTTTGCCGAAGGCACAGCAATTAAACCGCTGCTACCGTGAAAAGTCGGCGCTTCACGTGAAAACGCTGTGAAAGGAATTGCAATTAGCAAAATAATAAGCATAATCAATAATCTTTTTTTCATTTTTTGCTCCCCATTAATTTAATTTTTAGAAAATTTAATTTAATATACTTAATTAAATATTTTATACAATATCTAATTAATAAAGTCAAGGCAAAAACTTTGAATAGTTAAAATTAATAAATTATCCAAACATTAAACTACAATTTTTATATCCAAAATTTATTTTCACAGAGATGTAAAGAAAAAGTATGAAAAAATTTCGGAAAAAATTGTTTAGTTTACGTTGTAGGCGACTATTATTTTCAATTTGCCCGGGACTGGGGTCGAACCAGCACAGCATTATCTGCCACATGGCCCTCAACCATGCGCGTCTACCAATTCCGCCACCCGGGCTTGAAAAGTAAAACAAAATATAACGAGTAAATTAATAATAGTCAAGATTTTCCAACTTTAATATTTTAGCGCCATTTATTTCTTGAATAAAATACCGTTATAGTTTGATTATTTTTACTTTATGTTTATAATATTAATAAATAATGTTTTTATAATACAAATAATATTATTGACTTTTCTATCTTTTTAATTAGAATTGAAAATACAGCGAAA
>CAYUYT010000410.1:0-1745 GCA_964449345.1 uncultured Spirochaetia bacterium | reverse complement strand
AGTGTTATCACCGAAAAATGCTTTACCTTTACGCGTTACGTTGTCTGCAAAAATATTCAAAGAAAATACAAGAATAAATATCAATACAACGGAAATTTTTTTATACATTTTACATTCCTCCAAAAATATAGGTAATTATAATAACCCCTGACGTTACAATTATCAACTAAATTTACCCGAATTTAAGTATATATTACATATGTATTTGAGTCAATGGATTTAAAATCCTTTTTCCACGTTAAAAGTAAATTTCGATATTGTTACTGCCACATTATAATAAACGGCAAATTTTCAAACTTATACTAATAAAACTTAAAATACTTTTTATCTGTTCAGCGAAAACGTAGACTTTTGAATCAACTGCCAGCCCTTCAATGTGATAAAATAAATGCGGTTTCAACGCCTTGGGTTTGGAAAATCTGTGCAGGAAAGGTTGAAAATATATTTTAAGAAATAAATTTCTTGCGTTCTCATATTATTTTTTATATCCTTTTAATTATAGAAAAATATCCTTTAGAGAATAAAGTAAAGCCATGGTAAATCAATTATCGCTATTTAAACAAAATACGAATTATAATGTATTTAGAATTGAAAACAGAAGATATATTGGAAGTAAAGCAAAGTTAGCTGATTGGATAATGAATATAATTAATACAGAGATCAAAGAAAAAGAAACTTTTGCAGATATTTTTGCTGGTACAGGAATAGTAACAAAAGTGGCATTAAAATATTTTAATAAAATAACAATGAATGATATAAGTTAAGATATGGGAATACAAGTAATATCAAACTTAAATTATCCTATCGGTAATATTATAAATTTGGAACTGCAAACATCGTATGATACTCATATTGCTGTAGCATTCTTGAAATATACTGGTGTCAAAGTAATTGAAAGATCTTTGATGCTAGGTATAGAAAATGGAAGCAATATTGAAATCATTGTCGGATTAGACTTTAAAACAACTGATCCTAAAGCCTTGAAGTATTTTATAGAATTGGGTAGTGAATTCAAAAATGTAAGTCTATATTGTTATGGTGATAGAGATAAAAATAAAACAGATATTGTATTTCATCCAAAAATCTATCTCTTCGAAGGAAAAAAAGAAAAAACTTGCATCGTTGGCAGCACAAATTTGACTGGTGGCGGTCTAACATCTAATTTTGAAGTTAATGCAATTTTTAAAGAAAAAAAACCAGAATATTTCCCGCAATTCCAAGCAATATATAATTCTATAAAATATACTGATAGCGTTTTCATGCCAAATATGGAATATCTTTATGGGTACTCGGATATATACCATGCTTTTGAACGGAATGAAGAAAAAGCCCTGAAAGATAAGGGATTAAAAAATACAATTAAAGAAATCAAAAAAAAAGAAGAAGAGCTACCTGGTCCGCTTCCTTCAATTAAATCTATGATTATTGAATTAATTAGAGAAAAGAATAAAAATGGTATAGAATATGTTTCTCTTTTAGAAATTTATGTTGAGTTAGAAAAAAAAATTAAGGAAATAAAAATTCAAGATAAATATAAATTAGACACTTTTAGGAATTCAATTCGTGGTGAGCTTAATACACATGAAATAAAAAGCTCTCATAAAAATAACAAAAAGCTTTTTATACGCTCCACTAAAAGAAAAGGTTTTTATAAACTTTCAAATAATGGAGCAAAGTTTAAAGGCAGGTAATAATGGCGCAACATGTTTCGATACTAAATTCAAATTTAAAAAAATATCAAAACG
>CAYUYT010000409.1:0-1745 GCA_964449345.1 uncultured Spirochaetia bacterium | reverse complement strand
CCCACATAGTCATCTCCAAGTGAGTAAACCAACCAACTTTCTGGCGGTGCGGTTTCCGGATCTAATCCTTCCGGTAGAAACGCTATGTAATAGGCACCTACATGTGATTCGTTGTTGATTGTAACTTTAATTTTATCTTGATTTGGTGTAGCCGGGTTATCATTACCGCAACTAACAGCAAATATGATAATAATTAAAATAAAAATTGTTAAGAATTTAGCGTTAAGTTTCATAATTTCTCTCCCAATTTATTAAATACTCATTGATTTTAAATTTTCTTTCAGGTTTTAACTTATTTAACCTAAATTCTTTTTAAATTTTAAATCATTTTATTATACCTAAAAAAAAGTGTTAATTCGATCTTGCAACCCGGAAGCCTATTGTTGCAAGTTTGGCATACGGGTTCTGCTGGGCTCGATGGCATACCCGTAAAAATTTTTTTTCATTATGGTAGCTTCCTCCCCGCATGACACGCATAGTTCCGCTATCCGGGCCTCTATAATTTACTTCAGAAGATCCGGGATAATCGGCTTTTAAATCCCAGCACCATTCAAAAACATTTCCGGACATATCGAAAATATCAAGGGCATTAGGGTCTCTTGTACCAACTATTTGAGTTTTTTTACCGCTTCCGGTATTAGAATTTAAATCATACCAGGCAACAGCTTTTGTGGCATCTTCATTATTATAATCAGCAGCAGCCCCGCTTGCATAATTCCATTTAGTCCAAAAATTACCACTTCCTGCTGGAAACTCTACGGCATCAACCGATGGATTGGCTCCTTCCCATCTGGCTGCGTATTCCCATTCTCCTTCACTCGGCAGGCGATAGCCGTTAGCTGTAGTCCAGTTTTCACCAGCATTATCGCAGGCATTTGAATTAGTTGAATCTTTTATTATATTGCCACTATATTTATATACAGGTGTTAACCCTGCCATTTCACTGTACGCATTACACCATACAATAGCATCCCGCCAGCTAATATTTGTTACCGGCTCATGTTTAGCATCAGTGGGCGGGGCACCCTCTGTTCCATCGTTTCCCTCTTGTCCATGATTTGCAAATGTATAACCGTTATCTTCAGCCCATTGTTTGACTTTGTGCCATAGCTCGTATGTTACCTGGTATTGTGCAATTTTAAAGGCTGATAATTCGTGATCAAAGTTCGGCAACCCTGCTACAGCTGATATCTGATTGAATTCACCCCCCGGAACTGATACAAGGCCGCGGTAAGCTATTCCAGAAAAAATATTTTTTGTCGGTGTAGCCGGGTTATCATTACCGCAACTAACAGCAAATATGATAATAATTAAAATAAAAATTGTTAAGAATTTAGCGTTAAGTTTCATAATTTCTCTCCCAATTTATTAAATACTCATTAATTTTAAATTTTTTTTCAGGTTTTTTAACTTATTTAACCTAAATTCTTTTTAAATTTGGAGATAAACAGTTTGTTTTACATTTTATTATAGTTTAGATTAGATTTTTCGAAAAATGATTTTTTGAGGTACAAACGCGGTGCTTTTGATTATTAAAGTTATTCCAATCTATTTTTCTCTCCTTTTACAAATTTTGTGCTAATATTATAACATTTTACAATATATCTGCATTTTTGTCAAGTATTTATTCAAATTTTAAGTGCAAATTTCGAAACTTGCACTCATATATGGGGTTTTGTCCTAATTTGTGAAAATAATTATTAATTTTTATCCGCCGGACTTCAGGCGTGTTCCTGTCACCTTGT
>CAYUYT010000408.1:0-1747 GCA_964449345.1 uncultured Spirochaetia bacterium | reverse complement strand
AAACAAAAATTAAAAGTATTAAACGGCTGAAAAGCACTTTTTCAGGTTTGACTATCTATTCATTTAAAAGGTTAGTATGAAAACGGACAAAGGGTGTACGGTTTTTGTTATGAAAAATCACTATAATTTTATTAATAAATTTTAGGAGGTTTTTCATGAAAAAAATCATTTTATCAATTTTATTTCTTACTTTATGCGGCGCATCTTTCTCTTATACGAATATTCAATTAAAAGGGATATGGCACAGAAAAGACCATGCAAGAAACTCAGAAACAATATACTATTTCAACGGAAAAGGATTATACGTTACTAGATACATATATCACAATCCTGCTGAAAAATTTATGAGCGGGAAACAAATGGGAATATATAAGGTTAAAGGAAGAATACTTACATTTAGAAATTTAAGATTCGGCACAACTTTTACATTCCACATTAAACGCTTAACCGCAAAGTATTTGGTTATAAAATCCATTGGCGGATGGTATTCAAACGGAAAAAAAGTTTATTCCCGTAGAAAAACATATCCATATTTTACATACACCCGAATAAAGTAAAACTAAGGGCGGTTCTATAAAAGATTTTAGGACTGCCCATAGCCAGCCGATTTTCTAAAGCGGGAAATTAAATAATCAATTTGTAACTATAACTACTATAAGGAAGAGAAATCTATTTCTTATGGCAGCTGCATCAGCAGTTCTTCCTTTTTGCCGTTGTCAATTCTCTTTTTAAAGTAATTGTGGTAAATAATTTTCAAACCAATTTCACGGTGGACATTTGTTTCTGTAATGCCGTTGTTTTCATTAAAAAGATGTATATCTATTAATTGGCCATTATAGATTTGATCAATTAATTGTCTGTATGATAACTTTTCATCAAAATTTTCGGATTTCAAAAAATATTCAAAATACTTTTTTATCCAGTTGTAAATTAAATAAACAGTCCTGTGCCCATTATAATTTGAAGGAACTAAAAATAAATTATCAGGTAGGAAATTTGATTCAAATAACTGATTATATTTTTTAAATGAGCTTATAAACATTTCTAACATATTTGTATTACAAACCATATCATAAGCAACATCGACAAGGTAATCGTCATAAGGCTTTTTGGTTTGATCATCAATTTCTAATTTAATGGATTTATTTTTGTTTAAACTGGTTGAAGCATGATAACCGATATGATGTAAAATAAAAAAAAGCTGATTCTTACTAAAATTCGGGAAACCTATTTCTCTTAATATCCACGATATAACCAGTTTTAAATTATCTTTAACATTGTTTTTCAATTTAAATGTTTTACTAAGGCTGTCATAATCATAAGACTCTTTAATTGTTTTGTAAAGATTAGACATATGTTTTAAAATTTCAAGAATGATATTGAAGAGGTTTTCATCAAACTCTTTAGGCGTGTCAATGCAATCCGGATTGTATGAAAGGGAAAGTTCATCTTCCATATACGCACTATATTTGCCAATGTGAATCCACGTTGATTCTAATTCTTTTATAATATATTCCGGCCTTTCTTTAATTTTAAAATTTGCGTTTTCCCCAAATCCTATTGTCATTATATTTCTGTTTTCTATTAAATTCATTTTGCCGATGATATCTTTTATAAAATACGAATCGAGTTTTTCAAATTCTTTAATATATGAACAATATAATTCAAAAGCACGCTTATCCTGTAGATTTTTCGGTTGATTAATAAATGACATTTTTTTCTCCTTGTAAAAAATTATTATTTATCT
>CAYUYT010000407.1:0-1747 GCA_964449345.1 uncultured Spirochaetia bacterium | reverse complement strand
TTCTCTTCAAGCCCTGTTTTATCAAAATCAAAGGGATTAAAATAGAATAAATTTTCATATTTTAACGCTAATTAGTTTTATTTCTCACCGGAAAGAATATGCTAAGTTTAATGTAAAACTTAGCTTTTTTTAGTTTGCTCTTGAAAAATACGTTGTTTTGGCTTAATTAATTAGATGAGATTATTTTGCAAAGAAATATTGGGGAATTTGTCAAAATATTACATTTTTATTATTTTAGCTTAATGTAAATTTGAAATAATAACTATTAACAGTTACAAAATTGTTTAAGAAAAATTAATAATTAATTAAGGAGGATTCAACTTTAAGTTGAAACATTAAAATGAAAACTTTGTTCTATATTATACTTACGTTTTTGATTGTAACAAGTGCATGGTTATTTTTATATAGCCTTCATTACTATTACATGTTGTATATTTATTATAAAAAGAGCCGAAAATGGAAAAATGATCATAATAACCTTGATTTAAAACTTCCCGATGAACTTCCGGTTGTTACAATACAATTGCCCATATATAACGAAATGTTCGTTGCTGAAAGAATTATTTATAAGGTAGCGGAACTTGATTATCCTAAAAATAAACTCAAAATACAAGTTCTTGATGACTCAACGGATGAAACAAAAATTATTACTAAAAGAGCAGTTGATGATTTAAGGAAGAAAAATTTTAACATAAAATGGTTTCATAGAGAAATTAGAACGGGATACAAAGGCGGTGCATTGAAAGATGCTCTTGAATTTTGCGAAGGTGATTTTATAGCTATTTTAGATGCTGATTTTCTTCCTTCAAATGATTTTTTGTTAAAAGCCTTGCCTCATTTTAACGATGAAAAAATTGCGGTTGTTCAATGCAGGTGGGTTTTTATGAACCCGGATTATTCGTTATTAACTAAACTTCAAAAAATTACTATGGACGGACATTTTCTTCTAGAACAAAACGGCAGGTTTAATTCTCAAAGTTATTTTAGTTTTAACGGCAGCGCAGGTTTATGGCGAAAACAAGCAATTTATGATGCGGGTAACTGGAGCGGTGATACACTTACCGAGGACCTTGATTTATCTTACAGGGCTCAATTTAAAGGCTGGAAGTTTAAATTCGTATCCGATATTGAAGTTAAATCAGAGTTGCCGGTGTTGATGTCCGGTTTTAAATCACAGCAGTTTAGGTGGGCTAACGGTTTTATACAAAATCTCAAAAAACTTGTTAAACCCGTTTTAAAAAGCGAAGCTAAGTTTATAAAAAAATTTGAAGCACTGACTCATATTTCATCCCACTTATCTTATATGGTTATGGCTCTTCATTTAGTTTTATCTTTGCCTATGGTAATATTAATGAAAGATCATTATCACTTAGTTGAAAATTCTTTTTTATTTTTCTTTTTAGGAAGTATTATGACGTTAGGTATGAGCGCCCCATTAATCTTTTTATTTATAGGGCAAAAAATTCAAGGTAAGCCAACGTGTAAAACTTTGCTAAAATTACCTTTTCTTTTCTTAATTAATTTCGGCTTGATTATTCATTTATCAAAAGCAGTTTGGCAGGGATTGACAGGTAAAAAATTAAGTTTTATAAGAACGCCTAAATATAATATTAAAGACGACAAAGATAAAAAAATGGTCGGGAAAAAATATAAAAGCGTTTTTGATAGCTCAACCATAGCGGAAATTTTTGCTATTTTATACTCTTTAACGGTTTTAATACTTGCTATAAAATTTAAAGTCTATTTC
>CAYUYT010000406.1:0-1752 GCA_964449345.1 uncultured Spirochaetia bacterium | reverse complement strand
AACCGACACTTTAAAGTGTCGGTTGCATAAAATTTAAAGTATTATTAGTATAGTATATTATATATTTTTATAAAAAAGTTTTTTTGTCATATACCCGTAAAAACTCAGTTCAAAATTAATATTTATCAATAACTCTTTACATTCCTTTTATCAAATTACGTTTATGAAATCGGTTTGCTGAGAAAAAAAATATTAAACTAAAAATGAATAATGCTGAAAAATCTATTGGCAAAAATATATATGATTTACCTTTAAAACTGAAATTAAAAATATCTACAACATAGGTAACTGGAGAAAAATAACTAAGTATCCGACCTACACCGTGTAAGTTTTCCAAAGGTATAAAAATACCGCTTATAAAAATCAAAGGAAAACGGATAAGACTTGAAAACATCATTATATTTGAAGGATTTGGCACGGACGGAGAAGCTAATAAAACGCCTAAACATGAAAAACAAAAAGACCCTAGCAATATACCTAAAATTAAAATTACAATACTCAAACTGTAATTAAAAATGATCAATCCAACTGTTAACAAAACGAGGTTTATCAAAATTCCAAAAATCATTCCCGCTGTAATGTCTCCTAGAATAACCGAATTAATTGTAACGGGGAAAGAAAGCAATCTTTCATGAGTTCCGGCAGATTTTTCCCACGGTGTAATTAAAGGGCCTACTGAAGATGAAATGAAAAACAAAAACATTGCAAAAAGTCCGGGAAAAAAATCTATAAGGTCTATTTTTTTGCCAAGATAAAAAGATAAAAACATAAAAACGGGAAACAATAAGCCAAAAATTATAACCGGAGGTTTGGTGTAATAAATTTTAATGTTCTTTTCTGCTACAACTTTTACACCGTGGAAAAACTGTGCCCTCGTTGACTTATTTATCATGTTTTTTCTCCGTTAGTTTTATAAAAGCGTCTTCCAAACTTGCAGATTTTGTGTTTAATGATTTAAATTTTAAGGCATTCTTATTTGCAATTTGTGTTAAACTTTTTACTATTTCATCAGGATTTTTTGTATATAATTTCCATTTATCCCCTGTTTTTTCTACATTATTAATATTATTTATCTGTTTAATTAATTCTGTATTTATTGGTTTATTAAAAGAAACTTCAACGGACTGAGTTTGTTCAAAAGTTCTTTTTAAATTTTCTGGATTATCAATAGCTGCGATTCTTCCTTTACTGATTATTCCAACTCTGTCGCACATTAGATTTGCTTCTTCGATATTGTGCGTTGTTAGAAATACCGTAGTGCCTTTGCTGTTCATATCGTTAATAATTCCTTTAATCAAACCATGGCTTTTAACATCCAAACCCGATGTAGGTTCATCGAGAAATAATATTTCAGGATCATGTACAATCGCGCTTGCAATATTTACCCGTTGTTTCATTCCTTTTGAAAAAGTTTTTACAACGTGATTTTTTCTATCATAAAGTTCAAACTTATCTAAAAGATAATCCGTTGTTTTTTCCAGTTCTTTTTTAGGAATTCCGTAAAATTTACCAGCTAAGATAATATTCTGTTTTGCGGTTAAATCAATATAGATGTTTCCGTTTTCCGGTATTACACCGGTTTTCATTTTTGCTTTAATAGGATGTTTTTTTATATCAATACCTTGTATGGATATATCTCCGGAATCAGGAGTAATCAATCCGGTTATCATTCTTATTGTGGTTGTTTTTCCTGCGCCATTCGGACCTAAAAATCCAAAAATTTCACCTTTTATAACGTTAAAACTAACGTCA
>CAYUYT010000405.1:0-1805 GCA_964449345.1 uncultured Spirochaetia bacterium | reverse complement strand
CAATACTTTGATTTTAAAATCACTTTAGTATATATTGAAAAAGTAATAAAATATTTTATACGAATTTTAATAACCTTGAGGTAAATATGTCAGAAAAAGACCCGCGTAACGAATGGACCATTTTAAATAAAAAAGTTTTATATGAACATGAACGGTTTAATATGGTTATTTATAACGTTTTAAATCCCGCCGGGACTCAAGTTGACTATCCGGCTTTAACGTATAACCGGAAATCCACTGGGGTTTGCGCTGTAGATAAAAACGGATATTTATACCTTGTAGGCCAATGGAGATTCGGAGCAGGATATTATTCATGGGAAATCCCCGAAGGAACGGGAGCTAAGGGAGAGAATGCGCTTGAAACGATTAAAAGGGAATTAAAGGAAGAAGCTGGAATTAGTGCAAAGGATTGGCAATATATGGGCAAAATCTATCCGAATAACGTTACAACGAGCGAAGAAACGCATTTATTTCTAGCGCGTGAGCTTACAATCGGAGAAAACGATCCTGATGAGTATGAAAAAATAACTATTAGAAAAATTAAATTTAGTAATGCTATTCAAGAAATTAAAGAGGGTAAAATTACTGATGCTAATTCCGTTGCTGGAATAATGATGGCTTACCTTCACTTGAAAGATGAGCCGGGCATATAATTATAAATAGATAATGGCAAGTTTTTTATAATTACGTGAAAAAAAAGGTATCTGCTAGGGGGCAGATACCTGACCAAATCGATAATCGGTTGTAGTCTTAATATTTTGGAAGTTTTAAGACTTTTGAGCGTTTTACAGGGATATTGGCAACCTGTGCCTATTAATATAGCAAACCTCATACCACGTATTTTTTGAATCCCTTTTTTTTATAATTATAAAAATAGAAAGTATTTAACTCAACAATTAGACTTTTTCGTTTTTATAATTTCAAAAAATTATTGAAATTTGCAATAAGGTTATTGAAAAATTCATAAATTTATTTTGGAATGTATTTATTTGATTTTAAGATTTTGATATATTGAAAAATTGGTTATTCGTTCATTTCTTTTAATTTATATAGCAAAGTGGATAAATTAATTTCCAAAGCTTTTGCCGTATTTGATTTATGCCCGTCAAATAAATCAAGAACGTGTTTTATGTATAAAAGTTCCTGTTCCCTGATTGGTATTATTTCATCTTTGTTAGAAGGAAAACTATAATTAGACGTATTGGAGAAAACGGATTTTTTTAACGTTATTTCGTTACATGAAATTTCGTTACAATCACAAAATATCATTGCGTTTTCAATTACATTTTTTAATTCTCTTGCATTACCCGGCCATGAATGTTGTTTAAGTTTTTTAATTCCTTCTGCTGTGATTTTGTTCACATTTTTATTAAATATTACATTATAAATATTTATAAAATAATTTGAAAGGAATTCTATGTCATCAACGCGTTCCCTAAGTGGGGGTAGTTCTATATTTAATGTATTAAGCCGGTAATAAAAATCTTTTCTAAATTTTTTTTCTGCAACCAATTCATCAAGGTTTGCATTCGTTGCGGCGATTAAACGTACATCCGTATTTATTTCCTTTGTTCCTCCAACGCGCCGTATGCGTTTGTTATCAAGAAAGTATAATAATTTGCTTTGAATTTCAGTTGATATTGTGTCTATTTCATCTAGGAATAACGTTCCTCCGTGAGCAAGTTCGAATAACCCCGTTTTACTCGTTTTTGCGTCAGTATAAGCTCCTTTTTCATATCCGAATAATTCAGGTTCGAGTAAATTCGGTTGAATATCTGCGCAGGAAATGTGAATGAATTTTTCCA
>CAYUYT010000404.1:0-1808 GCA_964449345.1 uncultured Spirochaetia bacterium | reverse complement strand
AGACGGTTCGGGGCAAACGCGTTTAACTGATAATTCGGATGATGACCAGTCCCCTGTTTTTTCCCCGGACGGCTCAAAAATCGCATTTGCAAGCAACCGCGATGATAGTTCGACCTATCAGATTTACGTTATGAATGCAGACGGTTCGGGCCAAACGCGTTTAACTTATAATACGGATAAAGACGATACTCCTACTTTTGCGGGCAAGGGACGGTAAAAACATTAGTGTCATGGGGTATTAATTTTAAAATCTAATTACATTCATAAAAAAACCGGAAAATTGATTTCCGGCATTTTTTATTAATACAGTGATGTAATATCTTCCGGTTCGAAATAATTATAAGCGTGTTTACAGCAGGGGCATTTTTGCGGCGGCTCTGTACCCTTTGCAATGTAACCGCAAACACTGCATTTCCATTTTATAGGTTTATCGCGTTTAAACACGGTGCCTTTTTCCACCATTTCCAAAAGCTTTTTATACCGGTCTCTGTGTTCCGCTTCAATTTTTGCAATTTGTTCAAATAACCGCGCTGCATCTTCATGGCCTTCTTCACGCGCTTCTTTTGCAAATGTAGGGTACATTGTTATGGTTTCATATTGTTCGCCGTCAATAGCGTCTTTTAAATTTTCCGCTGTATTTCCGAGACCGCCTAAGAGTTTGAACTCATCTTTAGCGTGGCGTTTTTCGTTTTCCGCTGTTTCTTCTAAGATTTTAGCTATGTAATTTAAACCTTCTTTTTTTGCAACTCCGGCGTAATAAGTGTATTTATTTCGTGCTTGTGATTCACCTGCAAACGCGGCTTCTAAGTTTTCTTGTGTTTTTCCCATAAGTGCTCCTCTGGTTTAGTTTTATAAAAACAATATACTTAAAAAAAAATGCATTGTCAAAATAAAGAAAAAATAAGAGAAGTTTTATTCAATAATGTTTATATGAATTTTTAGGCGGCAGTAATTATAAAAAAGGAAATTCTTAACGTGAAATTCGGTTTATGTAAATTTAAAAAAATACAGGGGAAAATAGTAAAAATAGCGGGTACATTGGCCAATTTCTTTTTTGATATTCGGCAGAATTATTCCCGGCAATTATAAGGCGTTTATCCGTTTAATTTTCGTCTTTACCTGCGTTTTTTTTAGCTTTTTCTATGAGTGAAAATAAACTAACGTATTTATGCTCAACGGGTTTATTAAGTTCGGCAATTTGTTCTTCGCTGTAATGTTGGCCGAGAAACTCATCAATCTTGATTTTATCAAACCAGCAGTTACGGATTTTTTTACAAAGATTATCAGAATCCGTTGTCCGGCAGTATTTAAAACGAATCTCATGACCTAACATTCTGCAATGCGTTTTTTCGTTGTCGTATATTTTAATATCCATTTGCTTTTCCGTGTAAAAAGTTAAATAGCCGGAGAGTTTAATCCCCGGCTTTTATATTTACTTTTTTAATATGCATTCGGGCGCGGAAGGCCGTCTAATTCTTTAAGGTTATCATTGATAACGCTTTCAGGCAACTCGTAATCTTTAAGCGCGCCTGATAGATATTTTTCATAGCCAACCAAATCCATTAAACCGTGTCCGCTGAAATTAAACACGATAGTTTTCTCTTTGCCTTCTTCTTTAGCTTTTTTAGCTTCCCTTACAACTGCCGCGATTGCGTGGCTTGTTTCCGGCGCGGGTATAATGCCTTCTGTTTTCGCAAACAAAAGCGCGCTTTCAAAACATTCAAGCTGATGTAAAGACTGCGGTGTTGCTAATCCCTGTTCAACGCAAGCGCTTACAAGCGGTGCCATTCCGTGATAACGAAGCCCGC
>CAYUYT010000403.1:0-1810 GCA_964449345.1 uncultured Spirochaetia bacterium | reverse complement strand
GAGCTTTAAGGATTTTTACGCTGTAAAAAACGTTAATTTTATGGTTGAAAAATCCACCTGTTTCGGTATTTTAGGTCCTAACGGCGCTGGTAAAACAACGATGATGAAAATGCTTTACGGCAGGGTTTTCCGAGACCTTAACGAAAAAAGTAAAATTCAGGTTTTTCAATACGACCCGGCATATAATGCAAACGAAATAAAATACATTTCCGGGTTAGTGCCGCAGGAAAATAACCTTGATTTGGAGTTGAGCGTTGTACAGAATTTGAAGATTTTTTCGCGTTTTTACGGGCTTGGAAAAAAGCATGCTAATAAACGAATAGATGAATTGCTTGATTTTTTGGAGCTAACGGAGAAACGCAACGAGAAAATTTCAAATCTTTCAGGCGGAATGAAACGCAGGTTATTGATTGCCCGGGCAATTATTCATGAACCAAAATTATTAATACTTGACGAGCCCACCACCGGACTTGACCCGCAGGTTAAGCATTTAATATGGGATACTTTAATAAATTTAAAAACTAAGCAGGGAGTGACGCTTCTACTAACAACGCATTATATGGAAGAAGCTTTTTATCTTTGCGATTACGTGATGTTGATGAATAACGGGGAAAAATTATTAGAAGATGCTCCTGATAAACTTATAAAAAAGTACATTGAAAGATACGTTTTAGAGCTGTTTAGTACAGATATAAAAAAGAAAATACAAAAAGACGATGATTTACGCATACAGCAAAGCGACCAGAGGGTTTTTATTTATTCTGATAAAGAAAAAAAATTAGAAAAAATTGCTTCTGATTATAAAAAACGTGAATACATATTACGCGAATCAAATTTGGAAGATTTATTTTTAAAAATGACGGGGAGAGAATTAAATGAGTAAAAAAGAACTCCCTATAAAAAAGCCCGATGCAATTATGCTTGAGAAACGCGCTGTATTTGCTCCGGGGTTTCTGTACAGAGTATATACTGTTTGGCTAAGACATATAACGGTTTATAATAGACATTTTATAAGCAACGCTTTCCCGCCATTAATAGAACCGTTAATTTTTCTCGTTGCTATTGGGCTAGGTATTAGCCCTATGATAAAAGAAACGTTAAATCTTAATTTCTTAAAATTCGTTGCCACGGGAATTGTTGCTGCGCCTGCTATGTGGACGAGCGCGTTTGAATGTTCTTACGCAACTTTTATCCGCCTTGAATTTGAAAAAGTTTATGACGGAATTTTATCCGCACCCATTAAGGTTAAAGACCTTTTTACCGGTGAAATAATCTGGGCAGGTACAAAAGCTTTTATGTTTTCTGCGATTGTATTGGGTGTAGTTTCTTTATTCGGATTAATACCAAGTTATTTTGCTTTTTTCGTTCCTGTGATAGGATTTTTAACCGGATGTATGTTCGGTGCAATTTCTTTATTTGTTACCTCTTTTGTAAGAACCATAAACCACTTTAGTTTTTACTTTACGGGTTTTATCTCATTAATGTTCGTTTTTTCCGGTATAATGTTTCCTTTAAAAAATTTGTCAGCGAATATCAGGTTTCTAGCGGATATTTTACCTTTAACGCATAGTGTTAAATTGATGAGGGCATTTTCAACGGGAGATTTGTCGTATTCCCTGATTTATAGCTTGGTTTATATAATTTTACTCGCTGTTATTATGACAATGCTTGCGATAAAGTTTTTAAGAAAACGCCTTATAGATTAATTTTAATAATTTATAAAACAATTTGCTTTGAATTATAGAATATATATTAATAACTAATTATATCATTTCGCTTTAAACTATAGAATCTATCTTGAAAAAATGAT
>CAYUYT010000402.1:0-1815 GCA_964449345.1 uncultured Spirochaetia bacterium | reverse complement strand
CATATTGAAAGGGTTATGCATATAAGGCATACCGCATCAGAGGAGAAAAAAAGATTCACTCAATCCATTATGATTTTATATAACTATTTAGCGTTTGTCAACGCAAAAAAAATAATCGGCAAGACCAAGTCCTATACGTTCTCCAAGCCCCACATGTGAACCTTCTCTAACTCACCGCTGGAAAACAACGCCCAACACGAAGTTAAACCCGACAGGGCTTGAAGCTTTAACCGTGTACCCAAACGTAGGCCATTCCCTTGCCGATGACATGCTCTCGGTGAACAAAGCAACGCGTACATCAACTCCGGCGAACACCTTGATAATTTTACCGAACTCGTGCGTGTACCCGAAGATTATAGTAAAGTAAGGCTCAAACCAGTTCATGTACGACGGCAGTTCCATGTACCGCGCGAGAAATGAAACAGTACCGCCAACGCCGAAATATATACCGTGTATCATACCCGTGAACGCAAGCGTTAGTTCGAGAAAGTCGAAGTAATCAATATCATCGTGAAGCGAATTATACGCGTTGTTTGAATGTGTTCTCCGGCAAAGGGAAAAGTCGCCCAGTACACCGAGTTTTAAAAGCGAACCTGGAACAGGCCATAAATAAGCCGCGCGTGTACCCACTTGAAACGTTTTGTTGATGATATTCTCATCGCCGTAACACCTCACTTAATCTTCATTTTGATCTCCTAAAATTTATTAAGTTGGGTTTAATAAAAACGTCAATTTTAAACCCACGCTAAAATCCAAGCCATCAAGACCGGATGATGTTAGATTTTCATTCGCTTGTGATATTTCATCATCATAGCTTAAAAGATTGAAATAGAAAGCAGCATAAAAACCATATTTAAACGTTTTCATTAAATACAAATACCCTGTTTCAAATCCAAAACCTCTATATTCATCTCTGTTGTACAACCGGTCTGCAGATTCGTACAAATTTGTTCCTATACAGAACTTTACTGCCTATATAAAACTATGCATTCTTCCAAATTTTAATATAAGTGAGATGTCTGCAAATAAGTATCCGACGTAATCGGATCTATATCCAGACTTTGCGCTATCATTACAATCGGAAAAAACGTTTACCTGATGGCTGAAATTTAGGTTAACAGCAAAACCAATATTGTAGTAGTCTCTAAAATCTGTTGCAAAAAACCAAAACCCACACCCGGAGAAAAATCTAAGCCAACATTTACGCCAGATGAAAAGTTAAAACCGAGATATATGTGTTTCCTGCCTCCAATTTTTTTTCTAAACTCGTTTTCTTCTTTTAGTTTACATGCTTTTTCTTTTTCTTTTTCTTTTTTAAGTTGAATGGCTTTTTTTAATTTAATTTTTGCTTTTTCGATTTTTTCTTTAAAATCTGGAGTAAAAACCTCAATAGTTGAAGAAATTTTTGTACCTCTTTGTTTGAAGGTATATTTAATCCCTTTTGATAAAGTTGAAAACTCAAATTGAAACTGACCGGATAAAAGCCAAATGTTATAAAAATCCTTCATTCGACTATTTATTATACCTAATTTTATCATTGCTTCAAATTTTTCTGCTATAACGCTCTCCTTACTATAACACAAAATTTCATAACTGGGGAAATCTAACATTGTAGGGAATTTCATTTTCTCTGGTTTTGGATAAATAATATCTCCGAAACCTATGTCGATTTGCATATTGATTTTCGCTTTATCTAAATATTGAGGTGTGCCCCTTTGTTTGGACAGCTAACAGCCTGTGCTTAGGTGGTGCTTTCCATCGGGCTAGCCCTATGGAAACGATTTTTTAATTTTAATTTTTTATGTTGTTTTTGTC
>CAYUYT010000401.1:0-1841 GCA_964449345.1 uncultured Spirochaetia bacterium | reverse complement strand
GATTTAATATTATAGCAAAAAAAAGAACTTTTACCTAATTTTAAATTTGCACTCAGTTTAGATTTTAGAATTGACAAAACGCTTTTTATAATTTATAATTCATTAATAAAAGTTGAGTTCACTAAGAAAGCAGTTAAGGATTTAGATAAGATTATTAAATCGGATAAAAAAATTGCTGAAAAAATAGTAAACTCAATAACAATGTATTCTGATAATCAAATTGCAGGTTTGGATGTTAAGCCGTTGGTTGCTGAATATTACGGAAGTTACAGAATAAGAATTGGTGATTATAGAGTGTTATTTGAAATTAAAAATAATGTGATGCAGGTTTTCCGTATAAAGCATTGTAAGGAGGCATATTGAATGATTGAAACGCAAATAATAAAAAGTGATGATAAACCTATAATGGTAGTATTGGATTATCAAGAATATAAACGCCTTAAAGAACTGGAACAGGATTACCTTGATTATCAGGAAATTCAAAATATTAAGAAAAAGGCTCCTGAGTTTGTTCCATTTGAAAAAGTTAAAAAAGACTTAGGAATATCTAAATAAATATTTGCTCTATATTTACCTGATTGCCCCCCCAAATAAACTTCCCAACTAAGTCAACACGTTGTTATGATAAAATTTCTTTGCCTGTTTTAACACAATAGTGGGTTCGTTATTTTCCTTATCTTTTGCGCTCCGCAACTCTTGCAAATCTTCATAATCTTCCAGCGCTTGTTTTACTTTTTCAAATTCCTCAATCGTAAGTATGGCGAATTCTTTTTTGCCGTTTTTTGTTAAATATTCAGGGTGTAATTTCATAGTTTCCTCTATTTGTAAGCATGTTTTCTATGCAGTACTCTATAAATTCCAACGTGTAAAACCTTTTTTTCATATTTCTTGCAAAAAGCCCTTCGAAAGGTTAGAATTGAATTAACGTCGCGTTTTCTAATGCGTGCGTTCATGGTGTACTCCTCTTAAAAAATATTTTTAGTTCGAATATAATTTAACGATTTTTTCCCATTAGGCTAGCCTAATGGGAATGTGCACCATGTCTGGTAGCTAAAACAATTAATAATAGGGCATCAAAAAAAAGACTTGCAATTTTCATGCGTTGAATATAAAATTATTTGCAAGTGCTTTACTTTTGCATATTTTAGTTATTTATATTAAGGTTTTATTATACTGCATATATTGTTAGTTTTTATAAGTAAAGTTAAGATATATCGGAGTTAAAAAAAATTGCGCAGCAATTTTTTTTAATGGAGAATAAGGAATGATAGGCTTTCAAAGGGGAATAAATTTGATTCTTTTATTTAATGAGGGGGATAATATGGTGTTTTCTTTCGCAAAGTTGTTCTGTTATCTTTTTTACCTTTCTCGTTGAAATTCCCTTCACATACATCTCCAATAAACTTAAAACCAAACACGTTGTTTAATATAAATCAAAACCTTTTTTTATCCGGGTTTTGTCTATTATCGAAAAAATCGAGAAGAATTATTTTATTATCATGCATAGTGTAGAACACGTTAATTTGTTTTAATAAAGTGAAACCGCGTATATTTTTCTCTTCGTTTTCAAGAGTTCCTAATTCAGGGAACTCAGATAAAATATCCAAAAATTCATAGATTTTTCTTACAAAGTTTTTAGTAATATTTTCGTTCCATTCAGTTATAAGATAATCTAGGATTTTATCAAACTTTTAATCAGCATTAACAGTCCAATAAATTTCTAGAGCCATTTTTCATGTTTTTTCTTCATTTTAGAATTGTTAAATAAATTTTGAGGATTTTTGCTTTGACTGATTGCGTTTTGAATTTCGATGAGTTCTGATTTGGAAAACATTTTCCAT
>CAYUYT010000400.1:0-1905 GCA_964449345.1 uncultured Spirochaetia bacterium | reverse complement strand
TCTGCATAGGTCAAGGTCAGCTATTTTTATATCCCCGTTATGATCTACGCCTGCTTCTGCTTTAATATATATTTTCTTCATTTTTTATTCCTGATTATTAATTTCTTCATAAATTTTTTTTATTTGAATTGTAAAATTAGGTATATCATTAGTTATTATATTCCATATTATTGAATCATCTACACCGAAATATTCATGAATCACTTTATTTCGTAATCCTATTATATTTTTCCATTTAATAGCATTGTATTTATTTCTATATTCTTCCGGGATTAATTTTGAAGCTTCACCAATAATTTCAAGATTTCTAATAACTGCATCTTTTGTTATTTTGCTTGCTGTAAATTTTTTATAATCAAAACCTTCTATATACTCATTAATACTTTCAATAGCCATTAAAATATCTTTTATTATTACTTTGGGATTTCTTTTAGACACTTATTAATTCCTTTTTAACTTCTTCCCATAGGTATTCGTTGTGCTGAAGCATTGCAGGAGTAAGAACATCGACTTTATTATTTAATAAATCTTCCAAATAATCACACAAATCTACGAACTCTAATCCGATAGGCCTTTCAAATTCCACAAGCAAATCAATATCGCTTTTGTCAGTCTCCCTATTGTCCGCATAAGAACCGAAAATATATATTTTATTTACACCGTATTTATTTTTAAGCTCTAAGCGGTATTTTTTTATAATTTTCAATATTTCTTTTAAAGATTTTTTATGTTTATAATCAGGCATCAATTAAAACTCCAACGCGGATTTATATAATAACTTCTTCGAAAACCAAAAATTTAATTGCTAAATACAAAAAAATCGGTTTTTATAAAGATATTACTTTGCAAAGCATTTAACTTTTCCCGTTTACATTTCCATAAGCATAACTACCGAAAAGTATTATTTTATCCGGCTCAAGGGGTTTTAGTTTTTCAATTATCTCTTGTTTTATTTCTTCAATTTTTATCATTAATAAATCCTTAAAAACATTATATTTATTTAGAATAAAAAAATCAACAAAAATACATATTTATTACTTTGACTTAAATTAAAAAGATAGATTGGTTTAAAGCGCTATAACGCCGCACTTTGCCATGGCTTTTATGGTTTTAACAGCAACGTCAAAATCCTGATTGTGGTTTGCGGATAATTCCGCTATTATAAACGCCTTATTTCCGCATAGGTCAAAATTATCTATTTTCATTAATTACCTCGTTTTTCTCTATTTTCAATATACCGCAAATCCTATCAAATAATTCGTTAGTATAATTTAAGACGTTTTTTATCTCATTTTGCTCAGGTAATCCTGTATTTTGAGAAGGATACCTTTCTTCAAGATGATAGTTCGTTGCAATAACGAGAAGTCTTTTTTCATCGTCATTAAAAGTAATCTTATGGGTAATTAAACTCGTTATTTCTAGCAAATCGTGAGTTTTTTTGATTTTTTTATTTTCATAAGCTAAAAATGCCTTCAACATCATTTCAAGCCAAAGGTGTAAAACCGTTCCTATAATATCTGTAAAGTGACCTGCTTCAAGCAAAATTTCAGCAGAACTCAAGTTATGGTATGATTTTATAAGCCATTCTTTAGCGCTTGTTTTGTTCATATAGTATTTCTGATTTTTTTAATATATCGTTTTTATAAAAATAATCTTCCCGGCTGTTTACAAAATTTTCCGTAGCCACTAGAACATCAAAACCGGTTTTATATTTATACGTTAAATCGGCAAGGTTTAGTTTTGCCTGTATTTGATATTGTTTTAACTTTTCTTTTTGTATGTTTTTTATTAAAAACAGGTCTATATCACTTTCCTCGTTTGCATTTCCATAAGCATAACTACCGAAAAGAATTATTTTATCCGGCTCAAGGGGTTTTAGTTTTTCAATTATCTCTTGTTTTATTT
>CAYUYT010000399.1:0-1908 GCA_964449345.1 uncultured Spirochaetia bacterium | reverse complement strand
AAGCTGATAAGCGTCTCCGAGTAAAACGAGTTTAGTGTCGGTTTTTAAAGCAGATATTAATTTAGTAAAAAGGAACAAATCAATCATTGAACATTCATCAATAATAACGAGTTTATAATCTAGGGTATTTTTCCCGTGGTGTTTAAATGTTTTTGAGTAAGGGCTATAACCTAATAGACGGTGAATAGTTTTAGCCTCCGGTGTGTTGTCGCCGAAACTGTTTTCCAGTGTTTCAAAAACCCGGTTAGCCGCCCTGCCTGTTGGGGCCGCGATAACGGCTTGTTCTACAAGATTATCTTTGTTTAGAAATTTGCTTTGTATATTAGCCAATATTATTCCTTTTGCAATTGTGGTTTTTCCCGTTCCCGGACCGCCGTAGATAACAACAGTATTGCCGGATTGACTTTTCTTTATAGCCAGCTTTTGTTCGTCATTTAATTCAAAGGCGTTTCCATTGTTAAACTGTTTTTCAATCGTATCAAAGTTTACTTCTTTGGCATCTTGCGGATTATTTTCAACGCGTGGTTTATATTTTTCAGCAAAGAGTTTTTCAGCAATTAATGTACGGTGAACGTAAAAGTATAAATTATCATTTTTTACCATTACAAATGGTTTGGTTTCAATTGCTGCGCTTTCTGTTTTTATATATGTGATTGTAGAGAAAATTGAGCAGGGTAGGTTATAAATATTTTTTTCAATTATACTTTTGTAATTTTCCGCGTTTTGTTCATTAATTCCCGCTTTGATTAAATCAGGTTCAAATTTTTCAGTAAAGTTGTAAATAGTATTGCCTTTGCTCTCAGAATAAAGAATTGAGAAAATGAGGCAAAAAAACGCGTTGTATTGTTGTTCATCTTTTATTTCAGCGAGAAGGTCAACCGCGTTGTAAGTAAGCCAATATATATCCGTATCAAGCTTTTTTAATTCTTTTAAAGCTGTTTCCGTTTTTTTAGATATAACCGTTCCCGTTGACATTATATTTTTCATTTCTACCTCATCTACTTATTATTTCTTTTGCTTTATTAAAATTATCGTTAATTTCAGTTATCCAAGTTTTTATATCATCAAACTTGGGTTCTTTAAAGTAAACGCCATTGCCATTATTATCAACGCCGCGTACAAATACGTATGCAAGGCCGCCGAATTTGTCATTGAATATTTGCTCTACATTTTTATAATCACATTTGTTTGAAAATATGGAAAACAGCCAGTACAAAATCCCGAACGTATATATTTTATATTGCAAATCATACTTTTTGTCGTTGATGTGGTTTTCTAAAATTTGGCTGCTGTAATCTCCGTTTTTAATTAAGTCCGTTTTCCAGTCAACGAAATAAAACTTTTCGTTATGTTCGAAAACCAAATCAATGACACCCTTGAACATACCGCTGTTATTTGCATTGTTTTTTTCTTTATGTTTGAAGTTTTCTATTTCTAAGATTGATGCAGAGCGGGGGAATTTAAACTCCATTTCATGCGATTTTTTATCATGTGCTATTTCACAAAAACGCAATGCGTTGCCTTTCCCAAAATTGATTTTTGAAGTCAAAGTTTTATAAATTAATTCCGCTGCTTTTTGCTTTTCAAATTTTAAGTTATAATTGTCAAAAAACTTTTTAAAAACCTCCATTTCTTGTTCTAAAAAGTCAGTGGCGTTTTCACCATTGTTTTTTATTTCATTTAATTTAGAGTAATCAATTTCCTCTATGATTCCGTGAATGGCAAGCCCTGTCGTTACACCGCCGGGCATTTTATCTATACTGGTATCTGTGGAATCTACTTCCGCTACCGGATGTTCTTCATCCATACCTTGTTCTTTATCATCGTCTTCAGTTTTCCGGCTTTGTTTAAGGGTAACGAGTTTTTTTATTACCGAATATGAAAACACCTTTTCGCTAAATTTTGCTT
>CAYUYT010000398.1:0-1918 GCA_964449345.1 uncultured Spirochaetia bacterium | reverse complement strand
CTCCGATTAAACCGTATAAATCTTTATTCACATCGAGGCATGTTTGTGCTGTAGTTTTTTTCCAACTGCTATGATTAATAAAGCTTGTTTTTGCCATGGTTGTAATAAGTGCTGCGGGGACACCGTGCCCGGATACATCAGCAATGAGAAAAGAATACGTTGAACGGCCTATTCTGCGTATATCATAAACGTCTCCGCCTAAACTTTCCATAGAAACGTATTTAGCATCAACGAGTAACTCCGGGGTTTCGGGCATGGTTTTTATAATAGTTTCCTGAATTTTTTTTGCAATATCAAGGTCGTTTAACATTTTATCGTTAACTTCCTGAAGCTTTTTTGTTCTCTCGGCAACGCGGTCTTCTAATTCGTCAACATGCCCCTTAATTTCTTCTGCAAGAAGGTTATAGGAATCAGCAAGTTCGCCGATTTCATCGCTTGTGTCGATTTCTGCCCGAATATCCATATCCCCTTCTTGCATTCTTGACATAACGTTCATTAATTTGTTTAAAGGACGGGTAAATGAAAAAGCAACAAAAATTATAATAGGCACGAGAACGAGCATAAAACCGATAATTATTGTCCAGATTATATTCGTTACAGCATTCGCTTCTTGTAATAATTCACTTTTAGATACAAAAGCAATAAATTTCCATTTAGTTTTTGGCGCTGTAATTACATTCGTTAAATACTTATTTTTTTTAAAGGTAACTTCTGCGGTAAAAGCTTCTTTGTTCATTAAGTTCTTTAATTTATTTATTTTCATTTCTTTGTAATTTTTAAAATTAAGTTCCGGGTTTTTAGGATGGGCAACAATTGTGCCTTTATCATTAACAAGTACAACGTAACCCGTTTTCCCGATTTTCATGTTTTTAATAATATTCGTTAGTCCGTCTAAACTAACGTCAACACCCTGAACTCCGATGACTTCTCCGTTATTGTCTTGAATAGTTGTTACAGTGCTAATAATTACAATGTCGTCTTCTTTAAAATAATAAGGGTCTGTCCTTACTATTTTACCTTTATTTTTTATTGCTTTTATATAGTATGGTCTTTTTGCGGGGGTATAATTTTTTCTAACAGTTCCTTCTGGCCACTGAATATATCCCTGATGCGTTGTAGCCATATAAACGTAACGGTATTGAGGGTGAGTTTTAGCAAAATGAAGATAAAGTTCGTAAATTCGTTGTTCAATTCCACCGTTTTTTGAAGGTGTTATTTTTTTTGTTACGTAATCTCTATTAACGTAATTAGTTATTGATTTATCCGCTTTTTTAACTAAAGGATGTGTTGAAAGATAACTGCACCCGTATTTTGCGTTATCGAAAAGTATATGAACAACGTTTATAACCTGCCGAATTTCTTTAGTGGTTGAATTAATAAAACTTTGTTTAACGTTATCTGAAATTGTGGAGTTAACGAAAATTGTTATAGCAATCAATACGCCTAACATAATGGGTAAAAACGTCAGTATTAGTTTATTTCGAATTGAAAAAATTTTTTTTCTTTTCATGAAAACCTCAAAAATTATTTTAACTATTTACATTGTATAATTTCATACCACAAAATTATTTCTAAAACATTGCAATATTATATTTTTTACTTTAAATTCGGATGCTGGTTATAAATGCAATGCTGACAGGTATCTCTATTGTTTAATCAAAGCCTGTATGCGTTAATTATATGCATACAAAACGCGTTTTGTCCATAAAAAAATTAATTCGGTTCGCTTTTAAATATTTATATAATTTTCTTTATGATAAAACTATCAATACAAAAACAATCAATTCTTTGAATTGTTGCTAAAAAATTTATGATATTTTTCATCATTTCAATATTAAAAACGTATTGATATATTAGCCATACAACGATTTTTTCCCATTAGGCTAGCCTAATGGGAATGTGCACCATGTCTGGTAGC
>CAYUYT010000397.1:0-1953 GCA_964449345.1 uncultured Spirochaetia bacterium | reverse complement strand
ATAGTTAATGACGGCAATAATAAAATTATTGTAATACCTCATGCCGGAGGAATTTTTGGAAAAGAAGGTTTTTGTGAAATTAACGCAGAAATTATAAAAAATCTTATAAAAAAATCCTCATCACGTTTTACAATAGATGAAAATAAATTAAATTCATTTAAGAAACGTTCGGAATACCGTAAAAAAATGATTGAATTATTTAATGATTTTGCAGGCAAAGTTTTTGATAAAGACGATGAACTCGATGATTTTTTACTTTAAATAAAAAAACGTACACTAAAATAAAAATTTGACATTAGCATTTTATTAAATACAATAAACGTAAGTAATAATTTTTAAGGAGATGTTATGAGCTTTATAGATGAATTAAAAGAAAAAGTTAAACAAAAGGGAAAAATGAAAATCGTTTATCCCGACGGCGAAGTTGACTCCTGTATTAAAGCAGTTGATATTTTATGTAAAGAGGGGTTAATTACGCCCGTTATTCTCGGCAACGAGGATAAAATCAAAAAACTAGCAAAAGAATTAGGCGTTAACATTGATTGCGCTGAAATCATTGACCCGGTTAAAGCGGTTAATGATGACTTTATTAACACTTATGTTGAATACAGAAAACACAAAGGTCTTGATAAAGACACTGCTAAAAAGAACCTTGAAAGAGTACATTATTACGGCGCTATGATGGTTGAAAAAAATCTCGTTGCCGGTATGGTAGGCGGGCTTACTTCCGAAACAAAGCCGTTTATTCCGGCATTTCAAATAGTAAGAACAAAAAAAGGCATTGCAAAAGCATCGGCTGCGTTTTTCATGGTTAAAGATGCTCACGTAATGATTTACTCTGACTGCGCTATGAATATGAACCCTGATGTTCAGACTTTAGCTGAAATTGGTGCGGCTTCCGGCGATACTGCCAAAGCATTCGGATTTGAGCCGAAAATCGCTTTTTTAAGTTTTTCAACTAACGGCACAGCAGAAGATCCCTTAGTGGACAAGGTTGCAGAAGCAACTAAAGTTGCGAAAAAATTGCGCCCTAATTATTTAATCGACGGTGAAATGCAGTTTGATGCAGCAATATTGCCTAATGTTGCTAAGAAAAAATGGGCAGACTCTCCGGTAGCAGGGCAGGCAAACGTATTAATTTTTCCAGACTTAAACGCAGGAAACATCGGCTACAAAATAACGGAAAGATTAGGCGGTTATGCCGCAGTTGGACCGATTTTTCAGGGATTAAATAAACCTATTAACGATTTAAGCCGCGGGTCAAAACCCGAAGACATAGCAAAATCAGGTTATCTAACATGTGTTCAATCAATGATTGACTAACATCAAAATATAAATAAATTAAAAAAGGCGGTAATTTTTCTACCGCCTTTTTTTATAATTTTTTAAAATAAAACAATTACGGTTTAACATACCGGACAATTACCCTCCGGTATAATTGCTGTTTAGTTATTTGTCCGGCAGAATACATTATTACGTCATTAGGGCGAATTGCCGATGTTAGCATTTTTGTTCTGCCGCGGATGTAAATAAAAATTGAAATATAACCTATTTCGCGATTTTTCGTTTTGGAAAGAGTACGCAAAAGGGGGAGTAAATATTTCGCAGCAACGAGTTTAACAGCAGCGTGGAAATTATCCAAATCCGGGGTATTTAATAAATATACTAGCAAAGAACGGCTTTTTCCCGTTAATATAGGCATTACTTTTGCGGTAATACCATTTTTTTTGCAAAAAGCTGTAAAAAAGGTAATGTGTTTTTTTTCCGTGTTGTATATTTTTGCTTTTCGAATTTTCGATTTTTGCTTTGACTTTATTTTCGAATAAGTAACACTTGTGAATAATAATAAGACGAAAACTAATATAAACTTTTTCATATATAAAAACTAACACATTTATTCATCAAATAATATTTTTTTCTTTATTTTTAGCTCTTTAAGTTGTATAAATTACC
>CAYUYT010000396.1:0-1985 GCA_964449345.1 uncultured Spirochaetia bacterium | reverse complement strand
GTATTCTCATTTATTAGAAACGGGCAACGCAACGGACATACAGCAAACGCAAACCCCGCCCGTTGATAACACTAGCCCGCGGCCGACGCAGGTTATAAGCAACGAAGGCGGTATGGTACCGAATGAGAACCCGCAAGACACGCAGGGCAGCGGGAGTGAGGCGAGTGAGGCGGATATTAAGAACGCTACGGAAGCTATAAGTAAGATTGAAATAACTGATGCGGACTATAAAACCTATGCGGAAGAAATTAAAAATGCAGGTGTAGGTAACGATAAGATAAGAAGGGATTTTGTTGTTTCTGTACATAAGTTGAAAGATAAATTTGAAAAAATAAAAAAGGATATTGAAAATAAGTATGGTCTAGAATATAATCAATTACCACAGAGTTCAAGAGACAAGATACGCCATGCAATAGTTAAAAAATACATTGAAAATACTAAAATGAAAAATGGCTACGAATTAGGCCATGTAATGTTTAATAGTCAAGGGCAATATAATGGCAGCAAGTATGATGTCTGTTCTCAATTAATTACTGTTGTTGATTATATCGTTGGCAACACAAGACATAAGAGGCCTGGCTACCCAGAGCCTAAAGTAAGTGGATATAATGCTGAATGGCCGATAAATCCGGAAGTTTATGATTATGCACCGGGATATGTCGAAGCTAATAAAACAAGGGGTTTTAATGGTGTTTCTCATTTAGCATATAATGAAACGTTATATAGACAATCAAAGTTTAACGGGGAAAAACTCACTAAAAATACTATTCAAAAAATATTAGAAATTGAAGATGCAAAAAAACGAGCAGAAGCAATGAATAAATTACAAGGGAAGACAGTAATGTGGAAACCAAAATCATCGACTAATAAAGATTATACAGATGGAAGCGGCAGAAAATTTAAATTTTATACACATGCTGTCATATTAGGTCCTTATAATGCTAAAACCGGGGAAATAACTATATACGAATCAAATCATCCTGAAGGTCATAAAGTAAGAACAGAAAATTTATCAAAATTTCTACTTGCATTTAAATATTTTGATATTTATGAGAACCAAAATTAAAGGGAGAATTTTATGTTAAAAAAAACCACAACTATAATTTTTATTATAAACCTGCTGTTTTGTAATTCAAATAATAATAAATTAAGCGAACGAGATAAAAAAGTTATTTCTTTGAATGAAGAAATTAAAACACGAACTAAAAATGATTTGAAGAAATATGGAATAAAAAAAATATTACTTTACGGTAATGGAAAATGGATTTCTAGTGCAAGCGGCTATTTGTATTTTAGGGAAAATGGCACAATACTAAATGATTATAAAGGGGAAAAAAGGACATTTTTGTGGAAGGTTTTGAAAGATAAATTGTATATAAACCTTAATTATTCCAAACAAAATAAATTTTATTTAATGAATGCTGTGCCAGCAGAAGGAAGCGGCTATTCTAATATAAAAGATTTAGAAAATTTTAAATATTCATTAACCTTAGAATCTAAACTAAAAGAAAATAAAGATAATCATAAACTTTATTTTTACATTCATTGCTATAAGTGAAAATATTTAGGTTTTTATAAAGGTTCGAATTATTAAAGAAAATTTCTATGTAAAAAAAAAGTCACAACTATAATTTTTATTATAAACCTGCAATTTAGATATCCAGAAACCTAAGGTACACTCTAATAACTAATATAATGTTTTATAAGGAGATTAAGATGAAAAAATATATCATATCCGTTTTTAGCATAATTCCCCTGTTATTTATTTTGAACTGTTGTTCAAGTCAAAATGATAATAACAAATCGGAAAAACCTGACTTGCTAAAAATAATTAAAAAAAGAACAGAAAGAGATTTAAAAAAATTCGGCATAAAGAAAGTTATATTATACAACAATAAAGAAATGTGGCGTTGGGGGCCAGGACGAGATATTAAATTTACCCCATCCGGGGATATGGATATTTATATGCACGGAAGTCTGGAGAA
>CAYUYT010000395.1:0-1988 GCA_964449345.1 uncultured Spirochaetia bacterium | reverse complement strand
GATTAAAAGCGTTTTTAATAATTACGCGTCCTTAGAAAACGAGTATTCTCATTTATTAGAAACGGGCAACGCAACGCAAACCGCGCAGAATACGGGCGAGCAAACGCAAACCCCGCCCGTTGATTACTCTAGCCCGCGGCCGACACAGGTCATAAGCAACGAAGGCGGTATGATACCGAATGAGAACCCGCAAGACACGCAGGACAGCGGAAGCAGCGGAAGCAGCGGGAGTGAGGCGGATATTAAGAACGCTACGGAAGCTATAAGTAAGATTGAAATAACTGACAAAGATATAAATGAAACCTATAAAAAACAGATAGAAAATGCTAAAAAGGCAGCCGCTGATTTTGATAAGAAAGTAAAAAAATTGTCTAAACCGCGTCCGTTTACTAAAAATAGGAAAATATTCGTTGCTGCAACGCAAAAGTTGAAGGAAAAGTTTGAGGAAATCAAATCTGGCCTTGAAAAGAAATACGGTAAACCTTATGATAAGTTGCCCGTTGAAATTAGAAACGAGATAAGAGCGGAACTAACGAAAAAATTGACTTCACTTACTCAAGGCAAGATCGGGTATAAAGAAGGTAATGCAGTTTTTTATAAGGATACTTTTCTTAGCCATGATAAATATGTTTGTTCGCAGTATATGGGTTTAATTTCTTATATTACAGGCGCAACTAAAAAAGGTGCTTATGAGGGGTACGGTTATAAGCCAAATATATATAAAAATTATGCTGACGGATATAAAAATGCTATACAAATTAATAACGCAAGTTTAAACGCTTTGAAGAAACAATATAAATCAGGACAAATTACTAAAACCGAGTATGAAAAAGCATTTTTTAGAACACAGTTATGGGGTGTATCCCATATGGCATATAACGAAGATTTGATGACACCAACGAATAAAGGCAAGACGTTTTTTAAGAACATTGCTCAAAGACTTAAAAATAACCCCAATGATAAAGAAGCTATAAAACAGATACAGAAGTTAAAAGGTACGGTAGTAATGCAGAAACACGGTGGTTGGGACGGAGTAAAACCCGATATTCAAGTAAAGGTTGACGGCAAGCAAACGACAATTAAAAACTATACACACGTTGCCGTTATAGTGGGGTTTGACAAGAAAACGAATTCGTTGATTATTAATGAATCAAGTTCTAATTCATATCCAAGTAGAGGGATAAAAGAAAGAAAAATTAAAATGAATCATATATTTGAAAAGAATAAAAAAAGTGGATTAAATAATTATAAATATTTTGATATTTATCAGCCTAAAAATTAAACGGAGGAAATGTATGAAAAATAGAATTATATTAAATACAATTTTTAGCTTTTTCGTAATTGTAAATTTATTTTATTGTTCTCATAAAAAAAGCGGGGGTAACAATAAAGATAAGACACATTCGGAATATATAAAAATAATTAAACAAATTAAAGAAAGAACTAAAAAAGACTTGAATAAATTAGGTGTAAAAAAGGTTCTTTTGTACAACAATGGTACTTGGTATAGCGGTGGTAATACAACAGTAATTTTTAAAAAGAATGGCAGACTTATTGATAAATTTAATGACAGAATATTTAAAATTATGTTATGGAAAGTTGATAATAATAAATTATATATAAATCCAAATATTAAAGATTTTAAAAAATATTTTTCTTTGGATATTGACGTAAGTAGCCCTCCAAGTTATACCGTAGGTCCAAAATCAGATCCTAATAAATATCTAAAAAAAATAATGTATGTTTTAGATATTGGTGGAATGACTAAATCAAATAATAAAAAATTTGGTTGGGGCTATACACTCAAGATTTTTAAAAAAGGCGCGTTTAAGAAAGCAAAGTAATGGTCAATTATACTGAAAAACGGAGGTAGGATCGGACGAACGCCCCGATGCTCTTAAGAAAAAATACGCCGATCGCCCTGAATTTCTCAAAAAAATAAAAGAACATATGAGGGAAGCCACAAAAGGTGTTAAGAAAAATAGCAA
>CAYUYT010000394.1:0-2031 GCA_964449345.1 uncultured Spirochaetia bacterium | reverse complement strand
ATGATTGATATAATAAATATATTCATATAGACTATACAAAATTTATTGGAGGTAACATGAACTGGGGAAAAATTTGCGCCGAAAAGAAATGTATTAATATTAAATTTTACAAGGATAATATAAAATTCATCGAAGAGATTCAAGATGACCTGATCGACTTATATTATAAAACCGATAATATACTGCAAAATACTCCTTATCATCAAAGTTTTTTACAAAGCAGGTTTGATTTTTTGTATTCTTCTTTTGAAACTATATCGCCTGAAACAGATATAGCCTTAATGGGGTTTAATCCGGGGGGAGGTGACAAAGAGTTATGTACAAACATAGTCTTAACTGAACTACTAAAAAAAAATATTCACCGTATCAGCAACGCGTACCTGGATGAAAACTGGAAATTTCAGGAAAGCAAAAAAAAACCAGAGATAAATAAAAAGTTTTTTAAAAAAGTTAATCCTGAATCTGTTGAGCAGAGTTTAGAATACCCACTCGGATTTTTATGTCTAATACCTCAAGCTTTCTTTAAAAATGTTAACTATAATAATGTTGGGAAGTATGACTTACAACAACATATCAAAGACTTTTTTGAATTAATTTTTGATGATAAGCCTAATGATGATATTCGCCCTTACAATTACCCCCTTTTAAGAAAAACGTATGCGACTAATTTTTTCTTTTTCAATTCTAAGTCTGAAAGTGATTTTAAAAATGATCTTAACCCAAATGTTCAACAAAATTTGACAAAAATCTACGCGGATTTTCATAAAAAAATATTAGAGTATATAAAACCGAGAATTGTTATTATTTTTTCTAGAATAGCCTTTGAGGCGATTGAAAGTGTTTTCAAAAGTAGCAATGGATATAAATCAATAAATTGCAATAATTTAGGCAAATATTTTCACAACTGGGGTGCTAACTGTTTCGAAATTAAATTTAATAATAGCTCGAAACCAACTTTATTTTTTCGAATCGGACATTTTAGTTATTATAGCGTCAAAATAACAAATCCTAAAACGATGGGTAATTTCCGCAAAAATGTTAAGAATTTATTTAGCAAGTATTAATAACTTAAAACAGCTATAAAAATAATTATTAAAGTTTTACGTTTTTTTAAAAAGCTGATGCAAAATTTCACGCGTTCTTTTTAGGCAGTAATACGCTGTTATTGGTTTGTTACCCTGTTTATCTAGTAGCTCTTCAACCTCTTTCGCAGGAAACTCAATTATTACCCCGGCCTGTTTTATTTTCATTATCATATTTCCTGAATTATTATCTTTATTAAAATAAGGCATTTTGTTATGCGTAGTTTCGTTTCTTATTTTCCTTATATCATGGGAATAATCTTTTGTTGTTTTATCTAAAAAACCACACTGGCCGCAAAGAGTAATCAAACTGCTAAAGTTTAAATCTTCAATATCTTCGGGTTTATCCGCCAAATATTTGCCGTGTTTTTTACTTCTAACATACACCTTGTTTCCGGATAAAAGGTGTTGTTCAAGTTTTAAACTTAAAACACCTTCTAATAAAGTACCGGCAAGCATACACGTTGCGTTAAAATCACCTAGATAATACGTTTGATGCGTTTGTTTTAAAATATGAGTTATATTCCCTCTTTTACCGATAGATATTTTATCGGAATTGAGATGCTCTCGCCGGAACGCGACTTGTTCGATTAGCTTATCATTAGAATAACGCTTTTTCAGGTCGTTGTAACTATTCGTTATGTCTATGTTCATGGTTTATTTTCCAGTATAATACTTCAAGATTAATGATTTAATTTTGCTCTTACTACAGCTAGAATTTAAAATATTATACCAACTAGGATGTGGTAAATATATAAAAAGAGATTCATTCTGATACTCGAAATACCGCCAGCATTTATTAGTTCCTGAGATAGAATATTGACTATATTCTAACTTTAATTTCCCCATTATATATTTAAATCTTCCTGAATCTAAAAAGAACACTATTTTTGGTTTTATTGTCTTGCCTCAGTTAAATTGGACATTCTGCTTAGTTGGTTAAGCAACG
>CAYUYT010000393.1:0-2075 GCA_964449345.1 uncultured Spirochaetia bacterium | reverse complement strand
TAAGCAACGAAGGCGGTATGATACCGAATGAGAACCCGCAAGACACGCAGGACAGCGGAAGCAGCGGGAGTGAGGCGAGTGCGGCGGCTAAGCTTTTGAAAGAATATAAAAATGTTATCAATGATTTAAATTTAAACAATGAAAATACTTTTTTATATAATAGTGATGTTACAAAAGCCATAGATAAGCTAATGGATATAGTAAAACTTGGTCCATCCGCGGGAGAAGCATATAAAGAAGCAGTTGAAATAAGAAATAAACTTGTTAAAAAATTATTTGCAAAGGTCAACGGGAACACTTTCAATATAAAGGACTTGAAAAATGCAAGTATACATATGGGCGCGAGCAATAAAGATTTTAATGGAACGCGATATAATATAAAGCATTTTAATAAAAAAGGTGCCGGTATTGATGGTTCAATGAAATGGAAAACGGGAAAAGAATTCGTTTCTAAAATGAACCGTTTTATCCAAATGGGGGGTAAAATAAAGTCGTTGGTTATAGCCGGCCACGGTATTAGAAATACAATTTTTAATGAAGGAACAACAGGTGTTTCAGGTAATAGGCATCAAGGTTTATATTACGGCAACGGATATACATACGGGACAGATGGAACAGGAGAGAACGCGGCAAATATAAACGCAATAAACTTTAAAGGCGCGGTGAAAGACGGAGCAACGATTTTTATGCAAAACTGCCAAGGAGCGGACGATGCTAAAGAGTGGATGAAAGAAATCATAAAACAGAACCCGGGCATAAAAGGTTTGAAAGGCCTAGGAAGGAATTACGATGGCAACTGGAACGGCGGCAGCGACGGCAAATTTGCAGATAGAATTTGGATAAATGGACAGGATGTTGGGTATCAACGCTGGGTGCAAGACGGGAATGAGCTTAAAAACGGTGGATTTTTCCGGCATTCGGCTTCCGATTTATTAAAACCTGGTTTGACAATACAAGAAAGAAAAGAGATGTCTAAGAGAAAAAGTTCTGAATACCGAGCTTTTATAAAGGAAATGAATAAAGGCGTTTTTACAAATGACCAAAGAATTTTCGATGATTTGGAATAGGAGATAGAAATGAAAAAATATATTATTTTGATATTGGTATTTGTATTAGGGTGCGGGAAAACAACGCACACATACAACGAAAAACATTTAAAAATTTTTAAAAGTAAAAGATTTCCTGCTTGGCGGGAAAAAAATAAAAATGTAAAGGTAAATTTATCCGGTGCACAAATAAAGAAGGACGGTTATTGGAGCGGGAATTTATATAACATTGATTTCAGACGTTGTCATATTTCGGATATTTTAATAATGGATACACAATTTATAAATTGTGATTTTAGTAATGCTACGTTAAAGAATTTTACAATTGAGTTGCATCCTTCATTAAAGATTCCTAAATTTGAAAATGTAAAATTTAATAACGCTAAAATAATTGATTGCAAAAAAATGTATGCTGCTAAATATATAAACGTTGATTTTACCGGAGCAGAGATAATAAATTCAGATATTACAGATGAATTAAAAAATGTTAATTTTAAGAAAGCGAAAATTAATAAATCAGATATTGGCGGAAAATTATTTAAGATCAATTTATCATTTTCCAATATTAAAGAGTCAACAATTGGCGGTAGAGTTATTCAAATGAAAATTAATGATTCTAAAATTATTAATACAAAAATATTTGGCGGTTATATTAAAAATTCTTATATAAAATCTTCATTTATTAAAAATTGTAAATTGGATGGAAAATTTATTAATATCAATTTTTTAAAATCAAAAATTATTAATAGTAAGTTTATTTCTAGTAATTATTCAAAAAAACTTGGGAAAATGGTTAACGGTAAATTCATTCCATATAATGAAGGTTTTCGTGGCATTAAACTCAATTTCACTAACTGCACGTTGACCGGCTCCACTTTCATCAGAGCAAAATTATCTCAAGTCAATTTCACCAACGCTAACCTTACAAACGTTGATTTCACTAAAGCAACGTTCAAAAACGTTACTTTTAAAAGCGCAGATATGAAAGGCGCAAAAATTGAGCGTAAGTATTATAACTACATAAAAAAA
>CAYUYT010000392.1:0-2112 GCA_964449345.1 uncultured Spirochaetia bacterium | reverse complement strand
AAGCGAAAAAATATAAAACTTACGAATCAACAGACGTAGTTGAATTTCTGTAAAGGAGAAAAAAATGACAGATTTGATGCAAATACTAAAAAAACAAAACGACAAACAAGGAGAAAACCGTGTTTTAAAACACCGCGATTTTTATGCCTTGTTAAAAGGCAGACATAAAGACGTTTTTATGAGTTTACCGCAAACGCGGGAAGTGATTAATTCGCCTTACATAACAGTAAACACGGTTTCATTAATCGCTAAAAAACAAGCAGATTTAATGTTTTTGAAACCCGTTAAAATTAACGTTAATAATAAACATGCGGGCAAAATTCTTGTTGAAATTCTCAACAAAAACGGTTTTACTACAACGTGTTACAAACAAGCAATAACTGCAAGCACAACAGGTGGATGTGTTTTTAGAATTCGTTGGGGGCTAATAAATAAATATAACTCCGATAAAAGCACAGACGGTAAAGAAAAGAATAACCAAGTCATTATCGAAGCAATAAACCCGGAAAACGCATTTTTTGAAATACAAAACGATAAACCCGTTGCCTGTACACTAAAATACATTGAAAAGCAGCCCGTTATTGACCATAAAACCGGAGTTAACTACGAAGAGTATTACATAGAAGAACACTATGAACCGGGTAAATATACAAAAAGCGTGTATTTAATAAAACAAACGAGAAGCGGTTTCGATCTTGTTTTATTAGAAACACCGAAAACAATAGAACTTCCGTTTAGTGATATCCCCGTTGTTTATATACCGAACGCGCTTGAAACGGGTTTTTACGGAGTGAGTGATTTTGACGATAAACTCGAATTGATTCATGAAATAAATAATACGTTGTCTAGGATTTCAAGTGCTGTTAGGCGTTACACCTACCCTATTCTAGTAGCAACGGAGGACTGGATTAAAAAAGCTAAGGCAAGAGGCAGCGCGTTTCCCTCATTAAGCAGCGGGGTTGACCATATACGTAATAACGGCGAGCAGGTTAAAATAAAAGTCGAAGAAATCGGGGTAACTGCCGCGCCTAGAGATAAAACGGGTAAATTTCAGGATGTATTTAAATTTATCGATTATAACCCGGATTTAAAAAATATTCATGACCACCTTGAAAACTGCACTAACCTTTTACTTAAACTGTGCAGTATTTCCCCTGCTCTTTTGGATACGGATGAAATTGTTTCAGGAAAAGCCCTAAAACTTAAACTAACGAACACGTTAATTATGATTGAAGCGAAAAAAACACTCTGGACAAAAGGGTTAAAAGACGTTGCGCGTATTTCCCTATTAATGCACGGAGCATATTCAAAAAGCAAGGCAAAAACAGCATTAAAAATTTCAGACTTTTCGTTGGAATGGGGTAACGTTTTTAATATTCTGGATATAAATAAAACGGATGAAACCATTAAAAAAGTTAACGCCGGATTAATGAGCAAAAAACGCGCTGTTATGGAATTAGAAAGCGTTAGCGAAAAAGAAGCGGAGGAATTTGTTGATGAGATAACGGATTCAGATAAAAAAAATTATTAATTGTAAAAAGATTAATATTTTTATATTATTTTATCAAATATAACGAAAAAATTTTAGAAGAAAATATAATATAAAAATGAAATATTTAAATAATAATCTAGAAGCAGAACATACATCATTTGTAATATTAGGTAATTTTAATCCTAGCATTTTTCACCCTATTTGGTTTTCTCAAAATGATTTAATAAATAAAACTCAAGCGGAACAGGCCGAAATTAAGGCAATTCACCCTCAAATTTCTGATGTTCAGTTTGAATGGTTTAACATACAAGTAACATTAAATCGCTTGTATTTATCAACTAAATCAGCTCCTGAAAAACCTTTATTAAAAGATTTAATAATAAATATTTGCGAATTACTATCTCATTGTCCTATTAATGCTTTAGGTATAAATTTTGAATATCATTATAATTTTTCCGACCAAACTGAATACCAAAAATTTTCCAATCTTTTTTTCAGCGATAATTTTAAAAAAAAATTAGACAAAATTGGATTTGAAAATTTTGCTCTTAAATCTTATATTATCGAAAATGTAAATGATAAATATTTTACTAATTTAACAGTAAAAAGATCAGCTTTAT
>CAYUYT010000391.1:0-2137 GCA_964449345.1 uncultured Spirochaetia bacterium | reverse complement strand
AATGTTTCATTATAATTTTTCGTCTATATTACTCATTTGCTTAGCTTTTTTTAACAATATTGTTTATAATGTTATTATATATTTTAGGAAAAACTTATGAATTCATCTTTAATAGTAGAACCGTTACTCAATCCTATAAAAATGGGAACAACGCCCGATGATTTGAATATTGAAAGGGAAATTGTTTTAGCATCAGTTTTCAGCCGGGTTGAAGAAGAAACGGGCACACGACCGGCTTACAACGAAGAAACGGATATTATAAAGGAAACTATTCCCGAAAATATTTGCTTATATCTGGATTATTTAAAACGCTTTGCATGTTACCTGACAATTCAAGGCAGGCCGCCGGCTATTTCCGGTGAATATGACCCCGATGATGCGAGACGAGTTATTGAAATGTACAGGGATAAATTTAACACGTACGTTGATTTACCTTTCAAACATCTGGTCTTGACGAATTATCCCGATACTTATTATTTACCCCCTGATTTTCACATACCCGTTATTATTACCCAAGATATGTTTAGAACAATTGCAAGGGAACAGTTTCCCTGTTTAACTTTTGACGTTACTGTTAACAGAGAATCAATCACGGTCGGCTCGCTTATAAGATTATCCTACGAGCTTGATGAAATTGACGAATTACTTTTAGCAATAACAGGTGAAATAAACGAAAACGACCCTTTTTACGCAGAAAAAATTATTCTAAAAAAATTATATAATTTTGTACAAATTGCGCTTAAAAAAAATCAAATTATAACATGGATTGAAAAATCATTAGTAAAATGAAAGAGTTATGGAGTAGATATTGAAAAACGTTATGGTTGACCCGCTTCCGTTAGGTTCACGCTGGGAGTTATTCATGGAAATTGATGATCTTGATGCACATATTGATAGTGTTATTGAACAACCTATAATCAAAGCAAAAAGTAAAACTTTCGGTGCATTAACCGGAATAATCGAAAAAAACGTTTTTTCCTTGCTTTTATTTAAAAAAGCAAAATTAACTAGCGCTTTTCCGTTTTATTACAACACGCAGTGTTTTTTAAAAACCAAGGTTGATAAAATACAGACAACGCGTTACGGTGATGCATTTTTAACTTTAAATATAGACGGTGAACAAATAAACGCAACATCTGTTGATTACAGCTTTAACCAAAAAGCATATTCGAAAAATATGAAACTTTACTTTACTGCTATCTCATATACCATTTCCAAAATTGATTTAAAAAGCAAACTCGCACGCGCATTTATAAAAACAAACAGCGGTTTTCCAGATGAATATACATTTACGGGAAACATAACGCAAAACATGGGTAGTAATTTTTTAATTAAACCGTTAAATTCAGGCTTTCCCGCTTTACCCGTTTTAGCTAAAGAAATATATTTACACAAACCTAAACCCGGTCAAAACGCTTCCGGCGATATTTGGCTGACGTGCTTTTCTGAAAATTTTAGTGTTAAATTAGAAAGCTCGATGGGGGCATAAAAGAGTTTTATCTGATGAAAAATACACGTTTTTTTTATTTCATTCCTATTTTCCTTTTTTTAAGTTATTGCGGTACGCAAAAACAATATCCCGCTTATTACAGTAAAGAATTTATAAACAGCAAACCCAATAGTGAAAAAGCACATGAACTTGAAATGAACGCCGTAGCCTATTCAACAGAAAACAACAACGAAAAAGCAATAGCGTTGTTAACGAAAGTAATTAATAAACATCCCGACTATAATCATTTATACAGAGTTTATACTGCTAGAGGCATCTCATACCATAAACTAGGTAAAACGGAAAAAGCAAAGCAAGATTATTTTAACGCTATTGAAAACTATCCATACTATGTTAATGCATGGATTTCCCTTGGGATTTTATTCAAAAATAAAGGGGAATCAGAAAAAGCAAAAAAAGCTTTCCTGCGTTGTATAGAAATAATGCCTGAAAAAAAAGAGTTTTTCTCCGTTATGATTAATAAGTTAAAACCCTTTTCCCATGCCTATCTTTCTTCCGGTGCGCCGGTTTTTAAATATAGTTTTAATAAGACACAATTTTTTCTATTAACAACTAAATATATGTCCGTACAAACAACGGATAACCCTTATCAACCGTACATAATCCGTTTTAAAAATATTGAAAAAG
>CAYUYT010000390.1:0-2143 GCA_964449345.1 uncultured Spirochaetia bacterium | reverse complement strand
AAAAATCCGCCCTCTTTACTTAAAGTAGGGCTAGGGATGATTTCTCTTTATACCCCATACTATCACTAATCCTCCCTCTTTACTTAAAGATTGTGATACAGCGGTGATTCTCTTCCTCCGCATTTGCAGTAAAACACAGGGGATTTCTTCTGTTTCTCCGGTGTCATGCGCAAAATACCTTTTTTATCATCGACTTTTCCGAACGCAAATACCTTAGTTTCCGTTGGAATTATTTTTTCCGTAATATGAAAACCCGTTATTTTTTTATCATCCGAACGGGCAAAATTAAATAAATCAATATCAAGCTCTTCGTGTTTAAATTTTACTCCGTGGTTATCCTCATCATAAACGATTTTTTCATCAGTTACAGTTTTCATACTCAAAAAATCTTCATTTTGAAAAAAATCTTCGCTATATCCATAGGGCATATTGTCTTGAATGGAAACTAAAACTTTTTTATCCCACTCATTTTCATCAGTAATGTAAAAAGAATCCACCATTTGTGTTTTTGCCGTAATTTCACTTTTCTTTGGCTTCCATTCGATAACGGGTTCGCCTGTCTTCACGCTGACTTTTTTGTATTTCTCGTTGTATATAACTTCAACTATTGTTTTAGAAAAAATACATTCTTTTTTTGAAATAGGGCTTTTTAAGGGGGTATTACAAGTGGCAACGCCTTTTATTTTTACTTTCTCGTCAAACGACCCGCTGCCTATTTCGCCGGAAACATAATTTTGCGTTTATACCAAATCGCTAATATCTTGAGCAGGATACGTTTTAAACCCGCGGAGGCGTTTTAACTCTAAAACCCAACCAACAACGCAGGAAATTCCGAACCCACCGGATATTGAAGCAAACCATAAAAGCATAACAATCTCCCGTAAAACTATTTATATAAAAACATACTAAATATAATTAACACCGAAACGTAAAGGTAAATAAAAATATGGCGTAACTTTTTTAAAAAAATGTAATATTTACGATTCAAGATATTTTGAATAATAGGCTATCAAAATGTCTTGGTTTTAAGACACCTAATTAGTGTATGAAATACGCTATCCAAAATTGACTCGGTGAATTCATTTATTTTATTTCCCAAAAATAATTTCCCAATGAAAGGAATTACATATTCCCGACATAATATAAAGCAACGAATTAATAGCGTTAAGGAAGGTACAAAAATGAAAGACGTGATAAGGGATTATAAAATCATCGCCAACATCGGCGCGGGCGGCATGGGTAAAATCTACAAAGCCGTCCACCCTGCGCTAAAAAATACTGTTATCATAAAAGAGCTTGCAAAAAGTCAGAGTAATGAAATGCGGCAACGCTTCGAAAGAGAAGCAACAATAATGATGAGTTTAAGGCATGAAAACATTGTGCCTGTTTATGACTATTTCGTTGAAAACAATAAACGTTACATTGTAATGGAATACATTCAGGGAATAACGCTTGCGGATTTAATTGAGCAAAAGAAAAAACTCGATGTAATGGCTGCGATATTTATTTATAACGAAGTTTGCAAAGGCCTTGAATATGCACATGATAAAGACGTTGTTCATAGAGATTTAAAACCATCTAATATAATGATTTCAAAAACGGGTAGCGTAAAAATCATAGATTTCGGAATCGCATCAAGCCCGGATAAAACGAGAAAACTAACGGAAACGGGAATTGTAATCGGAACTCCGGCTTACATGTCCCCCGAACAGTTGAATGATTTAAAGCACGTTGATTTTAGAACGGATATTTACGGAGTGGGTGTGATTTTGTATGAAATGTTAACGGGAAAAACGCCTTTCGGTAACGCTTTTTCACCTGAGGCAATTTCATCGCGTTTAAGCGGAAAACTAACTGATCCAAAAAAAATAAACCCGGAAATCCCCCCGGTTATTAAAAAAGTAATTAAAAAGAGTTTAAATCCCGCACCGGGCAAAAGGTATAAAAGCGTTTCCGTTCCTATGAGAAAGCTAGAAAAATATTACAGCAAACTAACGCAAAAACAAGTCAGCGAAAATTTAAGCTCTTATGTAGACAGCGGAGCTTTTACCCAAGATATAAACAAAGCGCGCCCTGTTTACCCTTCATTTTTTGCATCACTAAGGCGTTCGTCAAAAAGAAAATTTTTTCTATCTGCTATAGT
>CAYUYT010000389.1:0-2150 GCA_964449345.1 uncultured Spirochaetia bacterium | reverse complement strand
GTTTTTTTTAAATGTTTAAACAAATTAATTTATATTTAAGATTTCAAGTAGGTATTCGAGGTTAATTATAATAATAAAACAAAAAAAAAATTTTCTTGACAAAAAAGCGCTATATACTATAGTAAATTATTATTATACTTATAAAATACACTTCGGGAAGGGGAACCATGATTCTTTCTTTTGCATCAGACCATGCAGGGTTTGAACTTAAGCAAATTTTACAGCAAATTGCAAAAAATTTAAGCCACGATACTATTGACCGGGGGACACACAGCACAGAGAGTGTTGATTATCCCGATTTTATCAAACTTGCTGCTTTGGATGTACAAAACGGCAAAGCCGACAGAGCCATAGTAGTTTGCGGCTCAGGCATAGGCGCTTCAATAACCGCTAACAAAATAAAGGGAATTCGCTGTGCGCTTTGCACAAATATTATGACTGCCAAATATTCGCGCTTGCATAATAATGCCAATGCTTTTGCTATTGGAGCCAGAGTTACAAGTGAAGACGATGCAATAGAAATGTTAAAGATATGGCTATCTACCAAATTCGAAGGAGGCCGTCATGAGCGGCGAGTTAATAAGTTAATGAAATTAGAAACTTAAATAACGTTGGGAGGGGAACGTTATGACAAATAAAAATATCAACACAGCTTTGAAGCACCTTGTTTATGACGATTATTTACAGGCAGAAAGTATTTTAAAACAAATAATTAAAGAAAGTCCTTATGAATATAAGGCGTTTTACTATCTTGGCTGGATTTATGAGAAAATCAACAAAAAGGCGCTTTCAAATGATTATTTTTCGCATGCTTACTTTTTAAACAACAATTTTTTTGATATTGATGAAAAAATCCACGGATACGAATCAGGATATTCAAATCACAACCTGAATTTGCTTAATATTATTAAATGGATGATTAAAACAGGCAAAGAAAAGGAAATACCTTTTATTCTTGCAAGCTTGAATAACGAAACAACGCAAAGACTAATTCATGACCAAATGAGTATAAGGCAAGCAAGGCAGACGCTTTACAATAACGAAATAAAATCCCTTGTCCGTCCTTATGTTAATACGGAAACAATGCTGATTTTTGACATAGGTTTTAACCTTAACTTATGGGGATTAATTCATCCGTGGAATTTTCCCGTTGCTTTTTCATATTTAAGCACGGTTAGCAAGGCGATTTTATCGCCGGAAGAATTTGAGAAAAACATTCAAAACAAAAACGATTATAATTTTATAGAACTTGAATTAATTAAAAAGCGCGGGATAATAGCCGTTGTTCCTAACTTAATTAATATATTAAGCAAAACGCCGGATAATGTTGAAAGCATAATAGAAACTTTAGGTTTTTTACAGGATTATGACGCAATTTTTCCGTTACTAAATTTTTTACGCACTTGTTCTTTTGAACACGTTTATTCTACAGTATTGGCTTTATCCCGTATCGGAGAAGAAAATATTACTCCCGTTGTAAAAAAATATATTAAAAAGTATCTTAATACGGATTTGCAACCTTTATTATTTGTTACATTATGCCGATTAAAAGAAGGTAAGCCGGGATTATTGCGGCTATGTGAATCCGTAGATATTAATATCCGTGAAGAAGCAGTAAATCAACTTTCGGATTATAAAGGTAAAGACGTTGTCAAAGCGCTTTTAAAAGCTTTATACGATTCCGATAAAACAGGAGATTTCTATCCGGTAAGGAATACTGCTTACGTTAAACTTGAAGAAATGGATATTAGCTACCTAAGTTCAATTGACCGTAGTTTTTCTAAACCGGAAAATTTTAGAAAAGTAGAAGACGAAATATTTATAAAAGACAATCCTAAAATAGAATGGATTGAAAAAATTCTTAAAAAACTTTAAAATGCTATTATAAATATGCGTTGTTTTTATGTATGAAAAAAGTAACAATTTTCTTATTAATATTTTTATTATCTCTTGTTTTATACTCTGCACGCAACGAAGAAGAGCAGGGACCGCCCCCCCTTTACTCTGATGAAAATAAATTATCCGAAGAAGAAAAAATTCTTAAAGGCAAAAATGCGGCTGCTGACAAAAGTAGTGGAGAAAAACGCTCATTCAAAAAAATTCTTGAACACAAAAAAAAGAAAAAAAAGGATAATAGAAAAAAAGACGAA
>CAYUYT010000388.1:0-2168 GCA_964449345.1 uncultured Spirochaetia bacterium | reverse complement strand
CTTACGTAAAAGAGCACCGCCGAATCTTGACTGACATTCAGGGTAAGCTTGTCAAGCTCAAGACCAACGAAGAGCTAGACGAATTAGAAATTGGCAGCGCCATTGACTCTACGGTACTAGATATTGGACTTTTTGAGCTATATTTCGATAGCCTTGTCAACGCTATTTCCGCTCGTGGGTTTGAGAGTTATGGGTACGAAGGAAACGTTCGGCGCGCTATTGCACGTATAAACAAGTCTGGCATGTCTCTGGATCAAGAACGTCTGCTGGCCATGCGGCTTTACGAAAAAGATTACCTACTCCGCCATTAGATGAAAATTGGAATTCTAAAAAAAATAGAAGAATATTGATAAATAATTTTTTTAATACTTATAAAACTGAAATAAAAGGTAAAGATTATGTTTTAACTGGTGGAAATAATAGGGATCAATACCGCAATTCAGAATCTAAATATAGTAAATTGGCGGATAAGAATCCATTTAAAAAGCCTGATGGGACTTATAAAGGTTTTGATTGTTGTGGAGGCGTAATGCACTCTTTGAGATTAATGACCGGATATGATCTCCGAGAAATAGGTGTTGATAGAAATGGAACTAATCCCGGTATATTTAATCAAGCATGGGCGCAAGAGAAAGTAGAGAAAAAAGATTTAAAACCCGGTGATTTGATTTTTGTTGATGGAAACGGTGACGGCAAAATGACCCATGTAATGGTATTTCAGGGGAAGAAAATAGTTGCAGACGCGGAAGGTAAGACAAAAACGGTTTATCAGGTTATGACCACAAAAGGCAACGAAAATGGCGGTAAAACAGAGATAAATGTGCCTTTCAATCCTGATAATCCCAATTTACAGTTTAGAAGAATAGACATGAATAAACTAAAACAAGAAGCCGTAAAATGTAAAAAATTTGTGTATCCTGTACCTACAAATAGATAAGGAATAAAACATGAGGAAAATAATTTTAATTATTACGTTAATAACAACGATGATATTATCGTGTAAAGGAAAGCAAGGCGGGCAGCAAAATGAAAAAGACAAAGATAAGTTAACTGAGCAACAAATTATTTCGTTCAGAAAAATTATTAAAACTCCAAAAGGAGTGAAAAGAAGCAAGTATATAACGTATTTAGCTTATTTTGGCCCGAAATGGGCGGATTATAAAGTTAAATCCGAAAGGCCTTTAAAAGTGTTTAAAAAGTATTTCGGGAACACTCAATATAGGGTTGTATGGTTTTGGGATATGGACGGTGACGGATATAGGGATTTTCTCGCTGTTGAGGTGCACCCGAAAGTAAACCGTGGAGTAAAACGCGGAATACTCGTTGACGCACTAGGAGTAATAAAATTATACATAGACAATGTTAAAGGAATTTACGCACCTAATAAAAATAAACAGGGGGTTCGTATGATTCTTGATTTGAAAAGAATGGGTATCAGGAGAGGAGAATTAGCGTGTTTTTCTCTGGGGTATAAGTCTCCTGAATTGGTAAATTATAAATATAAATGTGATGATTTAAAAGTTAGTTTTGCCCGGGTTGATAATTATCAAAGTAAAGAGATTTTAGGTTTAAATAGAAAATGCGGTAAAAAATTTCATAAAGTTTATGAATCAATAAAAGAGGAAAGAAAACGCAGGTCTTTATCGGAATTATCATTTATCTGCGGAGAAATTAGAATAATAAGAGTTGACAAAGACTTAAATTCAATGGCTGTGGATATTGATGGAAATCCCATTAAATATGGACATACGGACAAGCTTGAAATTGCATATTTTCCTGCTAGTAAATATTTATCATTTTATATTTTTACCATAGGAGTTTATGATTATCATAAATTACAAAGAGAGACGTATATGAAACGTTACCGTAATTTAAAAGCAAAAGGAAAAGCGTTAAGTTTACCGAAAATTAATCCGAAACAGGCGGAAGCGTTAATAAAACTAATGAATCATTTTCACGGATAAAAGTTAGAAGACTTAAGCATGCGTTTTATTATACACTAATTAATTACAAAAAAGGCGCGTTTAAAAAGCGTGGAAAATAGTTGACTTTTCATGCCCCCTTTAATGAACAAGGCAGTTGAGCGCATTGTGTTTGAAAAAAAAGAAGAATAAACCGCAGAGAACGCCGAGGGCGCAGAGTTAAGAATAAGAATAAGAATTAAGATT
>CAYUYT010000387.1:0-2185 GCA_964449345.1 uncultured Spirochaetia bacterium | reverse complement strand
GTGTTTAACAATTATAAAATCAACCGCCAGAGGTGAATAGTCACCTTGAATATCCCCACTTACTCTGATAAAATATAAACCGATTTTATTAACAAATACACTTAAAATGAAATGAAGTTTTTTTCTGTATAAATATGGTTGATCATAAGTTATTCCCATGTAAACGTTAAATGGCGCTTTATTTATAGACGGGGCGTATAAAATTTCTTCAATCTTAATATATTTCTTTTGAAGCTTAAAGGTTTTTGCGCTAAATTTTTTTGAATGTATTCGAAAAGCAAGACGATATTTACCCCTATCGGAAAAATATATTTTAAATATCAAATCCCTTCTTTGTTTTTTACTTAAAACATTTTCAGGTTTATCCGTTTGATTGAAGACGAAAGTATAACTCCGTGCAAATCGGCTTACATTAAAAATTTTTGCTTTATGTGTTGCGGAATAAGCATTGAATAAAGTAAAAAGCAACATTGCACTACAAAGCAATAATCTTGACAAGCTCATTTCCCCCGTTAATTTTTTTCAGCCTTTTAACATTCATGAACAAATTTTTAATTGCTTTTTGGAGAGCCCGCGCATAACGTCCGTGCTTAAACTCGCGGTTTAAAGCTTTCATATTTTCTTCGGAAATACTACGTAAATGTTTTATTTCAAGTTTAAGCTTTTTAAGCATAGAAGCCTGCTTTTTAAGGGAAACTTTAATTTCCTTATTTATATGGTTTTTAGTTTGAACTTTATTTAAAATCATGTTTATATCCGTAATCACAGCAAGGGTTTTGCTTGCAATTTCAACGGCTTTTTTCTTATCAATAACGGAATAAGTATAAGTGGTTATAAATAACGTTAGTATTGCAGTTGATATTAGTTTTTTCATAAATGCTCCGGTTTTTATTATCTAAAATCTATTTGATTTTACAAAAAAATCAATGTTTTTTATTTGAAAAGTCGGCTGGCAATGCAAATATTTTTCCTGTATGGATTTATTAATCTGAATTTTAATTTATAACGCTAATTCACGTTATTAGTTTTATCTGCCTTAACCCTATTGCCAAAACCTTAAATTTGATTATTTTTAGTAAATGAGAAGAAAAACACAGAAAAAAGCACAAAAAAATTTATTCTTTGGTTAATACTAGGTAACGTATTAGCTCTAATCATTATTATTGCATTAGGGTTCATTTTCATTAAATCAAATTACAATGCAAGATTTGAACAATTAGGAAGGGCAATGGCAATATTTTTGCTTTTCGGTAACGTGGCCGTTGTTTTAATCAGAAAAACGTTCTTTTAAAAAAATAAGTAACTGCAAACCTATGTGTTTACATCAAAGCAATCTTTGCGTTTGTTGCCAAACTAAAAACGAATAATATTATAATAAAAAAGCCAAACAATGCTTTTTTTACATACCGAAAAAGTCGTCAACGGATAAATCTTTTTCGCCGACGTCGTCATAGATTTCGTCTTTGTTTTTAACTTTGATTGTAAGCCATTTTTCGTTGTAATTTTTCGCAAGGCGGAAAATTTCGTCTGAAGAATAGTGTTGGCTAATTTTAGCCTCAAGAAAATAATTTTTTTCTTCCATACCGCGATTTAAAACGTGAACAACGTCGGATACGGTTTGAACAAAGTGTTTGGAGTAAAAAATCATCAAAGCCACAATAACGAATATAATCAAAACGAAAAACAAAATATTCAGACGGCTTTCAACTTGTTTAATATGGCGTACCGAATAAAATAAAGTTATCTGTCCAACGGAAATTGTTTGGATTTCATCATAATAATACTGGCTATTGAGCTTAGTTTCGGAAATCTTACGGTAAACTTTATCACCCGCTTTAACTTTTAAAACGTATTTATCTTTCTGATACGCTTTTTTAAGCTGTTCAAACACCGTACTCTCACCGGTCGAAAGGGTATTGTTAATGTAAAGTTTAACTTCTCTCTTATAAATATTTTGAATATTTTCTTGTGTGCTTCCTACGTTCGGATAGCCCATAAAGCCCATAATCATAATGATTATAAGTAATGCGCTACAAACAATTGTAGCAATTACTGTTACGTGGCGCTGAGCCATTTTTGACTCTGCGTTTTTAATTTTACCGAATATTTTAAGTATTCTGATTAAACGTAAAACGCGCGTTATTCTTATGGCTTTTACAACTTTAAGTATATTTAGAGCACCTAA
>CAYUYT010000386.1:0-2209 GCA_964449345.1 uncultured Spirochaetia bacterium | reverse complement strand
CCGGGAATGGTAATAAAAACGTATTCCGATAAAGTTCGGCGTGCAAGAAGAACCATACTTGAGTTAATGCTGGCTAACCATTACGGATACTGCTGGACTTGCGCAAGAAATCAAAACTGTGAATTGCAAAAATTAGCTGCGGAATACGGTCTTGACAAACCTTTGAAATATGAACCGGTTAAAGAACCGAGATGGGAAATTGACGAATCAAGTCCGTCAGTTGTTAGGGATAAAAATAAATGTATCCTTTGTAAAAGGTGTATAAGAACGTGTATCGACTTACAGCAGGTCGGCGTTATTGAAGCAAAAGGAAGGGGACATGAAACGGAAATAGTAACTTTCTTTGATAAACCCCTAGCTCATGTAAATTGTATTTATTGCGGACAATGTATTAATAGATGCCCCACAGGAGCTTTAAAAGCTAACGACCCGGCTGATGAAGTATGGAGAGCAATCGATGATCCTGAAAAATTTGTTATCGCTCATCCGGCACCTTCAATCCGCGTTTCAATTGGCGAACCCTTTGGAATGCCTCCGGGTTCAAGGGTAACGGGAAAACTTGCAACTGCGCTTAAAATGTGCGGTTTTGACGCTGTTCTCGATACTAACTTTAGTGCTGATTTAACAATCATGGAAGAGGGCACAGAATTTCTTCAAAGAGCAACTAAAGCGTTAAAAGAAGGTGATAAAGACGTTAAACTCCCAATGATTACATCATGTTCACCGGGCTGGATTAAATACTGCGAGCATTTTTATCCTGATTTATTAGGACATCTTTCTACGTGTAAAAGCCCGCAACAAATGTTCGGTGCTTTAGCTAAAACCTATTATGCTGAAAAAATGAATGTTGACCCTAAAAATATTGTTACCGTTGCAATCATGCCTTGTGCAGCCAAGAAATTCGAAGCTAATAGGCCTGAAATGTGCGACTCGGGATATAGAGACGTTGATTACGGACTAACTACTAGGGAAACCGCATTAATGATAAAAGAATCGGGAATAGATTTTGTGCGCCTTGAGGACAGTAAATTTGATAAGTTTATGGGCGAGTCATCTGGCGCGGCTGATATTTTCGGCGCAACCGGCGGTGTAATGGAAGCGGCACTGAGAACGGTTTACGCAATAGTAACGGGTAGAAACGTTCCTTTTGACAGATTAAACATAACACCTGTACGCGGTATGGAAGGCGTAAAAGAAGCCACTGTTAAGCTTGAAAATGTAAAACCTGAATTCAAGTTCCTTGAAGGTTTTGAAGTAAAAGTCGCGGTAGGACACGGTACTGCAAACGCAAAAAAAATCATGGATAAAATCCGTGCTGGCGAAGCTGATTATCATTTTATAGAAATTATGGGTTGCCCCGGCGGATGTATAGGCGGTGGCGGACAGCCGATTCCAACGAGTCTTGAAATCCGCGAAGCAAGAGCAAAAGCTATTTATGAAGAAGACGAATCAAAAGAGCTTAGAATGTCTCATGAGAACCCTGAAATTACTGCGATTTACAAAGATTTTCTCGGTGAACCTTGCGGACATAAATCTCACGAACTCTTGCACACGCATTATACTTCAAGGGCAAAATACTTAGAAAAGTAAATTAAAGAGGAGATATTAATGTCGGAACAGATAAACCAAAAACTTAGAACTGCAAAAGGGAAAGAATTATTTGAGGTTATTTTAGAAGCTGAACTTGCTAGTGAAAAAGAATACCTTGAACTTGCAGAAAAAGTTGAAGATAAAAAAGCAAAAAAAATGTTCAAAAAAATGGCAAAGGAAGAACGAAGACACCACGATAAAGTTGCCAAGCAATTTTTGGACGTTATCTATCAAATGGAAGAAAGAATGATGCCTGAACAATTGGATATGCCCGATTTTAAAGAGGCACCTGATGCTGATAAAATTAAAGCAGATGTAGAGTTTAAAAAAGCTCTTGAACTCGCTTTGGAAGGCGAAAAACTATCCTATTCCATTTATAAACAAGCGGCGGATAAAACCGACCACAAACAAACGAAGAAAATGCTTGAACTTATGGCACAGGAAGAGCAAAAACACTATAATTTCATTATGGAAGAATTCGGTAAGTAAACCGTAAAAAATATAAATTAAAGCCCTGTTTTATAAGCAGGGCTTTTTTATTTAGCTCTAGCAGCAAACCCGCACAACCGCGAAACAATGAAAAACATACGAATGATACGAAATCCCCCGGCTTTTTACC
>CAYUYT010000385.1:0-2229 GCA_964449345.1 uncultured Spirochaetia bacterium | reverse complement strand
ATTATAGCGCAAGAGGTTGCACTTTTTAAAGCATTTTTTTATACGGATTCAGGTATATATATACTAAAATAATTTATAAACATTTACTAAAATAAAACTCTTTGCATTATCTATTTTTTTATTACAATCTAAAATAAAATTTATTCATTATCCTGTTTGAGTACATTCTTCCTTTTTATTATATTTAAAACTCGTTTTTCGAATAATTATAAAAATCAGGGTTTGTTATGGAAATACTAAACAACATAAAAAATGAATTCATAGAAAAAGCAAAAAACGTTAATTCTGCTGAAGATATTGAAAACCTTCGCATTGAATTTATAGGACGGAACGGAAAGCTTACAACAGCGCGTAAAAACATCAACTTTAAAGAATTGTCAGCAGATGAGAAAAAAAACGTGGGCAAGTTATTTAACGAAACGAAAACCTTGATTGAAGAAAAGTTAGAAGAATTGTTATCAAACACCGGTGGAAAAACTAATCTTGATTTTGACCCGGGTTTACCGGGTACAGGACCTAAACCCGGCTCATTGCACCCTATCTCTCTCGTTCAAATGGAGCTAGAGGAAATATTTCAGGCAATGGGTTTTATGGTTTTAGACGGTTTTGAAGTTGAAACGGATTTTTATAATTTCGAGGGGTTGAATATACCGCATGACCACCCGGCAAGGGATATGCAGGATACGTTTTACCTTGAAAACGGACTCGTTATGAGAACGCATACATCTGCTTGTCAGGTTAGAACTATGGAAGATTTCAAACCGCCTTTCAGGGCAATTTTTCCCGGACGATGTTTTAGATATGAAGCATTAGACGCAAGCCACGAAAATACTTTTTATCAGTTAGAAGGCTTAATGGTTGATAAAGTAATATCTACAGCGCACTTAATTGCGGTGATGAAAACGCTTTTATCCGAAGTCTTCAAAAGAGACGTTACAGTGCGTTTAAGACCGGGATATTTTCCTTTCGTTGAACCGGGTTTCGAACTCGATATACAGTGCCTTATTTGCGGTGGAAAAGGGTGTTCAACGTGTAAAAAAACCGGCTGGGTTGAACTTTTACCCTGCGGGTTAGTGCACCCGAACGTATTAAAATTCGGTGGAATTGACCCGGATAAATGGCAGGGGTTTGCCTTCGGTTTAGGTTTAACACGCCTTGCAATGATGAAATACGGAATAGGCGATATCCGCGTTCTTAATTCCGGTGACTTGCGAATTATGAAACAATTTTTACCTGCGGGTTAATTTAATAGATTATTATAGAGGAAACGCAATATGTATTTATCCTTAAACTGGCTGAAAAAATACGTTGATATTGAGGGAATAGCCCCTGATGAAATCGCTTTAAAACTAACAATGGCTACGGCGGAAGTTGAAGAAGTCGTTCCCGTTAAATATAATTTTGATAATTTATTTTTATGTGAAATTATAAGCGTGAACCAAAATACTCAGGATGAAAACTTAAAAAACGTTGTTGTGCGCGTGGAAAATCAAGGCGAATACAAAACGGTTTGCGGTGCACAGAACGTTAAGCAGGGAATGATAAGCGTGTTTGCAATTCCGGGAGCGGAAATTAACGGCAAAAAGCTTGAAGCCAAATCTGATTTCAAGGGTTTTGCAAGCGAAGGAATTTTAGTAAGCGTTGCGGAACTCGGTATGTCGGAATCCCACGTTGAAATTATTGAAACGCATGAATCGGAAAAAAGCGGAACCCCTTTGAAGGATGTATTCAGCGAAACGGATTATTTAATAGAAATTGACAATAAATCATTAACTCACCGGCCGGATTTATGGGGACATTATGGTTTTGCGCGTGAGCTTGCTGCGATTTACGGTAAACAACTGCGGCCATTATTGCTTGAAGACTTAAAGCAATACAGCAACCTGCCTGAGCCGAAAGTTAAAATTGAAGATTATGAGAATTGCCCTAGATATGCGTGTCTTTATATTGATAATTTACCCGTTGTAAAAAGCCCTATGTGGATGCAGTACGATTTGCTTCAAGCCGGAGTACGCCCGATTAATTTACCCGTTGATTTAACGAACTATATTTCACTTGAAATAGGGCAACCTATGCACGCTTTTGACGGGCATAAAGTTGATTTTATAAAAATAGGGCAAATGAAAAAGAAAAGCACGTTCATTACTCTTGACGATGCAGAGCGGAAAATGTTGCCCGAAGATTTAATGATTTATGATAATGAAACCCCTATTGCAATAGCGGGTATCA
>CAYUYT010000384.1:0-2235 GCA_964449345.1 uncultured Spirochaetia bacterium | reverse complement strand
TCTCAAAGCAAACCCTCGTTTTCTTCCCGTTTATTACGTTGGGTGGGAACGTGGACAAAACTTGCATCAACTATGCTTCCTTCTTTTGCTATTATTCCCTTTCCTTCTAAAAAGGAATTAAATTTATTGAATAATTTCTTGATTATTTTACCTTTAATAAGACATTCCCGGAAATGCCAAATTGCCTTCTCATCCGGCACTTTATCCTTAAAATCAAATCCTAAAAAACGCATGAAAGATAGTCTGTCTTTTATCTGATATTCCATTTGATTATCTGAAAGGTTATAAAGTCTTTGTAAAACAATTATTTTAAACATTGTAATGTAATCAAAAGGCGGACGGCCACCAGGACCTTTCTTTTCCTTTTTAAAACATTTATTTAAAAGAGGCCGAAATATATTCCAATTAACTATTTCATCTAACTCTTCTAAAGGGTCTCCGTGCATGGAAAGTTGCTCTAAGCGATAATCATAATCAAATAAACCGCGTTGATGATTCATAACAACTCCTTAAAACTTTATATATGAAGTTTATAAATTTTTTTACAATTAGTAAATTCAATTTTGAGTTTTTAGTGCTAGTTTTAGACTTGGTAAATCCATCAATAAAAAAAGCGTTCCCAATTTATTTCCAAAATAAAGCCAGGGGAGGCGTGGCGGCTAGATTTTAAAAATAAATTTTCTGTTATTCAACAATATGCCTTTTTTTTGCTATGTTGACTTAATATTTCTGAAGTGTAACTAAGCCTTTCTATTATTAATTTTATAAATATTGCTTTTTTAAAGACGGGGTTCCTTCTTAAACAAATTTCATTTTTATTTTTGCCCTCACCCGCGCATGAGCTAAAATAAAACAGGAATATAAAGATTGCAAAAATAATAAAACCTATTTTCCAGTTTTTTATTCTACTTTGGTTTGGTTCTTTAAAAAATGCTTTCGTTTGCATTTTTTACAGGAATTTACCTTAATTATTTCTTACAGAAATTTTTTATGTTTTAAAGCGAAATGATATTATATCTGTCATAATTGTAATATAGTATTTTTTTTATTTTCTATAACTTTTTATAAAAAAACTAAAATTTTAGACAAAAAAATTAGTAATATTTTTATTTACTTGAACAAGTTTAAATCAAGGTATATAATATTTACATGGTAAAGTATCAAGTAAATGGTGATTTAAGTACTTTTGAAGAATGTAATACATTTTTTAAAGACATAACGGAACTGATAAATAGTCACGATAAAATTTTCCTTGACTTAAGTTTAACGAAACACTTTTCCTCAACAGCAGCGGGACGAATTGTTACAGTTCAAAGAAAATTACAAGAAACTCAAAAAAAAATATTTGTTACAAATATACATAAATCAGTAAAGAACATATTAAAAGAGATAGGGCTCGTACCGGAACTAAAAAATTTCCATTTCGAAAAATTTTAAATAAATGGTATAATACAAAGCATTTATTTTCAAATTCTATTCAAAAATTTTCAAAATTTTAATTATATTTAATTTAACTAAGTTATAAACGGTTTTATTATGCAAAACACATACATATTTATCATATCATCTTTGATAATTTTTTTTAATATAAGCTGCAACAAAAAGTTAAACCCCTATATTTTCTCCGAAATCAAACGTGAAAATATAAATGTAATAAAAAAACGAATAAACTCTAATGAATTTCACATCAATGCTACAGATAATATTGGCAATACGCCATTAATAATTGCAACTAAATTTCAAAAATCAAATATCGTCTCCTTATTGCTTGACCATAATGCAAAAGTAAATATAAAAAATAAGTTTGGAATAACGCCTTTAATGATTGCTGTTAAAAACGGTAATTTACATATAACTAAGCTCTTATTAGAAAAAAATGCAAAAATTAATGACAAAGATTCTTTTGGACTTACTCCACTAATGTATGCCTCATTAAAAAAAGGTAATATTGAATTAGTTAGATTACTTTGTGAACTAGGAGCTAAGATAAATGAAAAAACAAAAGATAACTGGACACCTCTATTTTGGGCATGTGAATACGGAAATCATAATATTGCAGATTTTCTTATAAAAAAAGGAGCAAAAGTTAATATCTCCGATAACATCGGAAATACACCATTAATGTCTGCTGCAAAAAACGGCATGTATAAAACGGCAAAAACTTTAATCATTAACGGAGCAAGTCCAAACGCAATCAATCGTAAAAAAGAAACACCTTTATCAATTGCTGTCCAA
>CAYUYT010000383.1:0-2236 GCA_964449345.1 uncultured Spirochaetia bacterium | reverse complement strand
AAGCTTAGTTCTATTTTTAATCGGTGCAATATTTTTAATCGGTGGATTCTTACTTTACTTACTCGTTTTTAAAGACAGAATTGCGGCTAATAGCCTTTATAAACAAGGTTTACAGGAAATTCACAAAGGCAATTACCAAAAAGGCGATGAATACTTTGTCAAAGCAGAGACAAAATTAGGCAAGCCGGATTTGGAATGGTACAACCGCTACGCCGATGAATACATTTTTAGGCAACAATACGATTATGCGGAAAGAAAACTCATTGGCATAGTACGGCGGAAACCATTACCCGGAACGGAAAAACGCTATGAGGTTTTACACGTACCCCAAAAAGGCACGGGAGCTGTATTTATTGAGCCGAATAATAAACAAACGCGAATGAATATTGCAAAACTTTATGAATCACAAGGCAATTACCGCAAAGTTCTTGAAAATGATGCACAATACCCACAACTTCAATATGATGATTCACTTTATTATTTATTAAACAAAAATCCTAAAAACACAAAATTGCTAAACCGCATTGCAAATACATGGGTAAAATGGGCACAATCACCCGGAGTCGACAGAATAACGGCTAAAAATTATTACAATCGTGCAAAAGACATATACCTTAACAAAGTATTAAAACGCAATTCCGACAATATCCCCGCTATTTCAGGACTTGCTACCGTTGCCGTGCATACAAACGGAAACGTTGAGAGGGTATACAATGCAATAACCAACGCAGATTTAATCAACGATGTAAGTGACAAAGCACTTACAGATATGGGTAATTACTACCTTGATAAAAATAAAAATAAAATTGCAAGGAATATGGCATATCTCTTAAACGATAGGGAAACGAAATACGCTCCGGCTTATCTTTTTATGGCAAAGTATTTTAACAACATCGGAGATACAGACAGGGCTGAAGAAGTTTTAATAAAAGGCAAATATTTCAACGAAATCCGTTACAAAACAGAACAATCAGGCAGGGAAGAAATTATAACGCGCACAAAAGATACACGACTTCAAAGCAAATTTTACAACAGTTTAGGCGAAATATACTTTAATAAAATAAAACGCTTTGCCGGGCCTAGTAGAATTGAACAGGAGAATAGACAAAAATTCCTAAAACTTGCCCGGTATCACTATAAACGCGCAAAATCCTTTGATACTAACAATTACAAATCATACATAAACCTAGGCAACCTCTACTACAAAGGAGGCAGAGAATTATTTAACACGGACAAATCAGACAACAAGGGAGAAAATTTCCACCTTGAAATGTCCAAACGCGAATACGAAGCGGGAATTGCGTTAATGGCAAACAGAGAAAACCCTGAACTCAAATTAACTCCTGAAGTTTACTACAACCTGGGTTACATTTATTATAAAAACGATAAAAATTATGAAAAAGCATCCGACTTTTTCAGACGCTCATATATAACAGCGGGGCGAAAACCAACACCTACCCTTAACACAGCAATGGGGTTATCTTACCTGCGTTCTAATCAACCTGATATGGCAATTATAAACTTTAACAACGTAATTGACCATTACAGAGACTCAATGGCAGTTATTAATAGAGACCCGGACCCGGCATCGCGTTTTCAAAATAGAATTTTATGGCGTCTTGCAAACGCACACAACAACCTCGGGGTTTCTCAGTGGAAAATGTACAAAAAAACAAACAATAAACGCTATTTACGTTCTTCGCGTGAAAGCTTCTGGAAAGCAATCGAGCTTGCGGGTAAATTTAACAATGAAGGCGAAAACGCCCGCGCACGCATAAACCTTCGCGATAGTATATTGAAAGACAACGCGAAATACGTTGAACATTTTAAAATCAAAAAACGTGAACCAAAAATTAGCGATTTTCTTCCGTACAATCTTGACAGCGATGTTTAGTTTTAAGCAAATAGTGCAGTTCAGAGGAAACGCGTTGGGTATTATTTCACTTTGTTTGTGCACACTATAAAAATCTCTGGAATATTTAGTAATTTTTATTAAAGTGTAATTTAAAACCAGAATCTCAGTCTAATTTCTCTATCTCTTCAACGGAAAGTCCTGTTATTTCGCTAATCAACGCAACGTCCATACCTTTTTTTAACATTTTTTTAGCGGCATCAATTTCACCTTGTTTTATTCCTTGCTTTATTCCTTTTTTGACACCTATCTCTTCACCTTGTTTTCTGCCTTCTTCTCTGCCTTCTTCTTTTGCTTTTTTTCTAATTCTGTCTGCAAGTTCGG
>CAYUYT010000382.1:0-2251 GCA_964449345.1 uncultured Spirochaetia bacterium | reverse complement strand
GAAATGATGCCGCAAACCAAAACGCACAGCAGAATAATAACGCAACGGGTAATAACACGCAGAATCGGCCGGAAGCAGAGCAGCCGGGAGATAGCGACCCTACGGCCACAACGCCTTGGGATGTTAATATTGAACCATACAATAACGCACAATCTGCCATTAATGATATTAATAACCTGACTGACCTTGATTACGATAAATATCGATTGGAAATAGAGGTTGCTACTGAAAACGCTTCAAATGAAAGGGAAAGAGAAACTAAGAGAGATTTTGTCGCAGTAACGGAAACGCTCAAGGATTTATACGAACGGTGCAGTGATTTAAGCCCGAATGAAAGGAACAGGGTTCGCGCTGCAATAGCGAGAAAGGTAATTCAAATGATGCGGGGACGTGTTGGGTACAATCTCCGTTCGGATAGCGGTGCGGCGTTATTTGACGGTGAATATTTTACAGGCAGAACAAGCATGGTTTGCGCTCAGTTCGTTGCTCTGATAGGGTACATAACAGGCAATACTTCCTCTTTGAATAATTACCAAGGCCATAATTCATGGTGGTTTAATTACGGTTATGAATATGCAAATGGTTTCACCCATACCATCAGTGCCCAACTTAACAGCGGGTCAACCAACCTTGCTTATAACAGAACAATGATGCGTCCGGCGACTGTTAACGGCCAGCCAGATGGGCAACAAATTGGGAGAGAACAACTCATAAACATGCTTCAAAATAATAACGTTGAAGCACTTAGAAATTTAGAGGGCAAGGTTTTAATGTGGAAAGACAGACGTACAACAATAAATGATTCAGGAGAGTTTAAACATTATACTCATTCGATTATTATTGGTCCGTATAACCCTGAAAGAGGAACAATTACAATTTACGAATCAAATGATGCAACAGACAGAGATCCACGTGATGGATTACGTATTAATGAAATTGATATAAATCATTTAACAGCGTTGCGTCATGCGGATATTTATGAATTTAATGATTAATAGGAGAAAATTTTGACTAAAAAGATATTGATATTGATATTGATTTTAATCAATATTGAATTTTTTGCTTGTAGTTCAAATAAAAATATTAGAAAAAATACAACAGATAAGACTAAAAAAAACAACAAACATAGTTCAGAAAATTTAGGTCGAACCAAATTATTAAAATTAAAAAAAATAAAAAAAACAACATTGAGGAAGTTAAACAAACTAGGTGTTAAAAAGATGTTGCTTTCTTGTAATGGTCAATGGGACAGCGCTCCAAATGGAAAATTTATATTTCAAAAAAATGGTGTTTTAATAAACATTTATAAAGGTAAAAAAGATTTATTTGGTTACTGGAAAGTTTTAGATAACAAATTATTTATTAAACCAATTTTAAAAGGTTATAAAATTTTTTTTTACACTAAAGTTAAGGCAGTTAAACCCGGTTATTTTCACCCTGATTATTTGCATCTATGGAAGTATTCATTGCAAATCGAAATAATAATCAATCGAAATAAATCTATTTTTTTTAATCTTGCAGGTATAAAAAATAAATAATCGCCATTGTTTGATATTTATGACCCACACAGATGTTTACGAATTTGATAATTAGATATAAAAGGAGAAAATAGGTGAAATTAACATTATCAGTTATTTTAATTGTTTCAATTTGTTTTTTAACTTGTAATAAAGATGGAAAATATAAAAAATCCAATACACAAAAAGTAAGTCCAGAAACAAGAGAAACTTTAAAATTACTTGATGAAATAAAAAAACGAACAAAAAGAGATTTGGAAATAATGGGTATAAAAAATGTATTATTAGACAACAATGGTAAATGGATTTTTGGCGTAGTTGGTGCCATATACACATTTAAAAAAAATGGGTTATTAATTGAAGATTATAAAGGTGAAAAAAGAAATATGCATTGGAAAGTAGAAAATGGAAAATTGTATATAACTCAAAATAATAAAATTTTTCTTATAAAAGCAAAGCCAACTAATAATTTTTCATATACAAGTGATGCTGATGATAAGAACAAATATTTAAGGAGAATAAAATATGTCTTAATATTAGACAGTGCAAATAAAGCTGATTCAAATACTGACAAATACAATCCAGGTATATATTATGTATTAACAAAATATTTTAAAAAATATAATAATTATTAAAACCCAAAAACTCTTGACATTTAACACAAAAACGTGTATAAAACGTTATGCTTACGAAACGAAGGCAACGCATAACCACGAAACACGTTGAACACCGGG
>CAYUYT010000381.1:0-2267 GCA_964449345.1 uncultured Spirochaetia bacterium | reverse complement strand
GAAGAATAATTTGAACTTACTCTATCGAGAAAATCTTTCTCGCGTTTATCTAAAGATCTAATGCCGTATTTTGAAACTTTTTCTAATAGCAAGTCAACCTGTTTTTTTTCCCAGTCTTTTAAACCCACAACTTTTTCGCTTTTTCTAGCTGGTTCTTTTCTTTTATCCATATAAGAACTTCTCGTACTTTTGGGAGGTTTGAAAAAATTTTTGTTGTTTTTATAACTTTTTTTAAACTTACCAATAAAAGACTTCATAAAATCATATTCTAAAAAAACAATGTGAACGTATGCAAGTGCAATTATAATTCCCGCGATTTTGGCAATAGAGATTAAACCCAGATATTTTCCTCTTCCTGCAAAACCGCTGGATGAAGATAAAAGCATTATTACGGCAAAGGCGGTAACGAGCCATTTACTTTTAACGGGAAAAATCCCGAAAACGTAAACTTTGGAATTAGGCCAAAAATACGCAAAAGTAAATAATAATGAAAGTACACCGGAATTAACTCCAAAATACGCAGCTTTATTAACCCCCATAGGATAGCTTAATATCCAAAAAATAAAAGCGCTTGATATTATTGCTATTCCGAATACAGTCAAATATCTATTCGTTCCAAGTCGCTGCTCCACCACGCTTCCGAACATCCAAAGCGCAAGGCAATTAAATAGTAGTGACCATATACTAGGGTTTAGCAAAGCATAAGTAACGGGCTGCCAAGGCATAAAATAATCCCCTGACCATACGGCAAGCAATGAGAAATATTGCGTTACTCCCATGCCGAAAGTTTTGCTTAATAAAAATAATCCGCTGACACCGAGTATTGAAAATACTATTGCCTTATTCGTTTTAGATAATTTCGGAAAACTGAAATGTGCATACATATTATTAAATTACTGAAAATTATTTTACCTATAAAATATAATAAGCACGTATAAAATTCAAAGAAAATCAAAGGAAATTCTTAATAAAAACTATATTTTACGGTAAGTTAAATTATACTATATTCAACGCATAAAGCAAAATCTATTTATACTTATACGCATTTTTTATTTGTCTTCTTCAAATAAAAGTTTGTCGTAATCAATTGAATGTGATTCAACCTCTTCCGTTTCAAAGTCAATTGAGCTTACTATGTGAATACCTTTTTTGGCTTTTTTATATTCGTTAATAAAACCTTTTTTCGAATTAACCACTTTTCTACCAAGACGAATTAACTTATCAACAAACTCGCTTAAAGGAAAACCTTCATCCTTGATATTACCTGATTTTAAAAGGCGTACTTCATGAAAAACTTTGTTTAAAGTAAACTTGCCTTTTGCAAGCTCCAAATTTGCGCTTTTTAAAACACGATCGTTGTTGTAAAGCATTTCCCGCATAGAAAAATACGTTACTATTTCCATGTTAATTACGCTGTTTTGAACTATTTCTTCAATCCTATCAGCAACGCTTTTTAAATCTTCCTTAATCTCTTCACGATTTAGCTGAACCAAACGTACTAAAATTACTTCATCGCAGCCTTCCCTGAAAAGATAAATAAACGGGGGATTGCTAGTATAATATCCGTCCCAATATTTATTATCACCCATTTTTAAAGAACGGAACATAACGGGATGTGAAATCGAAGCATAGACACCGTTTAACGTTAACGGATACATTGCCTGATGATGCTTTCCGATTTTTAGTTTTGAATATTTATTAATGATACTTGTATTATTTGTAAAATAATGCGCTCGCGCAGATTTTGCCTCCGTTGCCGCAACGGTAACGTAAGGCGGTTTGTTTTCAAGAAATTCTTTGTTCAAATCTTCGGGCAAATTAGGCGCAGCATCGTGAATTACTTCGTTTATTGTATCGAAAACGAAAGTCGTTGCTTTGGCAGAAGTATCAAAAGCCGCAGATAAAGAGGGCATGGAATCCTTTAATTTTCTCCCTATTCCAACTAGCCGTGCTAGAAAATCATCGGGAACAAGTGATAGATGTTTAAATTTTTCTTTAAGAAGGTTCTCCAGCCGGTTTATTTTCCATAAATTTCTAACATACGTTACAGGGTCTTTTTTACCTTCATGTAAAGCAAGACCGAGCAACATAGCATTCAGAGCGCCACCCGAAGTGCCGCTGATAGAATGTATTTCTTCCTGTGTTATAAAGTCTTTTTCTTCGAACAACGCTTTTAAAACGCCGGACGTAAACGCAGCATACGAGCCCCCGCCCTGCAATGCCAATCCAATTTTTTTAGTCCGCATAATACCACCCTTGTAATTCTT
>CAYUYT010000380.1:2045-2335 GCA_964449345.1 uncultured Spirochaetia bacterium | reverse complement strand
AGAAAAATTATCAAAATTGAAAGATATGGGTATTTTAACAGAAGAAGAATTTACACAACAAAAGAAAAGAATATTAGGAATTTAAATCAATAATAAAAAATAAACTAAAATTATTTTAATAATTAGGAATATTTATATAAATTAGTTTAATTATAGATAATATCACATTAATTTTAAAAAATATTATGTTAAAAACAAACGACAAAATAATACTCATTTTTTTATTATTATTAATTACTTTACATTCAAATTCAGAACAGAAGTTAAATTTTGGAAATGTGTCTATACAT
>CAYUYT010000380.1:0-2035 GCA_964449345.1 uncultured Spirochaetia bacterium | reverse complement strand
ATAAAAATAAACCCATTCGCGTTTATTATTACTTGCCCGCCAAAATTCATGATAAAACAAAAATTGTATTTTTTATGGCAGGCGCAACGCGAAATGCAAAATATCACAGAGACCGTTTTTTAACTTATGCCTCAAAATACGGTTTTATTTTAATAGCGCCGACTTTCAGTAAAAAGCATTTTTCTTCTCGTTATTATCAAGGAGGAGGCATTTTAAATCAAAGAGGAAAAATAAATCCTGAAAAATACTGGACTTATTCAGCAATAGAACATTTATTCGATTATGTTAAACAATTAACAAGAAATAAAACGGATAAATACTTCATCTTTGGTCATTCTGCGGGAGGTCAATTCGTTCACCGTATGATTATTTTTAAACCATCATCAAGAATTAAATTAGCTGTAGCGGCTAATGCAGGCCATTATACATTTCCAGACTTTAATAAATCCTATCTTTATGGATTAAAAAGGACTCATGTTAACAAAAAGAGTTTACAAAAGAGTTTTTCCAAAAAATTGATTATTCTACTAGGTGATAAAGACACAAAAACAAGCGGAAAATATATTCCACGTTCTAGAGGGGCTTTAGCGCAGGGTAAAAATAGATTTGAAAGAGGTATAAATTTTTACACTACTTCATACAAACAAGCAAAAAGAATGGGTATGCGTTTTAATTGGATTCTTAAAACCCTAAAGGGAGTAGGACATTCAAGTGCAGGTACTTATATCCCACTTTTTCCAAAAATATTTAAACCCGTGATTTATAAAGCAACAAACAAAATAAATACCGGAATAGGCAGAATTGCATACAACGCTGATAATAGAAAAATAATTAATTTATGGTATTATAAACCTTATAGAACTAACGCTAAGGCTAAGATAATTTTTTTAATGCATAGCGGAAGCAGAAATGCTAAAGGTATTCGAGATAGAGGAATTAAACTTGCAATCAAATACAATTTTATTTTAATTGCTCCTGAATTTAGTAAAAAATATTATTCAAATACGGAATTTTTTAGCGGCAATGTTTATAAAAAATGGCGAAAAAAATTAAATCCCAAAGAAGTATGGACATTTGCGGAAATTGATAAAATCTTTCAATTCATTAAAAAGAAAAGCGGACTTAAACAAAAGCATTATTATATGTTTGGAAATACTTCAAGCGGCTTTTTCCCTATAAGAATGGCAATGTTTTATCCTGAATGTAAAGCTAAAAGCATTGCAGTTGCAAATTTGAGATATTATCCGATTCCAACGTATAAAGAAAAGTACCCTTACGGATTAAAGGGAACACTATTAAGTAAAAACAAACTTAAAAAATTTTATAGCAAAAATATTCTCATTATGTCAGGAAATCGAAACAAACAGAAGAAAATAGATGATAAATATTTACTTAAACAAGGCGGAACGTACTACGATAGAGCTTTAAATTTTTATATAAAATCCCGGCAATTTGCCAGAAAAAACAATTTTCACTTTAATTGGAAATTTGTACATGTTAGAAAGACTCGTTGGAGTTATACAAAAATGCTTGAACGCGCATTGATGATATGGTATAATTAAAAACATTAAATTTTATTTTCATGTATGGTATTTATATTTAAAAATCACGAACAAAACATAAAATAAACATTAAACCTAAAATTTACATCAACTTATGCTGATTTGCATTTTACAAATTTTTAGTTTAATTTTTTCATTAACCAAGCCATATTTTCACCTAGCGTGTTCATAATTTCAAGGCCTTCGTCATCGTCATTAACATCGCCAATAACCTTTCCAATTCCCATATTCCAGTAATTAGAACCAGGGACTATCATCTGACTAATAAAAAAGAAATGATTAATTGAGTTAAAAGCATGATTTGCACCGCTTCTTCTAACGGAAATAATTGCCGCACCGATTTTTCGTTTCAACATATCACCGTTTGTTCTTGCAACGACACCGGCTCTCGTAATTAACGCCATTAATTCCGGTGTTGCGTTTGCAAAGTAAACCGGTGAAGCCAGAATAATGCCGTTTGCCTGCCGCATTTT
>CAYUYT010000379.1:0-2342 GCA_964449345.1 uncultured Spirochaetia bacterium | reverse complement strand
AAAGCGTTGCTTAACCAACTAAGCAGAATGTCCAATTTAACTGAGGCAAGACATTACGGCTATACAGATGGTAAAAAGATAGTAATTAAAAAACATTTAGACGATATTAACACTTTAAGAGTGTTTATACATGAATGTGCTCATTATAAATTGCACTTTGAGAAAAAGAAATTTTTTAGAAGCGATGAGTTTTCAGGTATAAAAGAAGCTGAAGCTGATGCGACAGCATACGTTTTAATGAGGTTATTAAATTTAAAACAGTCTGATATAAAAGGCAGCGTCAATTATATAATTCAATATTATAGTTCAACCCAAATGAAAAAGTATTCCATTGCTGATAGTATGGAAAATATAATGAAAGCTGTACATTTAATAGATCCATTTTTGTGGAAAGTAAGAAAACTGATTAAGAGGTGGTGTAAATGGCAATAATGTTACCTGGAAAAGTATTTCCTATTAATCCTGATCGATTTAAAAATATTAAAAGAAAGGGTTTGCAGGGCGAAAAAGAGGTTTTTAATAAATTAAAAAACGCTTTTAAAGATAATGATGATTATTATATATATTATCATTTGAAACCAAATTATTCACCACAAGAACCGGATTTTTTTATCTATAATAGAAATTTTGGAATTATTTGTATAGAAGTTAAAAATTGGTATAAAATTGATTATACAAAAGACGACAAATGGGTTTTTATTAAAAAAAATAGTGAGGTAAGCGAGCCCCAAGACGTTCTGGGGCAAGCCTTTAAATACTGTAAGGCGTTTACAGATGATTTTAAATCCTTTTCTGCTAATAAGAAAAAATTCCATGGAGTTTACATCCCGCTTGTTATTTTTGTTGGACAAACTAAAATAAGAAATTTTAACCAACAACAAAAAGAACACTATGGAGATCAAACCTTTCTCAACGATACAAAAAAACTAATAAAATGGTTTGAATATATGGTGAATCATTATCGAAAAAAATATAGAAAAAATAAACCGATAGATGAAGAAACACATATGCAAATACTTGATTATATGAATCAACCAGCATTGATTGATGGTATTTTATATCGCAAACAAATATTAGATATAAATGAAAATATCGTTGATTACACTAATAAAGTACAGGATAGTTTTATAGAAAAATATTCAGAAGAAACAAATTTTATTGTGAAAGGGGAAGCAGGCACGGGTAAAAGCTGGTTAGCTTTGAAACTGCTTCAGCGTTTTATTAAGAAAAACATGAACGGAGAATTTTTAGTTTATAATTCTATGGTTTGCGATTATTTAAATGAAATAGGGAAAGAATATTTTAATTTATCAGGATTTAAAATTAAAACGTTGAATTCGTTTATAAAAGAAAAATTGGGAGCTGTTAACTTTACAAGTTATGGTCCATTTTCGGAAGGTAATAAAGAATTATGTGGTCATTTAATTAAATATTTTAACTCAAATCCAAAAGAGAAGCAAGACTTTATTATAGTTGACGAAGTGCAAGATTTTGATTTAGACATTATAGAAACTTTAAAGAAAATAAAAAAAGATCCTAATATAGGATTATATTTATTTATTGATCCAAATCAAACAATCGTTCCTGTTGGTAACAAGTCTGCAATGAAGCCAGAAGAATATTTACATAAAATTTCAGGTGTTATAAATTTACAGAAAAATTTAAGACCGACAAAAATAATACGCAATTCAAATCAAATAATTAATTTTATTAAAGATTATACTAATTTAAACTTAAGTGCTGAGGCTAAATTTGAATTGTTCGAAAAACCCTCTAAAAAAGTAGCAAAAAATTATAAGGATTTATGGGAACTAACAAACCAACAAATAAAAGATTGGTTGTCAAGATATCACATTTCAACAAATGATATAACGATTCTTGGTAATAAATTGTTATCAGCATACAGTCCTCCTAAAAGTAAATCTAATAAAAATTATATTGGTGACTTTACTTTAATTTCTAAAGGAGCCGCAGTTCAGAGTGAGAATAGTATTCTTTTTCGAAAAATAACTGAATTTAAAGGGTGTGAATCTGAAGCAGTTATCATTTGGTGGAAAGGTGATTTCCCAAGAAATCCAACAAAGAAAGATATTTTATCAGAAAAAAAAGAACAATTATTTTATGTTGGTGCCAGTAGAGCCAAGCATCTTTTGAAAATATTTGTTCTTAATTAGGTTAATCGCATATTCCGGCTTAAACTAGGCCACCCTTTCCGGTTGAAACCCTACCACTTTTTTAATAAAAAACGGCGAAGTCCTTAACAAAATTTTAAATTCTTTCTGATGACTATTTTATTCAGGAGGATTTAATGGCTAATAAGAGGACAGGAATGAAAAAGATTA
>CAYUYT010000378.1:0-2417 GCA_964449345.1 uncultured Spirochaetia bacterium | reverse complement strand
ATTGTTTACAACCTTCTCATTTATCATAACCTCGACCCGAATAACAAACCTATTGAATTTCTTACAACCGCTTATGTTGTTAATCACATAGAAACGTCAAAAAAACTTTTGTTAAATTTCGGAATAATTAATGACCCAAAAAAAGAAAAAAATAAAACAGTTAAATTAAAATTGAGTTCCAAATTAAAAGACGAAAAAATTGAAATCAGTAAAATAAAATTTCCAAAATATAATTTTTTTAAATATGAAATAAAACCAGCTAAACCAAAAGGGAAAATTATTTATTTCACGTTATATCAAAACAAAGTTATGCAAAATTTAAAATTGAATATTGAAAAAATGAAAAAGAAATATACTGACGAAAATATGGGAAGACATACATATCCCGAAAAATTTTCTGTAATACAGGAGAATAATTACACCCGTTTTGTTACTCCTGTGAAAATATTTACAGGTATAAAAAAACATCCCTATATACGTTTCGTTGCTACAGGATTAATAAAAGGACACATTGTTACAAGTTTGAAAAAAAACGTTACAAAGTTCGAAAATATTTTAAAACATATATCAAAAGGCCTTGATTTTAGCAAAAAACTTTCATTTGAAGTTTATTCGGAAAACAACGCGCCCTTTGAAATAAAAAACTTATCAGCGGATAATGAAATCCTATCAATGGAAAAAACTAAAATTACTAATAGTAAATATAGAGTAACAATATATTTTAATAAAACTAAAAAACGTATTAAATCTATTAAAAGCAATGTTGGGAATGTTTTCATAGAAACCAATAACCCTTATGCAAGATTAATTAGGGTTAAAGTAGAAATTAATTGATAAAACGCTATTAATTTATGAAGAAGATACTATTAATACTATTTACAATTTTGATGCCCCTTATTTTTAATAATTGTATGGTTGTTCCGCCGGTTACATCATCATGGATGTTTCCTAAATCAAAAGTTTTGCATATACATAAAAATAAAAGCAAACTTAAAAAATATAGAATCAAAGCAAAGTATATATTTTCGGTACAAAAGATTAGATATTCATTGAAAAAACAATTTCATTGCAATTACCGTTAAATATTAGGAGAAAAAATGACAGGCGTTATTATTGCTGCAGGTTACGGAACGCGTTTTTTGCCCGTTACTAAGACTATACCTAAGGAAATGTTGCCGCTGGTTGATAAACCGGCAATTGAATTCGTGATTGATGAATTCGTTGAGGCCGGTATAAATGATATCGTTATAATTACATCTCGGAGAAAAAAAGCGCTCGAAGATTACTTAGACAGGGAAGTTGAATTAGAAAACGTTTTTATTAATGAAAATAAAAAACAAAAACTTGATAAAATTGAACCACGTAAAAAAGTAAAATTCATTTTTATTAGGCAACAAAAAATGCTCGGAACAGGACACGCAATGCTATTGTTAAAAAACGTTATAAACGGGCCTTTTGTCGTTGCTTATCCGGATGATATTTTTTTTGATGAAAACATCAGTAAAATGTTAATTCATAACTACAATAGTACCGGAAAAAATGTTCTCGCACTTGAACAAATGACAGGTGATGTAAGCGCTTACGGCGTTGTGGAATGCGAACATAAAACAGCAAGTGATAACATCCTTAATGTTAAAAGAATTGTCGAAAAACCGCCTAAAGGAAAAGAGCCGTCCAAACTCGTTTCTATTGGAAGGTATTTATTTACACCGGAAATATTTAAATATCTTGAAAAAGGGTGGCAAAATCACAATTCAGGAGAATATTATCACGTTTTTGCCTTAAATAAATTAGGGGAAAACAACGCCTTATTAGGCAGCATAATTAACTGCAAACGATATGATACGGGAACACCTTTAAAATATTTAGATGCTGTAATTGATTATGCTTTAAAAAGAGAAGATATCAAAAACGATTTTTTAAAAATATTAAAACAAAAAATAGAAAATACTAATTTTAATTAACAAAAGTTTTAATTCAAAGTTTGACTGATAATGAATCCTCGTGTATAATAACTATATGGCTAAAGTAAACGTAAAAAAAATAATACCGGAAATCGGGCTTCCGGGCGGGATTGTAAGAATAACGGGAAAAGGGTTTTTACCCTGGGAAATAAAAAACGAAGACATTGTATTTTGCAATAAAACTCCGTGGATTGATGGGGCAAGCGAAGATACAATTATTACTACAATACCACATAAAATCCATTCGGGGAAAATTTATCTGGAGAATTCGGAAGCCGCTTCAAATCAAATAGATTTTCACGTTCCTGAAACTGTTGCAGTAGGTTTACACCTCGTTGACAGTCCCGTTTGCGACAGCGATGGCAATATTTACGCAACGTATAGTGGCTCAAGAGGAGAAAGTACTCACGTTTCTATTTATAAAATATCACCTTTTGGTGAAAAAAAAGTTTA
>CAYUYT010000377.1:0-2428 GCA_964449345.1 uncultured Spirochaetia bacterium | reverse complement strand
CGAGTAAATTTTTAAAAATCATTGTTGAACGCGCAAAACATGAGATTGATTTATCAAAAAAAGACAGAGGCGCGGATACTCCCGATAAATCATGGTTTAATACAGCGAGGAAAAATTATTCATATCACGGTTTTGACCTTGAAATGCTTGAACAATTTTACTACGTTGCTGCGGATAACGCATGGTAAATAAATTAAACTGCAATTTTACTACCTTTTCTTTCCTGACGTTTTATAAACCGAGCTAAATCCTGATTAAACCTTTGCGTTTTTTCCATAAATAATAAATGTCCGCAATTTGCATATATTATAAGGTCGCTATTTTTTATGTTTTTATTTAGATATATTGCTTCATTTAAATTTAAAATCCTGTCGTTTTTTCCATGCAATATTAAAACGGGGATGTCAATATCTTTTAACATTTTATGATGAGAGCAACGCAGTACTGCTTCTAATTGGCCTCTTTTATCCACAGAATTGCTTTTTTCCTGCAATGCGTTTTCAAAAAACTCAATAATATTATCATTAATTTCATAAACAACGTATTTTTCAATCATTTCAAAATATTTTTCTTTAGTTAAACTTTGTCTTGCGCTTCCCATCAGAAAATTGAGAATATCAATATCAAAATCAGGTAATTCAAAATTTTCAAAAACCGAACCCATACTTTCTTTTTTCATTTTAATTGCAGAATTATACGCATCAATTATGCGGGGAATAAAAAATCCTCCGGCAATATTGTACATTTTATTTTTTATTAACTTTTCTGTTAGTTTTTGTAAACGCACAGGGATGCCCGCAATCGAACTTATCAAACATAAGCTCTTAACTGACTCAGGATAATCTTTATAAAATTGAAGCGCTATTAAACCGCCCATAGAAGTTCCGGCAATATGTGCTTTTTCTATTCCGGCATCTTCTAAAACCCGTTTAACGTCAGAAGCAAAGAGCTTCATACTATATTCTTTAACTCTGTCTGATTTACCTGCGCCCCTGTTATCTATAGTGATAACGGAAAAATTTTTCGATAAGTCATTAACGTTATATTTCCATAACTCGCTATCACCGCCAAACCCGGAAAGTAAAACTAAAGCATTTTTATGCTTACCCTTGATTTCATAATATATTTTTACATTATTATTTTCTACAAATTTTTCCATATTTTTGCCTCATTCTTAAAATAATAAAGATAAGTAAAGTAAGCAAAAACGAAGTAATAAGTCAAATAATACTTTTTAAAAAAGAAAAAATTAAGCTGCAAAGAATATTAATCATTGAAGTGAACAGGGGTATAAAGTGGGGCTCGATTCTGAACTAAAGACGTTTTAATTCCTTTAAAAGGGTTTTTATCAATACGTTTTGGGTTTATATATTTATACCTTTCAACGCTTTTAATTCTTGAAAAATTTTCAAGCTTAGCATCCCGGCTTGATGTCCGGCGGTTAGCACGGCGTCTGCCTCCTCTGCGATTTTTTCTTTGTCTTTGGTTTGTTGCATCGCTTCCGGTTTCGTTGTCTTTATCTTTATCAAGATTGAAATCATCATGCAAGCTTAAATAGATTCTATATTCAATATCCTCGGAGTTAATTTTTAATGTATAATCTATAAGCGAAATCTCTTCATCATAAGTCATTTCATAAAGAAAAAAACTTAACATTACAAAAATAAAAATTATTATTAGTGTATAAAATAAATTTTTCATCAACCTAATCCCTATAACATATTATAGCATAAATAATTAAGTTTATCAAGAAAAAATTTTTAATAATTAAATAAGTAAAATTTTTTAAATGTAAGGTAAAATAATTTATTAATTTCTAAAAATTTATTTCCAAATTATTTTATCAATGCCGAGTGCCCGGGAATTTTCAATGCTTTCTTTCCATTTTTTATCGATTTTTGCGTTATGCATTAATGCTAACGTGAATGTTGCATTAAGTAAATTTGCCCCGGTTAAATCAGCGCCTTTTAAATTTGCTCTGTAAAAATTAGCATGACGTAAATCCGTACAGGACAATTTTGTATTAGCAAGGTTAGTCATTGAAAAAAATACTCTTATTAGTCTTGATTTTGAAAAATTAGCCCTTGTTAGATCAGCCTTCCAAAAATCTGCCCTATTAATTTTTGCTTCGGATAAATCTGCATTAAATAATTTGGCGTGTCTGAATTTTGTGTTTATTAAGATTGCTTTTTGAAGTTTTGTGTTTTTCATCAGAGCGTTGTTTAGATTTGCATTTCTTAAATTTGCCCCGGTTAAATTAGCTTCCGTCAATATTGCATTTGTTAAGATTGAGTTGAAAAAATCAGCGCCTTTTAAATTAGCCCTAAAAAAATTAGCTCTGGCAAGGTTTTGTCCTCTAAAATCTTTGCCGGAAAGATCTTGATTTTCATAATTATTTTTATCAGCATAAACAGAAGTTAATATTATA
>CAYUYT010000376.1:0-2435 GCA_964449345.1 uncultured Spirochaetia bacterium | reverse complement strand
TACAATATACAATACTTTGATTTTAAAATCACTTTAGTATATTATTTTTATTTTAATAATACTAATTTTTTTTACTTTATTAAAAGACGGCATTGGTTAATGTCCTTTCTATTGAGAATGAAAGCTTGGGTAAATGTTTGGATAATAATATATATCTAAATTCACGTGATTATTAAAATCCGAAATAAAACGTTAATTCACCTGTAAAAAACATTGCCCGTGAGTCATATTCCGTTGTAGATGTGAATACCTGCATAGAGTATTCCGCTGTGATTGCCATGCGGAACATTTGGGTGAATTTGAACATATATCCGAAACCAACAGTGCCCCCGAAGTTTATAGCGCGTAAAGTCCCACCGCTTGAGGGTTCTAAGTCTATTCCATATTGACCGAATGGCCCTAAATATATTAAAAAACTGTCTTTGAATTTAAATACAATGCCTAAAGTGAGATTTATAAAGTTTGTAGTATAGGTAGTTTCGGTTGAGGGAAATTTTTCTTTAATTTTTGAATTTAAATAACCAATATCAAAATAAAATCCTACTTTTTTACTTCTGAATATTAATCCTTTTAAACTGAATTTATATGTTGGCATAAAAACGCGCGTTACTCCTGAATCATAAACGCTTCCGGTAGGATACGTTAATACGATACCACCGTTAATGCCTATTAAATTAAGTTTTGTTAATGTGAAGGCGCTGGTTTTGTCTGTGAATTTTGCGCCCGTTGTATCTGCTTTTTCAAAATTCGTATCGTTTATATAGGAAAAACGAAAATCACCGTTACGCAAATCACCTTGGTAAAAAACCGTGTCGTTTAAATTAGTATAGCGGGCATCTACTGCATATAGTTTAGCTCTAGTGAAATCGGAATTGCTTAAATCAGATTTTGATAAATGAGCGCCTGTTAAATTTGCTTCGGTAAATTTTGCATCTGAAATTTCCGCTTGATTAATTTTTGCGTTTTTTAAAGTTGCGCCGGAAAAATCCGTTTTGTCCAAATCCGAAGCTGTCAATATAGCATTTGAAAAATCAAAACCTTTGAAATTTTTTTCTGACAGATCAACCCCTGCAAGGTTTGCGTTACGAAAAACGCATTTTTTCAGGATTGCAGATTTCAATTCTGTTTTCATTAGGTTTGCGTTAGAAAAATTTGAACCGGAAAAATCAGTTTTGTCCGTGTCTGAATTTTGTAAATTTGCATACGTAAAATCACAATTTTGCGCTTTACTTTTAGAAAGATTGGCATTGTTAATTTTTGCCCTTTTGAATTTTGAACCTGATAAATCTGTATTGCTTAAATTGGATGATGTTAAAACAGCATCATTGAAATTTACGCCGGATAATTCCGCGCCTCTTAAATCTGCTTTGGTTAAATTTGTCTTATTCAATTTGGCAAGGTTAAGCTTTGCTTTTTCCAACACAACTTCTGTTAAATCAACACCTGATAAATTACTGCCTGATAAGTTTGCGTTTTCAAGAATCGCTCCTTTAAGAAAAACGTTTTGCAAATTCTGCTGGCTTAAATCTATATTTTTTAAATTTGCGTTTCTAAAATCGGTTTGCATAAACAAAGCGAGTTCCATTTTAACTTTGCTAAGTTTTGCTTTGTTGAAATTCGTTTTAGTTAAATCTGCCTGTGAAAAATTTGCTGAAATGATTTTAAGGGAACTAAAATTGCTGCTGTTTAAATTAGTGCCGGAAAAGGAAGTATTTGAAATTTTTGCATGGGTAAAATTTGTTTTTTTCATATTCGCGCTTGAAAAATCTGATTTGTGTATAATTGCACCGTTAAATTGCGCGCCTGTTAAGATGGCATTTTTAAAACTAGCGTTATTGATTATTGCATTTTTAAAATTTGCGTTAACAAGGTATTGCCCGTCAAAATTAAAACCGGTTAAATCCATACCTTGGAAATTCGCTTTTATATATTTTCCTATGCTTGATTTTATTTTTCCGTTTTCCATTATTGTTATATGAATAACTCTATTTAACGCCGAGCCCGGTACTTTTACCCCTGAGATTATATTTGCAATGCGGTCAATTAAGTTAAAAATACCCCTGTCAGATGTTTTACCCATTGCTTTTGCCATAATAACCGGGGTGTTTTTGAAAATATCAATTATCTTAAAACTAACAATAAGTTTTTTTTCTTTAACCGAAAATCGTCCCGTTATTTTATAATTAAAATTATTTTCCAGCAATTTTGCTCTGGATAATTTGCCCTGATTGTATGTAGTTTGATATTTTTTTTTGAAAGTTAGAGCAATACTTCTTGGAATTGATTTTTTAAAGAAGCTATAATTAGTGCCCCCGCTTTCTTGTTTAAAATTATGAATAAAAATTTTAATATTTTTTCCTTTTAGAATTTCTACCTTCTCTGCGCCAAATGAAATAAAAGTGAAAAATATACAAAATATCGAAATATATAAAATT
>CAYUYT010000375.1:0-2478 GCA_964449345.1 uncultured Spirochaetia bacterium | reverse complement strand
GTATTGAGAAAGGGCGAAAACAAGGTGAAGAGATAGGTGTCAAAAAAGGAATAAAACAAGGTGAAGAAATAGGTATTAAAAAGGGAAGAAAACAGGAACGGCAAAAACAACAAAGTGAAACAGCGAGAAAAATGAAACAGGACGGTTTTGATAACCAAACTATCGCCAAATACACCGAGCTTTCCGTTGAAGAGATAGAAAAACTGAAATAAATCCATTTTAAATAAAAGAAAAAAATAGTAGCGCGATTTCCGTCAATTGATTCTAAAATGGTGGGCATTGCGGATATATTATAAAAACGTATCAAGCTGCGTTTATAGGGAGACCGGGTGTATTAAATAAAAAAACTTGAGATTTTCCAAAAATCCCATTAAATTCGTTTTTAATAATACGGAAGTCAATTACAAAAGATTTTATTTCTTTTTTCCGAAATTAGCAAACCAAAATTTCTTAATCACCCATGTGCCCTTACCCGTTTTTTCACTTTTTTGCCAAAATAAAAAAATCTGATTTTTATCCGTTATTGGTTTGTCAAAATTAAATGAAACAGTTTTTACTTGATTATTTCCGCCAACAAAATCAATTATTGCTGTAAAAGTATTTTTCTGAAATTCTGCGCCTTGTTTCAATTGAACGCGTTTACCTATAAACTTTTTATCCATGTTAGAATAAAAAAAACCGTTTTGGTGGGTACTTTTTATAACGAGTGTGTTGAAATCCGTTGCTTTAAATTTATAAGAGTTTCTTTTCTGTTTTGCAACCTTTTTTTTGTATGGAAAATTAGTCAGAGGGTAAATCTTATAATCATTCCGTTTTGAATAAAATCTTACACCGTATATTAGATCCCATTGAGCATTTTTTCTCTTTGTATCGATTAAATATACATTCGCGCCTTTTGGTATTTTATCTTCCAGTTTAATTAAAGATTGAATCATTTGAGTTTGAGGCAAGCTAAAATAATACTTAATATCGAGTTTAATTAAAAAGAAAAAAACAATTACCGGCAATACAATTTTAAACATTATGGAATACGTTCTAAATAGCCAGCGTTTTTTAAACTTTTTTATCAATCTCATTATGTACGCTGTGCTGAGTATGGAATATCCAAATAAAGCCATATATGCAAGGCGAATTTTTGGCTCAAACGGAAGGATAAAAATTATACTAATGAGAAAAACGGATAGACCAAAATTAAATTCTTTACTACGCAAATCTTTTACAAAAAACGCAGGAATATACAAAGAGATACTAATAACGAAAATGATAAAGATAACCATAGCGTGGTTTGCCGTTAATTTTAGAGGCGGAATATTGAAAGTAAATCCCGGTATATATGCCATAAATGAATTGAAAAAATGTGATAATAGTTGGTCGCCACGGCTGATAAAATTATGCCCGTGAATTTCTCCGTAACCATTATGTATATAATGTGAAATCGCAGCTAGCATAATAATACCTGAAAAAATATAAAAAAGAGAATTTCTTGCAATGCGTTTGGAGAGTTCTTCCCCTTCTTTTTTGTCAAAAATCATATCGTACGTAAAAAATATAAGCGGAAAAATAATTATAATTTCCCTGCTTAAAATACCTAATACTAAAAATATTAAGCTAAATAACACTGCGAGGAGATTTTTGCTATGCCTGTAGTCAATGAACAATATCAAAGAAATAATTCCGAAAATCATTCCTAACTGAAACGACTGTTCGGTAACGCGCGTTAGTATGGGGGCATTAAAAGAGTGAAGAGTAAAAATTGCAATACCCAAAAAAGCGGGGCGGTATTTTTTAAATATCTGGCGAATTAGAAAGAATAGTAAAATAGTAAACACGATATTTAGTACAGCCGAAGTAATGCGGTAAAAATAAATATTTTTTCCAAAAATTTTGTTTTCCAAAATTAAAAAATAATTTGAAACCGGACGAAAATTCTTTTCTTTATATATGGAAATGGCATACCATGGCAGTAAATAATCATGCTTTTTGATATTTTCGGGGATTAAAAATTTATAAGCATGATTTTTTTTTATTTCTCTAATGCCTAAATCTTCGTTCACTACGCTTAAAGTTTTAAAATCACAGCCGAAAAAATTTATATCTCGGATTAAAAAAAACGCAAAAAAATTCACAACAAAAATAAATATTATAGCAAAAATAATCACTTTTCTTTCAGACACGTTTTACCTCTTAATACGTTTATAACAAGATTTTTATAATATTTCAACGATTTTGTTAATATTAATTATAAAATAAAAACAAGTTAATGCTGTTAAAAAAAATAAGTTTTAATTGACTGTAAAATTACACAATACCATTTTTTATATGTTATATCAAAATTCAATAATCCCTATAATTTATTATACGCAATTTTTTTAACAACATAATTAACGCATTAGAAAGTAAAGCATAAGAAACCATACAGTCATATGAGTGCAAGTTTTAAAATTTGTAAATTTACAAAATTGGTAATATAAAATAAAA
>CAYUYT010000374.1:0-2485 GCA_964449345.1 uncultured Spirochaetia bacterium | reverse complement strand
TAAATTAATTCTTAATATTAGTAACACATTATTGATTGTTTCCAATCAAAAAAAATTACGTACATTAATATTTTTCGTATATTCCTCAATAAACTTGCCGCCCATTCTATTCCAAACCAGTCTACTTCTAAAAAAAACTTAAGCACGAATGTATACAGAAAGGATAATTAATTAAGAATTTTCAAGATTAAACGTTATCTTCAAATTCTTTTTGCGTTATATTTGCTTGTTTAAGAATACTGTTGAACGTTCCTTTGGGAATTTTTTTTTTATTCATTGGTAGGATTACGGTTTTACCGGAAGAATTTTTGAATTTACCATGTGAACCTTTCCGGGAAATTAAGTTAAAATTAAATTTTTCCAAAACATTTTTTATTTGATTAGATGAGTAAAGTTTAGGCATTTATGGTTTCTTTTCCCACGATTACATTTTTAATTTGCAAAATGTCTTCGGATGCACCATCTTCAAAATAAAGTTCAACAGCTTCTTTAAGATTATTTTTTGCTTCTTCTATGGTTTCTCCGAAAGTATTAACATTTACGTTTAAGCATTGAGCAACGAAATATTTTCCTTCTTGCCAAATAACGTAATCTATTTCTTTCATAAAAACTCCTGCTTGGTTTATAAATATGTTATAGCTGTATTTAAGTTAAATTGCAAACTTTAAAGTATGTTCGAAAACAAAAAAACTAAAGCCCCCTCCTATACAACAACGCGTTGTTTATTGCCCGCTTGAAGAGCAAAAACAATGCGAAGAACTGTCAACCTTCTTTTGATATTAGCTTTTATAGGCAATTGAAAACGGATAATTATTCATTAAGGTAGGGTATTGTAGAAAGGTTATTGTATATTTATAAAGTCAATAAACGCGGATTTTAAATTTTGCCAAATTTTTTCTAAATCTAAAACAAGGTTAGAAAATTCTTCCCATTTTAAACGCCATGAATAAGAATGCCTGTAATAGTGCCGGAACAATAAATATTTTTTCAGATTATTAAAAATTTGGTCAGTTATAATCTTTTGCCTGTTTTCATTGTTACTTCTCATATTATTCAATAATTCGTTGTGCCACTTTTGACCGGAGGGAATAATATTATCAACGTCTTTTGAGATAATAACGAAAATTTTTTCTATACCATTATAGAATGAGTGCAGGGCTGAAGCAAGCGCAGTCATTTCAATAAAATCCGGTTTTTTGATTTTGCATTTTTCTAATAAAGGTTTATATGCTTTAATTTCAGCATCAATTTCGGATATTTCAAATTTGATTTTCTTTTTAATATCATCAGGCAACACGGACGAGCTCCTTGATATCAAAAAGCAAATCTGCAAACCGTTCATTTGTATCAAGGTTAACAAGGTCAACTTTGGATTCTAAATTAAAACTCAAATCAGCATACGCGTCAAAAAATATTTCAGGTTTTATACCCCTTACGGCAATGTCGATATCAGAACTTTCTCTATAATTACCTTTAGCAATAGAACCGAAAACGTAAATTTCAGAGCATTTATAACTTTTAAGTATTTTGATTGCACGTTTAATATCTTCATTTAAAGTTTTGGGTAATTTATCCATATTTATTTTCATTTAAATATTCCGTTTGAAAAAATAAATCCAACGTATAAATTATAATACCACATTTGCTGTATAAATGAAACAAATTTATTTTAGTTTTGAGTATTATTATTACACATTACAGTTCTGGGAATGATAATACAGCAGCGCATATTTGTAATAGTTATACATCACCAAACGGAACTCGGTTTGGTTTTTGCCTTCCAAGGAAGAGTTGGCAGAGATGTGCTGGGTGCTTCATAGTATGGGTATTGATGAAAATAATAACCCTGCTTACGGCGTCAACCGTGTTGGTGATTTTGACGCTGCCTACTATTGGTCTTCGTCTCATGTCAATAGTATATACGCTTATGACCAGAGCTTCAGTTCTGGTACCCAAAGGAACAAACAGTACAAGGACACCTACAAGCTCGTTCGTGTAGTTCGGCGGTTTTAACGCTGTTAATGTTATTTTGCTATAAGAATGCTTGGAAGAAACGTATAACGTGTTTATAAGTTTCTTTAATATTTTTTTTACTCGTCACCTTCAGATGTTCAAAGCCATTAAGAAGCTGGAAGAGAAGTACAGGAGAGGTAAGGGTAAAAAATAAATTTATTGCTGATTCAGTGTTTAAGTTATATAATAATTGATATTAGAAGTAACGCGTTATAAAAGAAACGCAAGCCGTTATTATTAATAAATTGAAGCAGTTAGACGAAGAAAAACAAAATCAAGTTATTGATTTTATAGATTTTCTGTTAACTAAAAATGAAGATTTTAAGCTAACTGATATTCAAAAAAGTTTGGATGATATAAAAAGCGGTAATGTTAATAAAATTCAAAATACAAAAGATTTACGAAAGCAATTTGATGAACTTGAAATATGAAATTAATAACAACGGAATAGTACCGCTGTTGCATAAAATTG
>CAYUYT010000373.1:0-2508 GCA_964449345.1 uncultured Spirochaetia bacterium | reverse complement strand
TATCAATTTGTTCCTGTCTTTGTAATTCGCTTACATTTTCAAAAGCATCGATTGTCTGCGCTTTATCAATTTGTTCTTGCCGTTGTAGTTCCCCTACGGTTTCATGGGCTTCAATAACGTTTTCAGCATCAATTAACTCGCCTGAAGACAATTTGCTTACTTTCTCAAAAGCATTGATTATTTTTTCAGAATAAACAAGTTTTTGTTTAAGCTTTTCTATTATTTCTTTTTTATTTTCCAGTTCATTTTCAAGCTTATTTATAAGATTTTCTTGTTCTTTAATATAATTTTTCTTATAAGAAAACATGAGGACTCCTAAATTTTAAGTAAGCAGATATTTTATCACACAGCAAAACATAATTATAATCTATCACACAGTTTAAACCTTGTCAATAATAATAAAGATATTGAATTTACATCAATTTGTTAACGTAAAATTTTATAAAATCTTAGTTTATTACACTATAAAAAAAAATTTAAATTTAATTAAATTATTGATATTTAATTTAACTTAGTTACATTTTATTTTTATCGACATAATATTTATACCGGCTTTAACGGTAAATATAAAAACTAATTATTTTACGGTGTTTGTATGAAAATCAAGAATCAAAAAATAACGGGAATAATTTTATCCGTGATTTCCGGTGTTTTAATTTTTTTCGGATTCCCCAAAGTCTCTTTTTTTGCCGGTGCTTTTATAGCAATTATGCCTTTAATCTACCTTACCGAAACAACCAAATCAAATAAACGTATATTTTTATACGGATATATAACGCAAATCATTGCAATGACAGGTGGGTTTTACTGGCTAATTTATACCATAAAAACGTTCGGACATCTTCCTATTTATGCCGCAATACCGGTTTTTTTATTATATATTTCATTTTTCGGGTTAAGAATACCTTTATTTATGATTTTAGCAAAATATTTGAGAAAAAAAACTAATCTCTCCGTTTTTTTGATTTATCCTTTTACTTTTACAGCTATTGAACTTATTTGGCCGGATTTATTCCCGTGGTTTCTGGCAAATACACAGCATAATAACGCATTTTTTATCCAAATTGCAGATATAACCGGTGTCTATGGAATTACTTTTGTCGTTATGCTGGTAAATACTGCTCTATATCATTTATTAACGCGTTATTATTTAAAAACAAAAAAAGAATTAAATATGCTTTGGCTAGGGATAACGCTTTTTTCCGTTATATTATTATACACCTATGGAATTTTAAGAAGCAATTATATACAAGGTAAAATTGATAAAGCAACACCTGTAAAAGTGGGTACTATTCAACCCGTTACGCCTCTGCTTAGAGTACAAAGGTTTAATAAAAAACAAGAAATAAGGAAACGATTATTTGATTTATCGGAAAAAGTTTTATCCCAAAATCCCATTGATATTTTTCTTTGGCCCGAATCAGCAGATCAGTTTATTTATAAATCCCCTTATTTTAAGGGGATTTATAGGCAACCAATTGAAGAATTAGTCAAAAAATATAAAATATACTTTATGTTTTCGGAAGTCGAAAAAGTGTATAAAGGGATAAATAAACAAGAGGAACTTATTGAAATTGACCCTTATAACCCAATCGGATTAAAAAAACTTCAGAAATTAAAAACGCGTAAAAAATATTTATTTTCAACAGCAACTATGTTAAATCCAAAAGCAGAAATTATAGATTCATACAGAAAAGTATACCCCCTGCCTTTCGGGGAATACCTTCCGTTTGGAGAAACTTTTCCTTTTTTAAAACGCATTTTTGCAGAAGTTGGCAATTTCAGCGCAGGAAAAAAAGTAAAAGTATTTAAAACCAGGTTCGGAAAAGCCGCACCATCTATTTGTTATGAAATAATAATACCGTCTTTTACCCGGCGTTTCGTTAAAAAAGGAGCAGATTTTATTTTAAATCAGACTAATGACGGGTGGTTTGGTAGAACAAAAGCAAGTTATGAACACTTAGCGCTTGCAAAATTCCGCGCCATTGAAAACAGAGTACCGATTGTGCGCTCTACTAATAGCGGAGTAAGCGTTTTTATTTCCGCCACCGGCAGATATACAACGCGTTTAACTAAAACGTATAAAATTACTACACTAATAGGTAATATACGGCCGATTAAGGTGGATACATTTTACACTAATTTCGGAAACGTTTTTGCGTTTTTAATTTTATTATACATAATTGTTGTTTTTGGTTTTATTCTTTATGAAAAAATTAGCCGAAAGGTTATTCCAATAATTTTCAAAAAGTAGAAATACCTTTTTAATTTTACCGTTAAGCCGGATACTCTATGTGTCAGCGTAGTTATCGCCTCCATAAATATATTTTTATGGAGGGAAAAAATGGAATTCGTTGCGGAACACACAAAACAGAAGAAAGAATAGAATCACCCTCTTTCTCCCTCTTTTAAGTAAAGAGGGCGGTTTTTTTTTATACGTTGTGATTATGAATTTAAGATAGCTAGCCGTAGGGGATTTCTCTTCTCTTCGAGTCCCCCTTTACTCGA
>CAYUYT010000372.1:0-2529 GCA_964449345.1 uncultured Spirochaetia bacterium | reverse complement strand
AAAAGCAATTACAATATACAATACTTTGATTTTAAAATCACTTTAGTATATAATAAACCCCTTAGACGCGAATTCATTGTATAATTTTTGCGTTTTTTTTTAACTCCGCTTGCACGCATAACAGTATTCAGCCCAGAATTTCAATAAAATGACCTTGCCCTTGTATTTTGAAAAGGATTACATCTTACCGTTAAAATCCTTTACCTTAAAATCAGGAGCTTTTTGTCCTACTTTTATTGCAAAACTAAATTGCGATATCAAAACTAATATAAAAAAGACAACAACAACTTTCTTAATAATTTCCTCGTATAAATTTAATCATATATTATAACACATAAAACGCGTAATTAAAATCAAAATTATTTTCAAATGCAAATATTTTAACATTATTTTATTTTGAATTTAACTTATTAAATACTTGTATTAATAATATTTTTATTTTAAAATAATAATACTAATATCGGGAGAGAAATATGGGAAATAAAGATAACGCGTTGATTTTATGGTTCGATGAAATAGGTCTTGATGATTTGCAATATGTGGGCGGAAAATGTTCATCCCTCGGAGAAATGTACTCAAATCTTACAGAACAGGGAGTAAACGTTCCTTATGGTTTTGCTATTACGGCAACGGCATACAGAAAATTTACTATAGAAACAGGCATCGAAGACGATATAAGGCGCATTTTAGGTGAACTCGATGCACATGATTTGGAAAGCCTAAAAGCAACGGGTAAAAAAGTACGCGATTTAATTATAAATGCAGATTTTTCACAGGAACTTAACCAAGCAATAACCAAAGCTTATCAAAAACTATGTGATTATTATAAGGAAGAAAACACGGATACCGCTGTTAGAAGCAGTGCAACAGCTGAGGATTTACCAGATGCTTCTTTTGCAGGACAACAAGACACCTATTTAAATATAAGAGGGGCACAACAAGTTTTACTTGCAACGAAAAACTGCTTTGCATCACTTTTCACAGACAGAGCAATCAAGTACCGAATTGATAAAAATTTTGACCATTTCGGGGTATACATTTCAGTAGGTATTCAAAAAATGGTGAGAAGCGATATTGCTTCAAGCGGCGTCATGTTTACAGTTGACACGGAATCAGGATTCCGCGATGTAGTTTCAATTGATGCGGCATACGGGCTTGGGGAAAACGTTGTTCAGGGTGCTGTTATTCCCGACGAATACCTCGTTTATAAACCGAATATAACGAAGGGATACCGCCCAATTATTAGCAAAAAAATGGGTACGAAAAGAATTAAAATGGTTTATACTAATAATCCCCTAACACCGACAAAAAATATCGTTGTCCACGACAAAGACAGAAACCGCTTTGTGTTAACCCATGATGAAATTTTACAACTAGCTGACTGGGGGCGTTTAATCGAAGAGTATTATTCGAAAAAAAACGGCAAACCCACGCCAATGGATATTGAATGGGCAAAGGATGGGAATCTAAACTCGTTGTTCGTTGTACAGGCAAGGCCGGAAACCGTGGTTTCTCAAAGAGCAAGCACAATAATAGAAATGTACAATTTAGATGCAACGAAAAAAGCGCCTTTATTAACAACGGGTATTGCAATCGGCGATAAAATCGGAAACGGCACTGCTGTAATAATTAACCATGTTTCGGATATGAACAAGTTTCAAAAGGGAAATGTTCTCGTTGCTAAAACAACCGACCCGGATTATGAACCAATTATGAAACTAGCGAACGCGATTGTTACGGACACAGGCGGAAGAAAATCTCATACAGCGATTGTTGCAAGAGAACTCGGCATACCGTGCGTAGCCGGGGCAGGAGATGCAACGGGTTTAATTCAAACGGGGCAAGATATTACGGTTTGTTGTAATCAAGGTGAAACGGGATACGTTTACTCAGGTATTTTGGATTATTCCGTTGAAAAAATTGATATATCGCAAGTGGCAAAAACGGACATGAATATTCTCTTTGATTTGTCTACTGGGGATTCTGCTTTTAAATGGGCAGGTTATCCTGCTGACGGAGTCGGGCTGGTGCGTATTGAAGATTTGCTTAAAGAAAAAATTGGCACACACCCTTTAGCTTTGCATGAATTTGAAGATTTATCTTACGACAAGGAATTAAAGGATATAATACTAAAAATAGAAAACAAAACAACGGGTTATGATGATAAAAGAGAATTTTTCATTCAAAAGGTTTCAAGGCATATCGGTAAAATTGCAGCCGCGTTTTACCCTGCTGAAGTTTGCGTTCGTTTTTCCGATTACACATCAAGTGATTTTAAAAAATTAATTGGCGGAAAAATTTACGAACCCGAAGAAATTAATCCTTTAATGGGATATAGAGGAGCGGCTCGGTTTAATTATTTTGATTTTGCCGATGCTTTTGAACTTGAATGCGAAGCAATACGTAGAGTGCGCGAAGATTTGGGGCTTTCAAACGTTAATATAGCCATACCTTTTATACGCACGGTAAAAGAAGCCAAAAGAATTTTGAAAAAATTAAAAAGAAATAAATTAGCACAGGGACAAAACG
>CAYUYT010000371.1:0-2530 GCA_964449345.1 uncultured Spirochaetia bacterium | reverse complement strand
TTTTTATCAGTAAAAAAACCTACATTTGAAATATGTAAATCTCCGCAAATCCATGTTTGAATGTTATTGATTGTTTTCCAATTATCAGGAATTTTTAAAACTCCATTATGAATATCTTTATAAAACAAATGCGCGGTTGCTCTGTAAAAATTAAAAGGGCTTTCTCTCATTTTTAAAAATTTATAATCTTTGTCTTCGTGTGCGAACTGTTCGTTATAATTTTGAATTTCTTTTAAAATGTAATCAAGTCTTTGCATATTTCTTCTCTAATTATTTACTAAAAAAATGTTAATATATATTTTTTCAAAAGTAAAATCAAAATATGTTCCAACACGTGTGGCATTGCTTTATTGAAAATTTATTGAGGATTTCTTAATTATTTCTTAAAAAAATTATAATTTTTATAGACTTGAGAAGGGTATGTTTCGGCAAGTTGGTTAATATTTTCTGACGATATTTCACCACTGTTCACAGCATTTACAACGTTCGAATTAAAAGCCGAATTATGAAAATAATTCACGGCATCATCAGTAATTTTTATATGGCCAGAAGCAGTTTCAATAGCTGTCATTTTTACAAAATCCTTAACGCTATTTTTTTCGTTAATTCGTTTGCATCCATGAAAAAGTATATCATATTTTAATGCTTATTTTAAATGCTTTGATAGTTCTTTGTCTGACGGGTTTTTGTATCCTTTATAAATAATTTTCCCCGTTTTTGATAATAACATATAAAATGGTATGGAATGAAAATTAATTTCCCTAACTATGGTATTATTTGAATAACCCGTTATATTAAAATTAAATCCCCTGTATTCTAATATAGCTTTTTCTATACTTCTATTTCCAAGACCAACTGAAACCGTTATCAGACCTTTTTTCTGATATTTTTTATGAATTTTCCACGAATAAACAAGGCGTTTTATGCAATGAGAATGCTGCGATGACCAAAAAAATATCAATACATTGTTTCCTTTAAGTTTTTGTATATTTACCGGATTATTTTTATAATTTTTGATTATAAAAAAATCATATATACTTTTTGTTTCAGAAAACGAAAAACGCCATATAAATATTATAAAAAATATTAAAATTTTTTTCATAAATATATTATCGGTTAGATATTTGGTTTTCTTTTATTTTTTGAATATGGTTTTAAGATTTGAAATAATTTACAGCATCATTTTTATCTGAAAATGCTTGAAATAATCCCAATAAACGCGTTAGCTCTAAAACTCGTTTTAATGATTCGGAAAGATTGAGAAGCACAACGTCCTTTTTTTTATCCGAATGATATTTAGTCATCCCGGTTTTTGCCCGAAGCAATGCACCCACACCGGAAGAATCTATGTATCTTATATTCGAGCATTCAATAATAATTTGATATATTTCATTTTCAACTAAATTATTAAGAACGTTAATAAATTCCCTTACACTATTTAAATCGATTTCTCCAATAACGTACAAAATCATAATTCCGTCAATTTCTTCGTAACTAACGTCAAGATTATCTAAAGGGATTTCATAATTTTCCATTTTAACGCCCCTAAATGAATATTGCTATTTTATAAAAAAATAATGTATTTTAGGAATAAAGTCATTTAAATAAAATTAATATTTTGTTACATATTTTATAAATTTTATACAAATAACGAAAAAAAATAGGTTTATTTTATCCATTTAATAGAATTGAAATTTTTAACTTTTTGATTTTTTAAATATTTTTTTAGTTTTGAATTTACTTTGGCTTTTTCAAAGTTACAGTTTATAAGTCTTGTTTTAGTAAAAGTTACACCTCTTAAATCCGCACCGGTAAAATTACAGTCTTTAATTCTACAATTAATAAAACGCGTTTTCCATAAAACAGAACTTTTAAACTCCGTTGCCTCTATTTTTACATTAATAAATTTTGCATTAAATAAATTTGACGCGTTAAACTTTGATTTACTAATTGTGGAGTTATAAAAAATGTTGTAATTTAAATTATTTTGAGTAAACCTTGATTTTAATATTTTGCAATTACGGAAAATCGTATTGTAAAAATTGCAAACATAAAACAAAGAATTTAGTATTTTAGTTCCTACAATTTTACTTAACTTAAAATCTGATTTAAATGAATAAATTTTTCTAAGTATAGAATAAAACATAGAAATTTTCTGAATTTTTGATTTTTTAATAGAAGTATTGACTAGCAGACTTTTTAAAAAATATACGGAATTCAAATTGCTTTTGGATATTTTTGTATTAACTAATTTTGAATAACGCATATCTGCATACTGAAATTTACTTTCTTTGATTTTAGAATAATTTAAAATTATGCCGGGCGCATAACAATGCATAAGGTTACAGTTATTTATTCTTGCATGGCTTATAGCAAGTGCGCTTAACTTTGATTTAGTTAAATTAACATTTGTAATATTAATGCCTTTTAAATTACCCCCGCTTAAATCGCTTTTTTGTAAATTTTTAATATCACTTTTAATTTTTTTTATATTTGCAGTCGCCTTACAGACTTCATTATGGCCGTCCGA
>CAYUYT010000370.1:0-2553 GCA_964449345.1 uncultured Spirochaetia bacterium | reverse complement strand
CAAAGATTTTCTCGGCCCTTGCCAAAGAGAGAATAAGCGTAAACGTTATTGTACAAAGTTCTTTTAAAATAGATGCAGACGTTCCCGTTAATGATATTTCATTTACAGTACCGCAAAAAGAATTGCAAACAGCGGTAGAAATCCTTGAGAACCTTAAAATTAAACTTCACGGCAAAGGCGTAAGTATTCACGATGATATAGCCATAGTTTCTATAGTAGGTATCGGAATGAGAAGTCATGCAGGAGTAGCTTCTAAAATGTTTGAAATACTCGCTGCCGGCGAAATAAATATACAAATGATAACAACGTCAGAAATAAAGGTTTCCGTTGTCATTGACCTTGCCGAATCGGACAAAGCGGTTAAACTTTTGCATAAAGGTTTTAAACTTGGGGTTGAAGATGAATAAATCGCCAATAGGTGTATTTGATTCGGGAATTGGCGGACTTACCGTTGCAAAAGCAATTATGGACCAACTCCCTAACGAAAAAATTATTTATTTTGGAGATTTAGTTCATTTGCCTTATGGAAATAAAAGCGCAAAAGCTATTAAAGAATTTTCCCTTGAAAATACGCGTTTTCTTTTAAATAAAAACGTAAAGATGATTGTCGTTGCTTGTAATTCCGCATCAAGTATAGCTCTTGAGGAAATTAAAGAGGTAAGTGACATTCCTGTATTAGGCGTTGTTAATCCGGGGGCCGAAAACGCTGTAAATAATTCCAAAACTTTAAACATAGGCGTTATCGGAACAACGCGCACAATAAGTTCAGGTGCTTATGAAAAAGCTATTCATAAATTACGCCCCGAGGCAAAAGTATTTGAAAAATCTACACCTTTATTAGTACCTTTAATAGAAGAAAACTGGATTGATAAACAGGCAACGCGCCTTGTAATTAGAGAATACGTTGATTATTTTAAAAACGGAAAAAATATTGATTCTCTCGTTCTAGGGTGTACTCATTATCCTTTAATTAAAAAAGTGATAGAACAAGAGATTTCCGGTGTTGAAGTTATAGATTCGGCGAATGCCACAGCAATTAAAGTAAAAGATATTCTCGTTAATTCGGGTTTAAATGCAACGGAAAAACCAGAGAAGGAACACGAATATTTTGTAAATGACATTACAGAAGGATTTAAACACCTTGCATACAGAATTATCGGGAAAGAAATAAAAATCGTTAATATTAGCGAAATCGGAGAAAAATAATTATGAAAAAATACACTATAATTATAATGTTAAGTTTTATATTTTCATTAAGTATATACACAAAAGAAAGTAAGCTCCCTGAAATACCAAAGGATAGCGGGGTTCGAGGAGCTGCAAATTTCATCGTTGCAACCGTGGACCAGCAAGTAATATTATATACAGATGTTATTCGTAAATATAAACAACAAATATAGATTTATAAAAATACTAACAAAAAAGTACCGGAATTTAACTTCGCAACGAAAAAAGCAATTCTAAAAAATGTTATGGAAGATATATTTTACATAATATATGCGAAAAATGCTCAAATAGAAATTTCAGAGGCTCAGGTCAACAAAAGACTTTATGATATAAAAAATCAATATAAAATTGAAAGTGATGAAGAACTCGTTGTGGCTGTAAACAGAGCGGGAATGATGGGAAGAGTTGAAAATTTAAATCAATTAAGAGATTATTTCCGCCAATTAATGATTATTAATAAAGCAAAATCCCATTTGGTTCGGACAAAATACAGAAGTAAAATACAAGAACCTACTGACGCTCAATTAAGAAACTTTTATAATAAAAATCCAAATTATTTTTACGGACCTCCAAAAGTCAAAATTCAGCACCTTGTAATTAAAGTAAAAGAAAATGCTGATTTTGAAGAAATGGAAAAAACAGAAAAAATGATTAAAACCGTTATTCAGAAAGCAAAAGCAGGGGATAATTTTAGTAACCTTGTGAATAAGTATGCATCCGAAGCTTATCGTTCAAACAACGGCTATATTTCAAATCAATTTTTGAAACGTAGCGAGCTTAAATCATTATTCCCTAAATACGCAAAAGCAGCGTTTTCTTTAAAAAAAGGCGGTGTGAGTAAAGTAATAATAGATGGAAATAAGAGAATTATTTTAAAAGTTGCTGATAAAAAAGAGAAACAGCTTCTGCCTTTTGATGAGGTTAAAAATAAAATTAAGCAATACGTTATGTCTTCAAAGGGTAAAGAGTTATTACAGGAATGGGAAGAAAAACAATATAGAGAGCGGTTAATAAAAGTACATTATGATAGATTGAGAGTTTCAGAATGAGTATTAAAGATTATGTTATATCCGTAGCAAAAAATGCAAAAAAAGCTTCTAGCGTTCTTGCAAAAGCTTCTACAAAGCAAAAAAACGCTGTTTTAAATTCTATTGCTGATTTATTAAATTCCCGTAAAAACGAAATTATACAGGCAAACGAAATAGACGTTAAAGCGGGCAAAGAAAAGGGGTTAAATAACGCATTAATTGACCGCCTTGTTTTAAACGAAAAACGCATTAGCTCTATGATTGACGGCGTAAATACAATAATTTCGCTAAAAGACCC
>CAYUYT010000369.1:0-2581 GCA_964449345.1 uncultured Spirochaetia bacterium | reverse complement strand
GTATGCTAGGGCTTTTAATACAAGGAAGGTGTAGTTTTGTGTCATTCGCCGCGATGTTGACCCCCTGAAAACCGCGACATTGCCCCACCACCTTGCCTTATGCAGTTCCGTAATCTGTCTATTTGCCTTGCCTTTTTAAGTAAATCACAGTAATCAAGCCCGCTCATAGGAGAACGCCTTCTTTATGAATGTTTACAAATATTGGCTTTTCGTTTATCTCATACTGTTCAACATTAACGGGGAGAATTGAAACAACGGTATCATACTTTAAACTAATTTCGCTTATATCATTAATGTATTTTTTTCTTTCATCAGAAATGCTGGCCATTTCTTTCAACGTTATTAATAAATCAATATCAGAGTATTCAGAATAATCACCTCTTGCATAAGAACCGTATAAAATAATATTGTCTAAGTTGTCTTTATAAAGCTGCTTGATTCTTTTTTTAGCTTCATTAATTGCGTTCTTTATTCTTTTAGGTATTTTGCTATCCATTAGAATTTCACCTAAGTATTTCATTAACATCTAAATCTTTTTCATCTACCGTATTATGTTTTTTACACAAATCTTTAATAATTATAATTTATTCATTATGTTTGTAATTTGCTTTTTTAACATTGGTATTTTCGTTTTGATGACCTGCCAAACCGCTTCTGCATCTATTCCGAGATAATCATGCGCAATAATATTTCTAAATGACTTTATTTTTACCCATTCAATTTCCTTAAATTTATCTTTTATTTCTAGTGGTATTCGATCAGACATTTCTCCAATAACAACGAAATTCATCAACAATGCATCGTATAATAACTCATTTTCTATCAATTCATCTTCATTATTGATTTCTTTGGAGTATTTCAATATTTTATCAATTGCTTCTAGTATAGCCAGAAGATTTATTTTACTTTTACTAGACATAAACCGCCTCGTTAAGTATCGCTTCCCTTGCGTATGGTTTTAAATACTTAATCCTTACAATGTCTGTTTTTCTATTAAACGCCTTAGAAAAAAAATCTTCAATTTCAAGGCGCAAATCCCATAAATTTTCTGTTCCTTGTTTAAATTCAACGAGTAAATCAATATCACTATCTTTACTTTGCTCCTTACGGGCAAAAGAACCGAAAATGCCTATTTTGGTAATGTGAAAATGATTCGTTAAATATTCCCTGTTGTTTTTGATAAAATCTATTATTTGTTTTTTCGTTGTCATATTTCACCTATTGTTAATAGCAAACTCACTATTTATTAGTAAAAGTGATTTTTCTAAGAAACGGCTATATTCATTCGTAATAAATCAAACCAGTATAAATTGTAATTCATTATTTATCTTTTTACAAGGAGTTTAATACGGTATAATATTAATTAAACGTTTTGATATTTTTAATTAAACCCATTAACGCATAACTTTTCCATTAACAATAAGTGTACGCACAAAACAGAAAACTAAGCAAACATCAATCTACGGCCTTTAGGAACAGGCAGGGGGTCATTAAATTCTTTTGCGGTTTTTATCCACAAATCCATTGCATCACGGATATTCTTTAATGCTTCTTCATAAGTATTTCCATGTGCCGTACATCCTGATAGTTCCGGTACTTCCGCCACGAAACATTCATCTTCACCTGACCAATAAATTATTATTTCATATTTCAACATCGTTATCTCCTAAATTATGTTTAATCAGGATATTTCTTAAATTCTAAATAGTTTCATTTTCTCTCGTAAATAATCTCACCGTTTTTTAAAATATAGTCTAAAAAACCGCTTTTATCTGAATCTTTAATAAACAACAACGGCTCTAAACTAAAATCAATATCACGCCGTATTCTATATAAATTGGCTTCATTATCTAAAAAATCACCTTCAACGTGATCAACTATAACTGCAACATCAATATCACTGTTTTCATTATAATTACCCTTTGCATAAGAGCCGAATAAGACGATTTTTTCAGGGCTGTATTTTTCAACCACTACATCAGAAAACTTTTTTACTTTATCTATAGCTTGGCTTTTATCCATTCAAATAATCCTTGCGTTTTTAATATTATATTCTCGCACTTTTCTTTTGTCAAAACTTTAATTAATTCTTCTTTATAAGTAGGATACCTCGCTTCGATATTTAAAGGTTGAAGATAGTCTATTAAATCCTTATACTCTTCGTCTAACTCGTTATAAAAACCTCCTTTCTGCGCCAATTTTAATAAATTATGAACATAAGGCGGGTTTTTCCATTTTATATACATAATACCCTTTGAAAATTTTTTCTGCAACTGGAGTACCTGAAATATTGAACAGTGATCAGGGAGTTCAATTTACAAGCCATGATTTTGTGAATATTTTACAAGACCGTCAAGTATCTATAAGTATGGTAGGTAAAGGACGTTGCTGGGATAATATTTTAATCGAGCGCGTTTGGCGCAGCCTAAAATATGAAGAAGTATATCTAAACGAATATTCTAGTTTAAAAGAAGCACGGGAAAGCATTGATGAATATTTTAAGTTTTGCAATAATGAAAGGTTTCATGAAAATTTAGGTTACAAAACGCCTAGAGAGATTTATATTCAAAATAGCGAAAAG
>CAYUYT010000368.1:0-2618 GCA_964449345.1 uncultured Spirochaetia bacterium | reverse complement strand
CATTGCCAATATTGTCATCGGAATATCCGTTAAACCGCATCCAGCCAACGGCAAAGTAAAGCGCAAAACTATCAGTAAAATGATTAGTGCCTTCTATGTTTGCCTGAAAACCGAGTTTAGGGTCTGCTCTATAAGTATCCGGAACGTTAACGGATGTAAAACCAAAGCCAAAAGAAGCGCCTATATGAAAAGGCGGATGATAAAGCATTTTAAGGCGTTCTTCAATTAGTTTTTTGCTTTGCTCATCAATGCTGTCTTTATCCGCTTTAAGGTTTTCCCTGGTCCTTTCATATTCACTTTTTGCGTCTCTTGGTTTTCTTGGTTTTCTTGCGGAAAACGCGTTAACGCTGAACAATGACGTTAATAATAAAACGGTTAATAAATATATTGTAATTTTTAATCTCATAATAAGTAAAACTCCGGTTAAAGTATTAAGCTATTAAGGAAAAACAACACTTAAAGCCGTTATTCCTTTCATTATATAAAGAGTTTTTATAGAATAATACATTTATGCGTTATAGTAAAGTGTATAATTAACGCAAAGCAATAATTTTATCTAGTTTACCCACATAAATATTTTATACGTCTAGTTAGTGTTTATTATTTTACCACTAATCAACTCAAATTAACGCGAATAAAAATTTGAAGTATTTATTATTCCTGTTCTATTAGAGATTTATGAAAAATAAGTATTAGCCTTGATTTCAATTTTGAAATCTTTAAATAATTTAATGTTTCTTTTGTTTTACATAAATATTAGTGTTTCTTAGTGTGCATTCCTGGTAATATCATCAAGGATGCGTTTAAATTATTTTTTTTTATATTTTAACTTTTTTTTTAGCATTTTGGTTTTTAATGTGTTAAAATAGTTATGCAGGCGTAGCCTGCCCTTTATTTTAAGCAATGAATGGAGTTTTTTATGAAAAAACATTATTTAAGAATTATTGCAGTTTTAGTAATATTACTGCTTGCATCGGTTTCTCTTTTTGCTCAGGAAGACCCTGACCCCGTTGATGTTAGCAGAACACCGTCTACCCCTGCAGAACAATCAGGCGGCGGCGGCGGCGGCACAAGCGGTATTGGTGGCGGAATGATGGTTGGTTTCAAAGTCGGAATCGGTATGTCAAACATTTCCTTGAGCCATCCGGATTACGAAACATCAACAAGTTTTGAATTTAAATTTGGTTGGCAAGTTGGTTTGAAATTTGGATATTTTTTCGGACCTTTGGGAATAGTGGCCGATTTAGAGTATATTAGAAAAGGTGCAGAAAGTACCAATTATTCTTTTGGCAGCGTTTCAAAACAAGAATTATACCTTGACTACATTGATGTAAATTTAATGTTAGGTCTGAAATTTGGTCCTTTAATGGCAGGTATTGGTTTCTATTTGGGATTCAAAATTAATGGTAAACTTATTGATGACGGCATTGAGGTAAGTGCTGCTGAATATTATAGTAAAGTCGATTATGGTATTGTGTTGAATGTTGGTGCAAAATTCGGTATGATTTTCGTTGGTCTCGATTTTAAATATGGACTTGCTGATATAATGAGTGATAGCTATTTAAATTCTCTTTCCGAAGACCCAGATTGGAAATATTCCAACTGGGGTATTTACTTAAATTTTGGTATGTTGCTTAGTTTGTAGTTTTTTAAAAAAGCTCCGTTTAAACGCGGGGCTTTTTTTTATTTTTTCCCCGTTGTTGTTTTTTTTCTTCCCAAAACGGATAAATTGAAATAAAATTAAAAAAAATATCGTATTATATTATAATTAAGAGTATATCCGGTTATGAGGATTCAAATGAAAAAATATATAATCGTATTTATTATAACGTTTTTCCTGCAGGGGAGTTTGTTTTGTTTTGGCGATGACCCTGAAAACTTTCCCCAGCAACCCGGCAATGTAAGTGAAGTAATAGAACATGATACTTTGGTTGGCATTAAAAATTTATGGTTTGTGGGTTTAAAAGCCGGTATTGGCCTTGCTAATATTAACGCGGTGCATGAAGGACAGGAAAACAAAACTTTTGACCCTATATTTAGTTTTTCCGGGGGTATTAGGGGATATTTCTATCTAAGAAAGGCTGATGTACGCGTTATTGTTGACATTGACTATATTAAAAAGGGTGCCAGGGAGTATGGGAACGAATATGATTTGCATTTCGTTGAGTTTAGTTTTATCGGCTCAAAAAGGGTTGATTTTTTATTTTTAGGCATAGGTTTATATTTAGGCTACCGTTTCAGTGCGTCGTTATCCGAAAACGGCATTAGTTATCCTGAAGATAAATACCGTGAAAACGATGTAGGCATTGTTATATCAATAACGGCTTATTTCGGCAAGATGCCGCGATATTTTTTCGGCCTCGATATTAAATATTCTCTCGTTGATATAGTGAATGATGATATAAACGGAAGCTGGATTTATATGAACGCGGGTATATACTTTACCGTTGGTATCGGAATAGGTGATTAAAAAGTAACCACAAAACAGACGAAAAAGCTGTAAGAAAAATAAAAATAAGTCCACAGATTGATTTGATAGACACAGATTGGAATAAAAGCTAAACCGGAGAGTGTCAGGCAACTTGTCGCCTCTTTTGTTCATTACTTTCGGGATTTAG
>CAYUYT010000367.1:0-2656 GCA_964449345.1 uncultured Spirochaetia bacterium | reverse complement strand
AAAGTGGTAGGGTTTAAAACGGAATCACTGGCCTTATTTGACCGGAATATGCATTAGAATATAATATACCTATAATCTTGCTTTTTGAGGGCTGGGATGCAGCCGGAAAGGGAACTTTAATAAATAACCTTATTTTGAATCTTGACCCGAGGGGATATAATGTGTATCCCGTTAATGCTCCTACAAAGGAAGAAGAATTCAAACCGTTTTTATGGCGCTTTTGGATAAAAACACCGGCTAAGGGGCAAATTGCAATTTTTGATCGTTCATGGTATGGTAAAGTTTTGGTGGAACGCGTTGATAAAATTGTTAAGAAAAAAGAATGGAAAATAGCATTTCATGAAATTAATGTTTTTGAGCGGCAACTGACCGATGACGGATTTGTTATAATAAAATTTTTTTTACATATTTCAAAAAAAGAACAAAAAAAGCGTTTTAAGAAACTTAAAAATAATTCTTCTACTAAGTGGAAAGTTACAAAACAAGATTTAAAACATCACAAACAGTATGATGAGTATTTTAAAGCGACAAATAAAATGCTTCAAAAAACGGATACGGAAAATTCACCATGGGTTATTGTTGAATCATATGACGAAAGATTTGCAACGCATAAAATTTTCACAACTTTTATAAATAGGGTAGAGCAGGCAGTAAATCAAAAACAAAAAAATCAAGCTGAATCAAAGCAAAGTGAAAAAAGCATTATTAAGATACCGGATAAATCCATTCTCGATAGTATTGATTTAAATCAGGATTATGATAAAGAAGAATATAAAAAAAAGTTAAAAAAATGTCAAAAAGTAATATATGAATTGGAGCATGAAATATATATCAACCGCATTCCCGTTTTAATTATGTATGAGGGCTGGGATGCTGCGGGTAAAGGCGGGAATATCAAGCGTTTGGTTTCCGGATTAGACCCAAGGGGCTACTCTGTTATTCCTTTTGCCGCACCTAATGACGTTGAAAAAAAACATCATTACTTGTGGCGATTTTGGTTAAATTTACCCAAAGCAGGGCATATTGCCATTTTTGACCGCACATGGTACGGCAGGGTTTTAGTGGAACGGGTAGAAGGTTTTTGCAGTAAAGCCGAATGGCAAAGGGCGTATAAGGAAATCAACGAAACGGAAAAAATCCTGTCCCATTTTGGCATGCTTATATTTAAATTTTGGATACATATTGATAGAGAAACGCAATTAAATCGTTTTAAAGCACGTGAAAAAATTCCCCATAAACAATGGAAGATTACAGAGGAAGATTACCGAAACCGGGATAAATGGGATGATTATAAAATTGCAGTTGAAGAAATGATTAATCGAACTTCAACAGAATATGCGCCTTGGATAGTAATACCGGGTAATTCAAAATATTTCGCACGAATTCATACTTTGGAAACTGTAATCAAGCGAATTAAAAATGAATTTTAGATAATCTGTAAAAAAAACTCTAAATACTCAAGAGTATAAATAGTCAAATTGATAATATTATAAAGCATTAGAAATTATACTTTTACAAAAAATAAATTAAAATTTAAAATTCGATTTTAAATGGCAAGCAAACCCAAGTGAGATAATTTTTAGATATTTTTTAACTTATTTCTTCAATAGCGTCTTTTACGCTATCGTAATATTCTACTCCGAAATCAACCATAACCTCAAAAGTGTTTCTCGTCATTTGATTTAACCCGCATATTTTAACAGGTTGGTCATGACGCATTGCATTTGAAAGAGTTAATATTACAATTGAAAGCCCTGTTGAATCTATATAAGGAACTTCTTTAAAGTTGAAAATAAACTTAAATTCTCCGCTTCTAACTAAATCTTTAATTTCTGCGCTTAGTTTATCAATGGTTTCTATTTGAGGAAAAGACATATCTCCCTGAACCGTAAATATATTCCACCCGTTAATTTTCTGTTTTTCGTAATTCATATTTTTTATTACCTTTGAAATACATTCTTAAAATATTAATTTTGAATAATATAATAATTATTTTTTTTTTAGTGAATATAAAAACAAATTTTATAGACGTAAATGAATTAATTTTTTCCGTATTATTCTATACTTTTTAATGCTTCGTCAATATTGTCATAATAGCGAATGCCGAAATTCATACGAATCATCTCAAAGCTTTTACGCGTTTCTTCATTTAATCCGCAAACTTTTATAGGAGTTTTATTTTTCATAGCGCTCGACATAGCAAGAATAACAACGGCAATTCCTGACGAATCAATAAAAGGTACGTCTTGAAAATTAAAAATGAATTTAAATTCATTGTTTTTTAAGTCTTTTTTTATATCGTTGCTTAATTTGTCAAGCGCTTCGATTTTGGCAAAAGACACTTCTCCATGTGCAGTGTATAAATTCCAACCGTTCTTTGTTTCTTTTTCATAAACCATAAGTTGTATCCTCGTTATTAACGTTTTATCTGTGCTTAAATATTAAATATTTATAATCATTAATCCTGTTTTAATGCCGATTCGAGATTATCAAAATATTCAATCCCGAAGTCAACGCGAATTATATCAAAACTTTTACGCGGTTCTCCTTGTAGACCGCAAATCTTAATCGGTTTTCCGTGTTTCATGGCTGTTGACAGAGCTAAGATAACTATAGCAATGCCTGATGAATCAATAAAATCGACATCCGGAAAATT
>CAYUYT010000366.1:0-2667 GCA_964449345.1 uncultured Spirochaetia bacterium | reverse complement strand
ATTTCTCTTTTATACACCAATAGAAATAGATAGACGATACGATTTCCTTGGTGATGGAGATATTCTAAACGTGGGAAATATTATAATAAAAGCCATCCATACGCCCGGACATACTTTAGGACATATGTCTTATTTAGTTAATGATAAATTTCTATTTACAGGAGACTTGCTATTGCTTAAAAACAATGTAGTCGAACAGTTTTATTATATATGGAACATGAAACACAGTCTCGACAAAGAATCAATTGAAAAGGTAGCCAAACTTCAAAATATAGAAATTTTATGCACTTCTCATAGTAAATGTTCATTCAATTTTAAAACGGCAATGAGGAAATGGCTGCAATAATGTTAAAAGACCAATGTGTAACGATTCACGATATGGTCGAGGTAGTAGTCACGATACTCAACGTCAGGGATCCCTGCACCTTCGAACACTAATGGCGGGTAGCGGCCATTGCTCAGCGAATTGCAGAAAAGATGAGAATCCCGCCAAAATTGGTAGAGATTATTCATATTGCCGCTCACCTTCATGATATCGGCAAGGTGGGAGTTCCCGATTATATTCTCAGTAAATCGGGACCATTGCTTGATTATGACTTTTCCGGCAAAAACTAAATTTCTAAAGGTTCGCAAAAACGCGTTAAATTTACTAAACATGGTTTTTGTTTTTAATGTTCTTTTAAGCTTTTAAGCTTTGTCTGCCATGATTTTCGAATATTGCGCCATGTTGTATTAACGGCTGAAAATTTTACGTTGTTTTCAAGCCCAATTAATAAATCGCAAACATTTACAATGGATTTTGCTCTTCGTCCATGTCCTAACCAAACGCGCCGTAATCGTCTCCATCGTTTGTAAACTGCGCTCCACTTAATGTTTCCTTCAAGCTCCATAATTAGTTTCGCTAGAAAATATGGCGAACCGCTTTGTTTAACATCAGATATCCAACGCTTTCTTCTCGTTCTCCAACTTTGTTGAACGGCTTGCCATTTAATATTTGCTTCAAGAACTAAAACTGCCTTTTTCAAAGTAATACTTGGATTTTCACAAAATGCTTTATTTGAAGGGAACATAAATATAGCAATAAGCAAATATGCAAAAAGAATATTCCTTTTCATAATATTCTCCGTGTGTAATAATTTTTGTGCATTTTAAATGGATTGGGTGAATATAATAACATTATAAATGAAATATTATTTAAATGCAAGAATAATTATGAAAATAATAAAAAAAACTAATTTTTTTTCTTAATTAAATTTTTGAGATCACCGATTCAATTTCGAATTGCATATTTCATACACTCATAAGGTGTATGAAAACCAAGGCATTTTAATGGTCTATTATTTAAAATATTTTCAACTTTTTTATCCGTTTCAAAAATATAATTCTTTCTTAAAAATAATTTATCCAATATTTACCTACTCTCACTATTCCAGCGGGGTGCATTTTTTCCATAAAAATCACAGCTACATCTCCCTCTTTTATTTAAAGAAGGGCTTGGGATAATTTTCTATGCAGCGTTTTATGCGTTCTTGTTTGCTGCGAATTAAGAGAAAATCAGGGGGATTTTAGTTTTCTCTATTTTTCTTTGTTAGAACCGATGTCATATTTCAGACGGTACGCTTTACGCCTTTCGAATAATCCGTCCGGGAAGAAAAATTTTCTATGCTTATCAGGTAATTCCTGAAACACATTTTCAGAAATTGATATGGAATTAATGTGTGTAAATTTTTTCTCCAAATGAACAACGAAATTAATATCATCGGAAAGCAAGAGGTCTTTATTATCCCTGTATATACAACGTCCTTTGTGAACCGCAACGCGCACGTTTAAATCAATAGGCAAATCATTGTGTTCAGCATTAAAAAGCGGTATTCCCGCAACGATGTCTATTGCAGCATTAACAGCTTTTACACATTTATTATCTCCGTAAAACGCTGCGATTCCGCCGTCGCCTGCCCAAACCCAAATACGCCCGTTTCTTTTTTCAATCCGGTTTGTAAAGTACGCAATAATTTTTGTATATGTTTTTTTTACGATGTCGTATGAATATTTATTAACGACTTGTGAGTTTTTAACAATGTCTATATCAATGAAAGTAAAATCGTATTCAACGCCTTCTTTACAAACTCCGAAATCCGCTCTTTTCCCGCCTTTTTCTGAAATTTTAATTTCTTTGGTATCAGAACTGTATTCAAAACCGCTTTCTTCAACGGCTTTAGCGAGACGCCCTACATCTTTTAAAATAACCTTTTTACCTCTGAATTGCTTATTATCTAAACCTAAAACAACGTTAACAAGGTCTTGTAGTTTCTTTTTCCTCAAGAAATAATTCGTTACCACATCTGCGGCGTCTTTTGCAGGAAGACGCATACTAGCGGGAAATCCGCTTACTTCATTAATATCAAAATTGCGTTCTAGTTCTCTTGCAATCCATTTAATATCTTCAGAATTAAAATTCTTTGCTAATACAGCCGAAAGAATGCGTTTTAATTTTCTCAATAGTAAATACCTTCTTTTTGATTAACTACATAATATTATAACATATATAAAAAAATCAACAATTTTTTTTCGTTTTAAGTATTAAAGCAACTTAATTGATTAATCTTTTTGTTTTGTATAATATTATTAAATATACTAAAGTGATTTTAAAATCAAAGTATTGTATAT
>CAYUYT010000365.1:0-2688 GCA_964449345.1 uncultured Spirochaetia bacterium | reverse complement strand
GCTTCACCTCAATTTAAAACACAATTAAGTATGGGCAGCAGCGATTCACAGGATTTATTCGTTAAATGGCTTGACGGGAATAGAAGCGTTGTTTTCGTTACTGAAATTTCCAAGGAAAACGAATATGATATTGTGACAGGTAAAGTTAAAAAGGTAAACACAACAAATAACGTATACATAGCGAGTAATCCGGCCGGGCAATTTTTCGTTCGTCTAAAGAACACAACGATTACAAACCTAAAAATCGGAGGAATATTATTAAACGGGTAAAATTTTATTCAATTTTATTAACAACGATTTTTCTAACTCATTCAATTTTTGCAGGAGAGAACGAAAATTTCGAGGAACAGTTGAAAAACATCAAAGTTGAACACGTTAGAATTACGAAGGAAGACAAAATGAGTGCCCCATTTGTGTATAAATTTAGTAAAATAATGTTTAAGTTTAAAAATTTCAAGTTTTTTTGGGATGATATAAAAAATGGAAACAAACTTTTTGAAAAATTTATGCTTGTTTCAAATAGTAAAGTAAAAGTTAATTACCGTTTTTTAATAAAAGAAGCGAATAAAAGCTCACTGTTCATTAATCTTGATAAACTTAAATTATATTCTATAAAAATAGTTAAAAATTTCAATCAATGGCTCTTTAAATCTAACGAAAACCGCAGGAAAATCGAAGAAATAATTACGCAGCATAAAATCGAAATGAAACGCAATAAAATATTAGAAGAACAAAAAGAAATAGAAAAAGAAAAAAAGCTTGAGAAATTGTGGCAAAATAAAAGATTAATGTATTTGGGATTTAATTTCAGATTTGATAACTCCTTAATTTCAACTATCTCAACTTCAGATAACAATTCAACAGATGCTAAAAATGAAATAGAACTAACCTGCCGGTTTATGTTTTTTTTCCTGAAACCAAACTTATGGTTTAATATTGGTATTTCGGCAGACCTCGGTTTAGCAATTTTACAATACGGTACTACACAGGGGGGGGGCAAAGTTCACACTGCCTTATATGAAATTTAATTTTATGATAATTTTAAAATTTTCAAGGCAACCGTATATACATAATTTTTACGTTTCTTTTGGAATATCAACAGGGCTGCTTTTAAACAACGCAGCGGAAACCATAACCTATGAGAATCAATATTTAGAGAATAAAGAAGTAAGTTTTAACCCTAGAACATTTTCGTTTGGCCTTGCTTTTAGCATAGGATATTTATATACACCGTATAAAATGAATTATTCATTCTATATAGGTATTGGTATGAAACTAATGGTATATTTTGAAAAAATAAAATCTATAAATCATACAAAAGCTGAGACATATTATTATAAAACTAAATTCCCGGACACGGACGGAGCGTTTTTTCCAAGTATTGTCTTGGGTATAATTTTTAGAATTTAATTCTAGGAGAACAAAATGTATAGAAAAACAAGATTTATTAGAAACACAATTATTTTACTTATGTTAGTTTTTATGTCGTCTTCGTTATGTAATTTTGATATTTATAGCTATGACCACAGATGTAGTGCAGGTAAAAGAAAATTCGCTGGCAATGATAATTACTTTTCAAGAGATATGGCATATGCTATGCTAGGTACTCATGAGCATTTAATTTATTATGGCTACCGTGAAGCACTTAAATTTTGGGTGAAAGACTTTAATAAATGCGATTTATGTTGGGCAGCAGGGGCTGCATATACTAAAAATTTTTTTAAATCCGAAGAATTTTTGATATAAAAAAATTAAATATGTGTTATAGTCTATAGTATGAAGTATAGGTTAACTGAAAAACAAATAAATGATTTAATTGACAAGCATAAAAAAACTTAAAGATAAAAGAAAAGTTGATAAAATCAAATAGCTTATTCTATAAGGCAAAGGGTGAAAATGGGAAGATATTAAAGAAATGATTTTGATTAATGAAAGTACAATAAGCCGCATTACTAAAAATTTACAATAATACGGTTTAAAATATCTTTTAGGGAAAAGTATAAAGGCAATAACCGCAAAATGACAGCCAAACAAAAAAAATCACTTTGTAGATATTTGGATAAAAACTTCGTTATTAATGCAAAATAAGTTTGTGAATATGTTAAGAAAAGGTTTAAAATAATTTATACAGTAAATGGTATGGTAAAAACTTTAAAACGTTTAGGTTATGTTATAAAAAATCTAAACTTGTTCCATTTAAATTTGATTGAACAGCTATAACGTAAAGCTAAAAACGTTCTTTTAGCAAACAAATATTATGAAAAGTTTTCTGATTTTAAAGAAAGCGTATCTTTTTTTTTGAAACGGAAATACGCAAAAAACGTTACCGGAAAATATTAAAAAAATCAATCGGCAGAAAATTCCAAATTTTGGAAGTCTGACATACTTTATATTTAAAATCATAGTAGTATACTGAAAAGCTAGATGATGATGAGACAAATATTGTGGGGTTTAGAATGGTTTCTGTATTTGACGTTAGTCAAACTGAGGGTGCACCTTTAATCGAAATGCCGTATTTGAAAATTCAAATAAAAGGTAATGCTCCTTATAAATATAAAGCGAATATGAAAAAATTAAGTAAACATTTAAAGACCAAGTTAATTTTTGAAAGTAATATACCTGAAGACATTTACTGTATCGCCTCATTGAAAATTGGTACATTTTTATTCAATAATTAAGTTGGTATTT
>CAYUYT010000364.1:0-2721 GCA_964449345.1 uncultured Spirochaetia bacterium | reverse complement strand
CACAGGCAAGGCATGATAGTTATTACTCAAGCACGTATAAAGCGTATAATCAGGGCAAGCAAATGGCTTCTCAGAGAAGGAATAATAACCGTAACGTATTTAAAAGAAGACCATTGAGAAATCTCCGCAATTATAATAAAAGAAAAGGGAGGTTTTATAAAAAAAGGCATAGAGATTATCGTTCGTATGAAAATTACCGCAGATATAATTATCGTGGGAATTACCGCTATAAAAGATACGGGGCGCGAAAAATGCGTGATTATGAGCGATATTACGATTTTCGGCAGTATAACAGGCCGCGTAATAGACAATATGGTTATAAACATTACAACAGTATTAGAAATAATAGCCAAGCTAACCGTTATTCTTATAACCGGCACAGATAATTATTTAACAAGTATTGAAACCGCTATGTTTTGATAGTGCTTAATTAATTCTTTTGCTTTTGTATTTATTTCCGCTATGTTTGCCGTTGTTTCTAAATAAATAATACTTTTGATTTTTCCCGTATCCGCAAAACCGGAATAAACGCTTTTAATACCTTTTGAATATACGTGAGGATTTAGTTTGTATTCTTCGTGTTTTGACGCATTTTCAACGTAAACATCTTTTTTACCGATTACGGAATCCCTGATTGCCTGTTTGCATATTTTTCCCGTTTCAACCGGTTCGTTTTGGGTATTAAAACCGCCTAAACATTCCATTTTTCCGTTTATAATCGCATACAAAATTCCTTTTTCAAACCCTGAATAATTGAGGACGTATTTAAAAAGTTTGGCAACAATTTCTTCATTATTTTTCGCGCTTGTAATATCGAGAATTTGTTTTATTACCGGTGCAAGTGCGTAAACTCCTTCGGGGATGGGTAGATTTTGCGTTTGCGGTTTAACCGGAGCAGGCGATGCGTTTTCCTGCGATACGGTTTTCTCTTGCCTTAAAGTAACGCCTTTTATATCCGATTTTTGCGTTGATTTACTCTGTTCAGGGGAAGGTATGTTTGGTGTTTCTTCTTTATTACGCTGTTGTGCTGTTTTCACGTTTTCAATTATTTTTACGCTGTTTTCAATTATCCATTCAATATCCAGTTCTTCTTGCGCTTCTTTAGATTTTTGTTCGTATTCTTTTGCTTTTTGCGTTTGCCTTGTGTGGTATAAAAATGCAGAGTATTCTGCAAAACAAATTGCTTTTCTTGAAGGAAAACCGAGTTTATCGGCATATTCACATGCTATTGTGAGATTTTTTTCCGCTTCTTTTAAATCCGGGTTTTTCTTTAAATAATGTGCTCTACCTAAAATCCTGTGGAATTCCGAAGCATTTGTTATGTTATTTAGCTGGGTAACTATTTGTAAACCTTGCCCAGCATATTCAATAGCTTTTTCATATTTTTTCTTTTCAAGATTACCTCCGGCTAGTACTTCAAGTATTAAATGAAGCCCGATTTTTATGTTCCATTTTTTAGAATAATCAATTGCACTTTGCGCAATTTCCAAAGCATCATCCAATTCACCAACAATATAATAAGCAAGGGATTTACTGTAATGAGCAGAGTATATCATTGTATGGTTTTCCGTTTTTTTTGAAAGTTCTATTACCCTGTTTTCAAAATTAATTCCTTTTTTCTTTTCACCTATCCAGCCATATGTTGCCCCCATTAGATGATAAATTGCAATTATTTTATCTGCGCTTTCTAAATATTTTATATATTCGTTTGCCTTTTTGGCATTTTCCGTTGCTTCTTCTTTTTGCCCGATACCAGCATAACACCAGCCAAGTAAACCGTGACACCGGGCAACGTTGTACGGTTCGTTTTCATTAGTGTATTGTAGGCTTTTATTCAGCATTTCAATTGCTTTGTAAAAATCCCCTCTGAAGAAATACGCTCCGCCTACGACCTGATACGGAGTTGCTAAAAGCATACGTATTCCTAATTCTTCTGCTATGGGGATGCACTGCATAAAGTATTGGATTGCCGCAATTTGATTTCCCAGTAAATATTCCATTTGTCCGTACCAGTAATAAAGGTAGGCCTGATTTTCTTAGCTGCCCGATTCGTTAATAATGTTTTTTACGTTGTCTAGTAACGCTTTACCTTTTGGGTAATTCCCTGAAAATCTGATAGCGCGTAAATAAATAAACGTTATTTCTACTTTATAGGCGTTTATTTGCTCTTCATTGTTTAAATAGCGTACTGTTTCTAAAGCATTTTGACAATACTTCATTGCCTCGTCGTGTGAAAAAGTTTCAAGGGCTTTTAAAGCCGCGTTTTTTAAATATTCAACGCCTTTTTCCAAATCATTAGAACGGGAAAAGTGATATGCCAATTCAAAAATTATGCTTTCTTCCTTGCTAAAATATTCTTCAAAATATTCAGCGCATATTTGATGAAAAGTAGCTTTGTCTTCAGGGTCAATTTCATTATAAAGCAAATCTTTTACTTTAGTGGATGTGAATGTATAACTACCGCTTTCTACTTCTTCTATTATTGCGTTATCTTTTGCGTTATTCAATGCTGAGGAAATATAAGAATAATCTATTAAATCCGGATTTTTGAAAGTAATATTTTCTATAAGCATTGAGTCGAAACTTCTGCCTACCGCGGCAACGTATTTTAACACATCTCTTTCTTCTTCGGGCAATAAATCAAGGCGTAAAAATAAAAGTTCTTCAAAAGTGCCGGGTAAAGAGAATTTCTCAAGCTTTGCAGTATCAATATCAATTGTT
>CAYUYT010000363.1:0-2732 GCA_964449345.1 uncultured Spirochaetia bacterium | reverse complement strand
TAATGGTTATAAAGCCGGGAACTTTTTTAGGGTCGCCCATCATACCTATACCGATTATTATTGTTATACCACCGATAATGTAGTTAACTACACCGCCTCCGGCAGTGAGTATGCTTCTAAAAAGTAGAAGCACTACACCTAGTATCACAAATAATATTCCTATTGAGATATTTCTTGCAACTTGATTTTTACTTAATTCCATAATATTTTCCTCCTAAATTATATTTCTATTATAACCCTTTTATCCAGCCGTTTTCAACGTACCAGTTAAAAGTTTTCTTAAAGCCCTGTTCAAGGGAAAAATCCGGTTTAAATCCGAGTTCCTGCTGAATTAAATTTGTATTTACTGCCCATGAATCCTGTTGCATTTCTTTAAGCTTTTCTTTGTTTAGTAGCATTGGTTTTTTCGTTATTTTTTCGATAACAGTGTTTATATTTCCCAGAATCGCGGCTGTAAACATCGGAAGTTTTAAAGTACGGCATTTTTTTCCTACTGCCTTTTCCGCTGCCTTGTTTACATCTATCCAGTCGTAAATTTTTCCGTCTCCTATATTATACGTTTTATTGTATGCTTTTTTATTTCCCAAAGCAAGGATAACGGCTTTAATTAAATCTCTATGATAAATCATGTTTGTTTGCTTTTTTCCGTTGCCTAAAATTAGTTTCCAGCCTTTTCTTATTGCCTTAAACAAGGGCAGAAATTCTACATCGCGTTCACCGTAAACCGGAACAGGCCTGAAAATAGTATAAGGCACGCCTGATGATTTTAATATTTGCTCGCCTTTTAATTTAGTAAGCCCGTAATTTCCTATAGGATTTTCATTTTCGTTTTCTGTTTTAGGATGAGTGCTAGCAGGGCCTCCCGCAGCTATTGAACTGAAAAAAACGAATTGCTTTAATTTTTTTTTATCGCATGCGTTAAGCAATAATTCACAGGATTTTGCGTTGGCAAGGTAGAATGTTTCGTATTTCAATGCTTTGGTTAATCCGGCAATGTGAATTATTATTTTAGTGTCTTTAGCTGCCTGTTCAAGCCCCTGACTTTGCGTTACATCACCCTTAATTATTTCTAATGACTTGCCGAGTTTGTCGATAGGCCATCTTAACTTTTGGGGATTTCGAACAAGGGCTCTCACCTGATAGCCATTATTAACGAGTTCCTCAGCTAAAAAACTTCCAATAAATCCAGTTGCTCCGGTTAGTAATATTTTTAATTTCATAAACTAATTTTGCACATCTGATTATAAAAAGTCAAGCTAAAAAAAAATATGCTGATTATTAAGTGTGTTTAATGTTAAATAAAGTAATTTAAGCTATAATAAAATTTTTATAAGTTTTTTTTCAAAAAATGTGCCAAAAATCTTATAAATATTAAAAAAATAAACATTTAGGGGGTTTACATTTTTTAAATCATGACGATATAAATTTAAAAGGTACTATTAATAATAGGAGTAAAAAAGTGTTGTCCAATATAGAAATGATTTTATTGTCAATAGTTAACGAAAAAGCGTCTTATGCTTATGAGATTGATAAAATGCTGGAAAAAAGAAGTATGCGGGATTGGCTTAAAATAGGCGTTGCATCGGTTTATCAGGTGCTTGAGCGTCTGGAAAAAAAAGGACTTGTTACTTCAAAACGCGAGCGTGAAGGCAAAATGCCCGTTCGTAAGCGATATTATATGACTAAAAAAGGCAAAGAAAGATTGAAAAAAGACGTTAAGGAATTATTGGCATCATCCGAACTTTTTTACCTTGATTTAAACGTTGGTCTTGAATGCAGTTATTTATTGAGCGAAAATGATTTGAAAAAAAGTTTAGCAGACCGGCTTGAAAAAAGCAAAGACGAGCTTGAAAAAATTAAAGGAGATTTTGAAAAACAAAAATTTTTCCTTCCTCTTAGAGAAAGATTAATTTATAAAAATTTAATTAAATTTAGAGAAACCGAAGAAAAAGTTTTAGAAAACATTATTCAGGAAGTTTAAGGCAGTAAGGAAAACGCAAATTTTACTATGTCCTTTGAATAACGCCCTATTTCTATTACTTTATTCAAATAATCATACGTTTCGTTTAAATCTAAAATATCTTTTTCGAATAACAACACAATCGCAGTTAAAGAATTTATATGCGGCAAGCCGTTTTCATCACAATAACGCGATATTTTTCCGTCATCTGACAAAACAACGTATCCTTTTACTAAAGCAATTTCTAAAATTTCTCTGTCAGTAAGGCTCATGCTTTTATTGAAAATTTTTACGTTCACAGGCGATACTATTTGTATCAATCCGCTTAGGAAATTCATTTCAAGAGAGTTGTCTTTAACGCTAATCTCTTCTCTTACTTTTTTCGTGGATACGGTGTTGATATTTTGTAAAAATATATCAAGAATATTTGCGCTTTTTAAATATATTAAACTAGAAGAATCAATTATAATTGGAAGATGATTTTTGTTGTCATTTAGGTTTTTATTCATAAGGCAAAACTCATATTAAATTTATTTAAAAATTATAAAGAAAGTATAAATTATTTTTCGTATAAATTCAATCAAAATTTAAAAATCAACTATGGCATCTTAGGTCAACCCTAAAATGCCATTTGTTTAAAATAGTTTATAAAAGATTAAAACTCAAGCCCTACACGGATTTTAAACGACCACGTTTTTATCGTTGCTTCGGGCAGCTGAATGGCTTGAACGTTTGTTTCCCCGATTGGTGTTAAAAATATGCGGAATTCAAC
>CAYUYT010000362.1:0-2732 GCA_964449345.1 uncultured Spirochaetia bacterium | reverse complement strand
ATTATAAAGTAAATCCATTACCCGGGAGATTTATATGAAATTAACGCAAATTCTTAAATCGGAAAAAAATATTATAGTTCCCTTAAAATCTATAAAAACAGATGACGTTTTAGATGAACTTTTATCCGTATTTAATTTTAACGAGAAAAAGCACAAAAAATATTTAAAACTTTTAAAAGAACGAGAAAGCGATAGTTCGACAGGTATAGGAAACGAAATTGCAATACCACACATTCGAGCAGAAAAAGAAGAAAATTTTAAGTTCGTGGTGGGTGTTTCGCAAAACGAAATCAAATTTAACGACCCTACCGGATGCAAAACAAAAATTTTTTTCCTATCAATTAGCCCGTCAGAAAAAGGGGATAAACACCTCGCATTATTATCACATATAGCGGTTATATGCAAAGACAACGAATTAATAAAAAAACTAAAATCTGCAAATGACAGTAAAACGGTCTATAATCTTATAACGGAAAAAGAAAATTCGCTCCAAAAACTTAAAAATGATATGCAAGCCGAACAAGGCAAAATTAAAACTTACCAATTGTTGCTAATTGTTTTATACCGTGAACAATATTTAAGCGATATATTATCTATTCTTTACGAATTCGGCCTTAAAAAAACAAACGTTTATGAAGGGAAAAAAATTGAAACTTTTATGGCATCAAATGTGCCTCTTTTTCAAGGATTCCGTGATATTATGCATGAAGACGAAAAAATCTGCAAATATATTTCAAGCGTGGTTGAAGAAGAAAAAATTTTTCGCATTGCTAAAATGATTGAAAATGCAACAGGTGGTTTTAATAACGAACAAGACGGTTATATTATCTCAGTGCCTGTAAATTATCATATAGGGATATAAAAATATGCATCTTGATATTTTGCTTCTATTCGGTGTTATACTGCTTATCGGACTTACAGTAGGAGAGGGAAGCAAAAGAATTAAAGCGCCTACTGTAGTCGGATACATTATGGCAGGGGTTTTAATTGGCCCCACATTGTTAAACTTTCTTACTCCCGAAAAAGTTGATTCTTTTATACCAATAACGAGTTTTGCGTTGTCCATCATCGGCTTCAATATTGGCGCTGAGCTTGAATGGCGGCGAATTAAATCTCTTGGAAAAAGCATTTTTTTTATAGTAATTTTCGAGTCAATTCTAGCTTTTGCTTTTGTGTCAACGGGGATATACTTTTTAACAGGGCACATTGAATACGGTCTGATTTTCGGTAGTCTTGCAGCAGCCACGGCGCCCGCTGCCACAGTTGACGTTATATATGAATATAAAGCAAAAGGCCCTTTAACCACAACTCTTCTCGCAGTTGTTGGGCTAGACGACGCAATGGCTATAATTATTTATTCCTTTTCATTGGCTTTTGCAAAATCCGTTCTTGCACCTACGATAAATCTAACGTTTTCATCCGTTGTATTAACACCGGCAAAAGAAATCTTCGGCTCAATTTTGCTGGGTATATTTTTAGGAATTATTTTCGTTATAATCGCAAAGAAAATCAAAAACAAAATGAAAACATTAATTCTCACATTAGCTTTCCTGTTTATTGGAGCGGGAATTTCAATGCACCTTCATTTTTCGTTGATTTTAACGTCAATGGCAATGGGAGTTTGCGTTGTTAACGTATCATCAGTTACGTCCCATAAAGTATCCGGAATAATTGGTGAGTTTGTACCGCCGATTTACATTATCTTTTTCGCTTTGGTTGGCGCACGGCTAGATTTGCGCAACATTGCGAATATCGGCTGGCTTAGTTTTATGATTTCAGGTTTTTACGTTGTTTTACGCGCGGCGGGAAAATACACAGGCGTATTTTTAGGTGCACTTATTTCAAAAGCAAAAAACACGGTACGAAAATACTCGGGTTTTGCTTTATTTTCTCAGGCCGGCGTTGCAATCGGGCTTGCAATTTTCAGCGCAAACCAGCTTTCCATAATATCCGATAAAGGAAAAGCCCTTGCAACAATGATCATTTTAATAATTACGTTAACGACGTTTTTAGTGCAGATAATCGGCCCGCCTTTTGTTAAATTTGCAATATTTAAAGCAAAGGAAAACAACGGTCAAAATTAAACTCATGCCCCGTGGGTTTGCTCCCCTCTGCGTTTTCCGTTGTTTAAACCGTTGTGAGTCAAGAAGCGTTGAATCTTGGGCAGGTAACGTACCTGCCCCTACAAAACTACAATGCTAAAAAATATCTGTAACATTAGCCGCGTCAATCTGTCTAAAGCTCGTGGGCTTACCCTCGTCTCTTTTTCCTTAATTCGTATTAAGAAAAAACAACGCAGGATAGTAAACCGGGTGATTTTATTCTTTCTATTTTAACGCGTTTTTCGTTGACATAAGCTTGACCATAATTGCTTTTTGAACGTGCAGGCGGTTTTCCGCTTCTTCAAATACAACGCTGTTTTTGCCGTCCATAACCTCGTCAGTTATTTCCATCCCGCGCATTGCCGGTAAACAATGCATTACCATTACTTCAGGGTGTGCGAGTTTTAATAATTCATTATTAACCTGATACCCTTTGAAAGCTTTTTCTCTTTTGCGTTTTTCTTTTTCCTGCCCCATTGAAACCCATACATCGGTATAAATAACGTCTGCATTTCTTGCTGCTGTTTCTGGGCTGTTTGTGAGGGTTATTGAGCCGCCGGATTTTAAAGCGTATTTGTTGGCAATTTTAATATCATCGTTTGAAAGTTCATATCCTTTGGGGCTTGAAAT
>CAYUYT010000361.1:0-2749 GCA_964449345.1 uncultured Spirochaetia bacterium | reverse complement strand
CGTTGTCTGGGAAGTTGCATATATGGACGTTAAACCTATTAAGGGCTGGAATGGCAAAACCATAGTTTTCATTCATGGTAAGGGGGTTTTCGGCGCTTATTGGTCGAAAATTATGAAATATGCGTTGGAAAAAGGGTTTCGCGTTATTGCACCGGATTTGCCTAATTGCGGTAAGTCAATTCCGGGTAATCTTAAAAATCCAGTTGACCGCTCCCTTAAACAAGCCCGTGAAGTTATTTATGATATTATTGTAAAACAACTCGGTGTCAAAAAGGCAGTTTATGTTGGTCATTCAATGGGCGGGCATTTTATTTTAGGTTATACTTTGCGCTATCCCAAAGCGGTTGAAAAAATTATGTTAACCGCGTCTGCGGGTATTGAAACTTTTAAAGTCCCGATTTTCGGAAAACGCCTTGCTAAATTTGAGAATTTGATTAAAAATGACATATACCGGAAATTGTATATGGATGATGTTAATATGAAGCCTGAGATAATCCGTTTATTTTTTTATTTTAAAAAGAAAAATAAAAAAGGCAAAGTCGTCCCTTATAACATAGGGTTTTTTCACGTTAAAAATTCAATGAGTGAATTAATAACGCAAATTAGAATAAAAATGATACCCGGAAATAAAGAAGAATTTAAGCGATATACTCAATCTTCTATCCGCGATGTCTATTCAATGGGCAGAGAAGTTTACCGGTGGGGAGGTCCAAGAATTTATAAAAATTATTCGAAAATCAAATCTCCCATACTCTTAACTTACGGAAGCAGAGAATGCTTTATTCCGACTCGTTTAAATCCTGATTTGCGAAAAATAGGAACTATAAAAAGCGTTATGATTCCTTTTATTAAAATGATGGCTAAAGCAGGGAATAAACCCATTGCTAAACTTTATAAGGGCGCGGCGCATTTTCCTCATAATGATAACGAAGAAGAATTCGCAAAAGACCTTATTGAATTTATTACAACGGGAAAACTTAAAAGCGCTTATACAAGGAAAATGCTTGAACAGGCGTCTAAAAAAGAAATCATCTGGCGTAAAAAAATGGGTCTGGACGGCCCTTAATATTTTAATATGAATTACAAAGATACGGTTGAAAACTCTCCCTGGCTTATTGTCAAGACAGATACTAACGGGGAAATTTTATTTGTAAATAACGCTGTGATGAAATTTTTAGACTTGAAGCAATGTGAAATTTTTAAAAAGCCGTTTCATGCCCATTTTACTCCTATTAATCAAAAGAACGTAATTAATTCTATTGTATTTTCACAAATTGTTGAAAAAGGCGTTTTTAATAGATGTGGGATTTTTCATAAAGCTGGTAAACGGCTTCGTATTAATTGGAGTTACGAAAAAATAGAGGAAAACGAAAAAAGTTATTTCATCTTTTACGGAATGCTTTGCAAACCGCAATGCAGAGAAAGTACGCAAGTTAATAATTCTGAATACTGCACTATCAGTAGCGTTGCTTATCCTTATGATTTGTTTAATTCCGTTTTAAATAACTTTCCGCTTGCTGTTTTTATTATAGACCTTGTTACGAATACGTTTTTTACAAATCAAGTTTTTAATGATTATTTTGGAAAAAATCAAAGGGGTAAGAATAATATTAGTATTCCCTTGCCAATTCAAGAAATCATTAAGCATGAACAGTCCATTGAAATTGGCAATACTCAAAGTCGAGAAATTGAAATATCCATAAACAACGAGAGAAAAAATTTTTTAGTAAGATTTTTTAAAATTCGAAGGTTTGCTGATGAGAATTTTCTTATTTGCGGTATTCTTGAAGATTTTACTTTACATAGAAAAATAGAAGCAGCAATTAACGAATCTCATCAAAACCTTGAGCGTATCAATACTTTAAAGGACGAATATTTAAATTATATTTCACATGAAATCAGAACGCCCCTTTCCCTTATTAATCTTTATACAGGGCATATTTTAAAAAACGAAAAATTAAACTTAAAGTCATTTGAAATGTTGGAACAGATAAAAGAAGGCGTTAAGGATGCCAACGCGATTATCAACGATATTGTGGATATTTCAAATATTGAAGCGGGAATAATTGAAATTAATAAAGAAAAATTTGACGTTAATGAACTTATAACGGAAATTGTTAATGCTTATGAAAATAAAATAAATAATGATGCAATTAAAATCGAAACACAAATAAAATTTAAAACCCTTTATTCGGATAAAAAACGAATTAAGCAGATTTTAAATAATCTCCTTTCTAATGCTGTTAAATATACCAAATATGGCAAAATTATTATTGAAGCAGAAATCAAAGGTAACAAGGCAGTTTTTACAGTTCAGGATACGGGCATGGGTATTGAAAAAGACAATATTCATAAAGTCTTTATACCCTTGTATAGAGAAAATCTCTCTTTTAAAGGCAAAGGAATGGGTATAGGTCTTTCAATATGCAAAAAATTACTTTACCATTTAAACGGTAAAATAACGGTTGAAAGCGAAAAAAATAAAGGCAGTACATTTACTTTTGAAATCCCCCTTGATTAATGCAGTTTTAGGTTTGCATTAATTAAAGGGTCTTTTTTTTATAGTTGCTTTGTAAAACCGGTTTATTGCGTTGTATATCCACCGTCAATGTATATATTAACTTACGATTCAGCAGCAACACGGTCTAAAATTATTTTCTCGTTTTTGCTTACAAAATCAAGCATTGAGCCGTATCTATCCCAGATATATTCGCTTACATATCCGAAAATAACCTCAGGCTCGTCCGCT
>CAYUYT010000360.1:0-2749 GCA_964449345.1 uncultured Spirochaetia bacterium | reverse complement strand
AAACGGATTTGCCTGTAAACTCATTTCCATAAAACTGTTTGCGTATCCACCAAGGGTACTAACAAAAACGTTGAGAATGTAGGACGTTGGCCCTAAAATGAGCATAAATAAAAGCAGAGCAAAAGCAAGCATCATATTAGACTTGCTTAAAAACTGAATGCCTTTGTCAACCCCCGTTATACTTGACGTTATAAATAATACGGTAACAACACCCACTATGATTAGCGTATACATCGTTGTATTAGGAATTCCAAAAACGTAATTAAGCCCGGAGTTAATTTGTAATGCACCTAAACCCAAAGACGTTGCCACGCCGAAAATCGTTGCGAATACAGCCAAAATATCAATTAGTTTTCCCCAGAAACCGTATATTTTATCACCTAAAACAGGGTAAAAACACGAACTTATTAAGGGAGGCATTCCCCGCCTGAATGAAAAATAAGCCAGGGATAATCCCATTACAACGTAAATGCCCCAGGCCTGTAATCCCCAGTGAAAAAAACTGTAATGCATTGCAAATGCGGCTGATTTCCCGCTCGCGGCAGAGATTCCGGTTGCCGGTTTTAAATAATGGCTTAAAGGCTCTGCAACGCCCCAGAAAATAAGCCCGATTCCCATACCCGCGGCAAAAAGCATACTAAACCAACCGAAATATGAATATTCGGGTTTGTCTTTATCTTTACCAAGACGTATTTTACCGTATTTAGATACGGCGAGAAAAATGCTAAAAATGAGAAACAAAAATGCAGCTAATAAATATGCCCAGCCAAAATGTTTAATTATACCGGAATGGAGCGTTTTCGATACTGCGCTTAAACTATTCGGGCTAATTACACCGAATAAAACTAAAGCTAAAACAATAACAAATGAAACCCAAAAAACCGTGTTTTTCACATTTCCCCCTTATGACGGTATCATTAAAATTGAACACGGTGCCCGGTTCGCAATTTTTTCAACAGTAGAGCCCGACATTTCAGATAATACGTTTTCTTTAAATCTTCCCACAACGAGAAGCTGTGCTTTAAGTTTTTTAACATGACGGATTATTATTTTTGCTGCCTGCCCTGTTTCATCTTTCATAAAAATTTGCTGATAGTTTAATGCAAGTTCACTTTTTAAACTTTCAAGTCTTTCAAAAACGTTATTCTTTCTTATTTGTTCGGTTGCAGGGTCGGCAGCCCTTTTTGAAGTGTGTAAAATTTCTATATTAAAATTTGAATTATTAATTGACTTTAAGTAAGGAAACGCTTTCAAACTTTCCTGTGAAAAATCCGTTGCAAATATAACAGTCCCGTTAAACGGCTCATCAAACCCGAAAATGTCTTTATGCAAAAATACCGGAGTAGAGCTAAGGCGCATAATATCGCGCGCTGTACTTCCCAGTAAAGCCCTTCTGATTTTATGCTTTCTGCTCCATGGAATATAAATAACCCCGACATGGTTTTCTTCTGCTTTCTCACTAATAACGGTTGCGGGGTGTCCCTCTTGAATTAATGTTTCTACCTCAAAACCGATTTTTTCTATAAAAGAACCCGTTTTTTTTAAATCCTTTTCCGCTTTGTTTTTTGCTTTTTCTCCAGCAGTAATTATGTGCATCAGAATAATTTTCTTTGTGCCGAATTCCCTGAAATTTTTTGCGTTAAGCATAATATCTTGGGTTTTTTCTTTTAAATCCAGGGGCAACAATGCGCTTGTAAACAATTCCATATCCTTAAAACGAAAAGCTTTAAAAATTATAATGATTATCCTTGCTATGTGTCAAGGACGCAAATAAGAATTTAGAATTCAACGCTCATTAAATCAAATGAAGCGTGGGTGTTTTTAAATTTTTGCTTTGCAAGATTAGCAGCTTTTTCCCGTTGCTTTAATGTTTTATACTTTGCCGCTTCAAAATGCGTTAGTATTAATTGTTTTGCCCCGCTTTGCTTTGCAATTTCTGCTGCTTGAAGCGGGTTTAAATGAGGCCAGTCAGGCTGAGATTCACCGGCTAATAACGCACATTCGGTAACGAGAAGATTAGCATCTTTTGCAAGACTAACAGCGTTATTACAAAATCCGGTATCAGAAACATAAGCAAAAACTTTATCTTCAATTTCAATGCGGAAACCTAGACACAATCCCGCATGCTCTAATTGCAATGCCTGAACTTTAAAATCAATTTCGTTTTCCTCTTCTGGCAATTCAATTATTTTCGTTTCAAAGGGCAAAGATTTTATATCCGCCGTTATTGGAGGAACAAAAAATTTGCTAAATATATCCCGCGTTCCCTTTGGGCCTGCTATTGTTAATCCCATTGGGAATTTAAATTTTCCTAATATATGGATGCCTGAAGTATGGTCAAGGTGAAAATGGCTTAGAAATAAGATAACGGGTTTTTTATTATCCACAAAACCGGAAAGTTTATGAATTCCGTTACCTGCATCAAAGACGAGATTATATTCTTTTGTCTCAACGAATATACAAATAGTATCACCCGTTTCAGTAGAATACCATCCGTTTGTGCCTAAAAATACAGCTTTCATGTAAAGTCCTTAAATTTTATCGTTGTATAATATTATGATTTTTTAAATTTCCCCAAAGCGTTTTTAATTACGTCGTATAACTGCATATAATTAAAAGGTTTGCCTAAATATGCATCAAAACCCATTGCCAAAAACTTGTCTTTATCATCTTCCAAAGCAAAAGCCGTCAATGCCATAACTAACGCCTTGCTGTCAATTTCTTTTATCCGTTGCATACACTCAACACC
>CAYUYT010000359.1:0-2798 GCA_964449345.1 uncultured Spirochaetia bacterium | reverse complement strand
GGACTGGCCTAAAAAAGGCATTATATTTAAAGATTTAACTACGCTCTGGAAAGATAAAGATGCATTTAAAAGCAGCATGGACGAACTTTGTGAGCGGTATAAAGATATGAAAATAGATAAAGTTATTGGAGCTGAGTCTCGCGGATTTATTTACGGCGCTGTTTTAGCTTATTTATTAGGAGCAGGTTTTGTTCCTGTACGAAAACCGGGAAAACTTCCTTATAAATACGTAGAAGAAAAATATGAGCTTGAATATGGAATTGATTCTTTAGCCATGCATGAAGATGCTATTGAAAAAGGCGAAAAAGTTTTAATTATTGATGATTTAATTGCAACGGGAGGTACTGCTGAAGCAATTATTAAAATGGTAAACAAGCTTGGCGGAGAAATCGTAGAAGCCGCGTTTTTCGTTGAACTTACATTTTTGAACGGTAGGGATAAATTGAATGATATTCCCGTATTTAGTATAGTAAAGGTGTAAATTATGGCAAAAAATTTAGTTATTGTAGACGATTCCGCAACTATTGCAGTATCGGTTAAATTTATTTTTGAACAAAACGGATTTAAAGTTCATCACGCTGCAGATGGCAATTTAGGAGAGGAACTTATAAAGAAACTCATTGATAGCGGTGAAAAGATTTCGATTATCATAAGCGATATAAATATGCCTAATAAAGACGGCATGGAGTTTTTAGCAGATATAAAGAAAAACGAAAAATTGAAATTTATACCCGTATTAATGTTAACTAGTGAAAGTCAAGTATCTCGTATGAACGAGGCAAAAAAACTCGGTGCTACTGGCTACCTTGTCAAACCCTTTCACCCTGAACAGTTACTCGAACTTGTGAAAAAGTTTGCGAAATAATTTCTAGCGTTATAATCATTATTAGGGGATATTATGGATAATATTTCAGAAGATATTAAATCTTTAAAAATACTTTTTGCCGATGATGATAAAGGTAATTTTCGATTATTTGAAAAATATTTTAAAAGATTCGGCATTAACAACTATAAAGGGTTTACTAACGGCAAAGGTTTACTTGATGAGTTAGACATTAATAAAGATTGGGATTTAATAATTCTAGATATTCAAATGAAAGGTATGGACGGAGTAGATACTTTAAATCAGATAAAACAATTAAAGCTTGATATCCCCGTAGTTGCTTTAACTGCTCATGCCATGAGTACGGATAAACAAAAATATCTTGATTTGGGGTTTAACCAATATGTATCAAAACCGGTTTCAACGAATGATTTTATAGAAAAGATTTTTTCTCTTGTAATAAAATAATTTATTCAGACGATTTTTTCTTGACAATTTCATAGAATTAAGTAATTTTGTGAACACAATATAGTAACGAAAGTATATTATAAGCTGTCAGTCACGATATAGGTCTTGCACATGCTTGATCCTTGGAATCTGGTCAGGGCCGGAAGGCAGCAGCCATAACTCTGAGAAAGCAGTGTTGCAAGTAGCTTGTGTCGGGCTGGTGGCTTAGAATATATTTTCATACTTTTCGGCAAACTATCCTAAAAATAAGAGAAAGCTTATGGCTTATTTGGTATCCGCTCGGAAATGGCGGCCACAAACATTTGATGAAATAATTGGCCAGCAAGGCATAATAAAAGCGTTAAAAAATGAAATAGCTCAAAATTCCGTTGCTCATGCCTACTTATTTACAGGACCTAGAGGGATAGGAAAAACATCTTTAGCTAGAATACTTGCCAAAAGTTTAAATTGCCTGAATAAAAAACCTGAACAAGTAGAACCCTGCAATGAATGCGATAATTGTAAAAAAATTACCGATTCAAATAGCATAGATGTTTTAGAGATTGACGGAGCATCAAATAACGGCGTTCAACAAGTTAGGGAGATAATAAACGCTGTAAGATACCTTCCAAGCAATAGTGAGTACAAAATTTATATAATTGATGAGTTTCATATGTTAAGTAGCGGGGCTTTTAATGCTTTGTTAAAAACATTGGAAGAACCGCCCGCGCACGCGGTTTTCATTGCGGCGACAACAGAGCCACATAAAATTATACCGACGATTAAAAGCCGAATGAAAGTTTTTAATCTATTACCATTATCTTTAGAAGAAATCACAAGGCAATTGATTAAAGTTGTAAATAATACCGATTTTAAGTACGAGGATGAAGCATTATTTATTATAGCAAAAAACGCTGAAGGTTCTTTAAGAGATGCCCTAAGCATATTAGACGTAGTATTTAGCGTAACTGAAGAGAATATAACTTCTGATATAGTATTAAATATTTTAGGCATTCCAAAAGAAGACGTTTTCTTTAATTTTCTTGATGAATTAAAAAATAAAAATCCTGGAAATATTATTCAAATTATAAATAATCTTAGCTTTAAAGGTGAAAACCTTATTCAATTTTCAAAAATCTTAATTGAATATTTTCGACATATTTTAATAATGAAAAAAGTTACTGATATTTCAATCGAATTAATTCCGCTTCAAGAAACAACGCGAAAACGATTATATGAATACACTTCTTTTTTCACAACAACGCAATTATTGGAAATATTAAATTTATTAATCGAATTAAACTCTTCACTTCAAAATGCAAATAATGAAAAATTTTTATTTGAACAATATGTTTTTAAAATAAGCAGATTTGAAGAATTTGTTAACTTATCAGATATTGTAAATAAAATAAGTTCTCTTGAAGAAAAATATTCAAGATATGGTTATATTGATAAAACTAACGATTTAGATAAAACTGATACTAATAATTATGAGAATAAAGAGGAAAATAAAGAGGAAGAAAAGAAA
>CAYUYT010000358.1:0-2803 GCA_964449345.1 uncultured Spirochaetia bacterium | reverse complement strand
AAGGTTTAAAAAATGATATACTAAGTTATCGTGATAAATTGAAAAAAAGGGCTGTTAACAAGGGGATATTAAAAACGGTTAAAAAAAGTATACGTGATTTTAATAAATTAGGCAGTGAAACTATATAGTTCCGCTGCCTAATCAAGCGGGACTTAGATAACCCGGTTAAAGCTATCTTTTGGATGCGTCCGCCTTATAAATCGGCAAATGAGTTTATAAGTTTAGGTTTTTTTTTAAAAAAACGGATTAAAAAAATAAATTTTGTGTTGTTTAAAATAACATTAAGATAAATAAATCCTCCAAAATCTTAACAGAGCCGGGTTAACCGGCTTTTTTTATAATAGTAACAAAATCATGGAATATTTTTTGCTAAGATGTGTTGTTAAATATAGTAAGCCAACTGAAAATAAGCGTTGCATATTTTTCAGATGCTTACCTCCTAATAATAAATTTAAGTAAGATACAATACCGGGAAACCGTTGGTTTTCCGGTATTTTTATGTTATCATATTGCAGATGATAACTAAAACGAATATTTGTTAGAAAATAAAATCCATAAAAAAAACGCGAAACAGATGAAAAAGAGAAATCCCCCGTTATTCGAAGAGGGATTTGCCTTTCTTCAAGCCTTTCTTCAAGCCTTCCTTTATCAAGTTCAAAGGGATTAAAATATAATAAATTTATAAATTATTTATTTTTACCAAAACTAACTTTTACAATACCATTTCGCTTTGAGGGTGGAATGTATCTTAAAAAATTGATAAAAATAAATGCATGGAGGGAACGCAGTTCTTCGTTCCTTACGAAAAAAATTTTTCTTAAAAATAAATGCATAATGGTTTTATTTACGTTTTAACTTTCATTTTTACCATAACGCGGATTTTTTCATGGTTAATTGCCGCGGCATATACAGTGTATTCGGAATCGGGTTTAACGTTTTTTAATCTTAAACGGTATTGCTCGGCATGGCCACTTGCAAGAAAAATTTTGACATTTTTTAAAAACTCCCTGTGTGTTAATACTTTGCCTTGTTTATCTTTTATTCGGATATACACTTTAAAAAAACGCATTAGTTTGTTATTTCCTGTTTTATTTCTGATAAAAAAAAACGCGTTTATTGCGTTCGTGTTTTTTTCCTTGTATGCATAAACACGGTAACGGATATTATCAACGGTTTTAAAACTTCCTTCGGGGTTGTCAGAGCGTTTGTTCATCTCATTGAAATACCAAACCATTGCAATAATCAGAAAAGTAAAAGCTAATAATCCTATTTTTCCGACTTTAGATTTAAAAAGACCAAACGCATTAGTCTTTGTTTCGGGGGAAACAAGGCGGGTATTTTTCACTCTCTCTTCCCGGCTGTAGTAATATTTAACAGAGCGTTTATTTTCAGAGATTTCTTTTTCATTGTCAAAATTCATAAAGCTAAAAATCCTTTATACAACGAGTTTAATATTTCTTCGGGAAAAACACCTTCAACGCCTTTTTCCTCTGCGATTATATCCGCGCATAGGCCGTGAAGGTAGACGGAAAATAAAGCCGCTTGATAAGGTTTTAGCCCGCGGGCAAGCATTGCGCCTATTAAACCGGCAAGCACATCTCCAGAGCCAGCGCGCGCAAGACCGGAATTTCCCGTTGTGTTAAAATATGCCGTTTGCCCGTTAGTTATTAAAGTAACGCTGTCTTTTAAAACTAAAATAATGCCGAATTTTTTTGCAAATGACATTGCAATATTAACTTTATTTTCTTTGATTTCTGATACGGTTTTACCGCTTAGCCGTGAAAATTCACCTATGTGGGGAGTAAAAATAAAACGCTCAGGGTTTTTGATTTTTTGAAACGCTTTTATATTTTTTGAAATAAAATTAAGGGCATCTGCATCAACAACCACGTGTTTGTCAAAATTATTAAAAAAATCGAGCATGAATGTTTGCGTGGATTTGATTTGGCCCATACCCGGTCCTATAACTGCGCAACTATAATCAGTTAAATACGTTTTAATTTCTTCAAAATTTTGTTTATCAATAAAACCAAAATAATTTTCAGTAAATATTTCTTTAAGAGGCAAAGTAATTATTTCGTTTTCTTTGCTTTTTAATTCCCGGCAAACATTGATTGTTGAACATAGAGTAACGAGTCCTGCCCCGCCGTTTTTTGCTCCTATTGCAGTTAAGTGTGCTGCACCGGGATATTTTTCGCTTCCCGCAATAACGAGAACGTGGCCGAAATCACCTTTGTTTGAATCCCTTTTTCTTTGCGGTTTAACGGATAATACCGCAGATTTATCGAGAATATGCGTTTTAATTGCCCGAGAATTCAAAAGTTCATCAGGGAAGCCGATTTTAACCGTTTCAATATGGCCGGTATAATTTTTTCCGGGAAAATCAAACATTCCAAGTTTAGGCAAACCAACAGTATAAGTTTTATGCGCTTTAATTATTGTTTCATATTGCTTAACGCAATCACAAATTAATCCAGAAGGAACGTCAATACTTAAAACAGGTCCTGTAAAATCATGATTAATATCGTTAATAATATCAGAATAAATTCCTTTTACGTTGCCGTTCATGCCCGTGCCGAAGAGACCGTCGATAATATACCCTGCTGATAAAAATACGTTTTTGTATTCGTGCCATTTATCAAGTGAATTAATGTAAATAATGGGCGCGTTTTTTTTATGTAGGTTTAGAGATAAATGCAAATCATTTGGTTTGTTGTTTTAGACAACTTTGCCATAAAAATCGTATACATTTGTGTATGAAAGTCAAAGTCATCATGCTCACGTACATATGTATAACTGTGTG
>CAYUYT010000357.1:0-2805 GCA_964449345.1 uncultured Spirochaetia bacterium | reverse complement strand
TTGCTTTACAAACTTTTGAAAAAGCTAAACAACTCTCAACCGAATTAAAAGATGATGAGAGTTTAGCACGATGCTATTTGAATATGGGAATTATTTTTAAAAGCAGAGGGGATGCTAAAAATGCTTTGGATTTATATTTGCAGTCCCTTGAAATTAATAAAAAAATTGATAATAAATACGGGCTAGCTGATATTTATAATAATATCGGCAGTTTATATGAAATGTTACTTAATAGCGAAAAAGCTTTGGAAAATTATAACAACGCTTTGAAAATTTATGAAGAAACACAAGATAAATCAGGACTTTCACAAATTTATAACAACTTAGGCGCACTTTATAACGCAAAAAGACAAGGGCAGGAGGCTTTAGAGTACTTTGACAAAAGTTTAAAAATAGACGAAGAATTAGGCAACGAAAAAGGCAAAGCTGTTTCATATTCAAACATAGCTAATGCTTACGTTATTCTAAAAAAATATTACGAAGCCGAGCGATATTATAATCAAGCGTTAGAAATTTCCGAGAGAATTAAAGACGTTAAAGAAATCGCGAATATTCATTTGAATAAAGGCGTTTTAAGCATGAATACTGATTCTTTCGATAAGGCATCTGCTTCTTTTAAAAACGCTTTATCCATTTACGATTCGTTAGAGGATTATAACGGAAAGTATAACGCATTAATGAATATCGCAATTTTATATAAAAATGAAAGCATTAATAAAGTTGCTGTAGATTATTTCTTAAAAGCAGCGGAAACCGCAGAGAAATTAGGCCCAAATATTCAGGCAAAAGCTGAATATAACGTTGCAAGGGTATATAAAGAACTAAATGAGCCGGAAAATGCATTAAAACATATAAAAACTGCCATTGAATTAACGGAAAATGAAAAAACCGTTTCCCTCCTAATAGAACTTTATCACTTTGCTTCTAAATTAGAAAGTGAAATTGGCAATACAGACAACGCGCTTGAATATTTATATAAAAGTAAAGACAAAAAAGACTCTCTAGGTGATAAAAAGGGGAGCGCTTATACCGGAATGAACATGGCCCTAATGTTAATGAATAACGGGAAATCAAAAGAAGCCATTTCTTTGCTTGAAGAGTCAAAGAAATTTTTCGAAAAAAGTCAAGATAAACTTGGATTGATTTTTTCTTTAAATAAAATTGCCAATATTTTATATGAACTTAATGATTTTAATAAATCCCTAGAATACTTTGAACAAAGTCTGGAATTATTAAAGCAAATGGATTTTGATTCGGGTGAAGCAAGGCTATATAAACACATCGGGTTGATTTATCTAAAACAAGGCGATTATGATAATGCGATATCAAAACTTGAAATAGCAGGTAATCTTGAAAACAGCATGAATATGCAAATGGATCTATCCGTTACGAAAAGAATTATAGGTATGATTTTGTATGAAAAGCAAAATTATGAAGATGCTTTGCCTTATTTACTAGAAAGCTACAAAATTGAAAAAAACAAATCTACAGGCAACGAGATGAATCTTGCTTTTTTAATCAGCAAGGTAATGAACAAATTAGGCCTTGAAAATGAAGCAGTAGGTTATTTAAATAAATGCGCAAGTTCTAGCAATAATAACATTTCCAAAACATCGTTAAAAGAACTTGCTATTATTTACAGGAAAAGAAAAGATTATGAAAAATTACACGGTGTTTTATTGAGTTTAGTTAAGAAAGTTGATGATTATAAAGAAAAACAAAGTATTCAAGTCTGCCTGAGAGGTTTAAAATGAGAAGAAAGGATTTATCTACTGTTGTTCTTGATGATTATTTCGAAAAAGTTAGCGCTTATACTAAAGAAGCTGTAAGAACGGCTTATGTTACGACAACGAATGTAATGGATTTTTTATTTAAATTTTGGTTTTGGTGGTTGCAAGACGGTTCAGAAAGTAAAACGGAAAAAACCGTAAAAGTGGAAATTGAAAAAGAAAAAGAAATTTTTTCAAAATTAAAAAAAAATAAAACCGTTTTGAAATTTTTAAACCGTAACTCTAAGGAAATTCCTTATAACATAGATGAATTAGATATTGATTTGCCCGTTGAAAAGATAAATAAATTCAATCTATTTATAAAGACAACGCAAAAGGAAAATATAGGAGAAAATGTGGAAATTTGCTTGTTTATAAATAACGAAAAAAAATACGTTTTAGATGGCAAAATAGTAAAAGGCCATGTTATTAAATTACATGAATTTTATAAATACGATATTACAACGTATTTTGATACTGCTTTAAAAGTCGTTGCTGCTAAAAATATTTTAACTTATCTTAAAACAATTTAATATACACGTACCCATGATAAATAATGCAGTGATTATTATTATTAATGTTATAAGGTTTATATAGTTTTTTATGCATAAATGGACAGTTTTATTCGTTTGCAGGGCAAATCAAGTACGCAGCCAAATGGCTGAAGCAATATTAACAAAGCAAGATTCCAAACGCTTTACCGCATTTTCCGCAGGTTATCATACCGAACCGGAAAAATATCCTTCCACAAAAGGAATTCACCCGAAGGCATATTCTTTGCTGGATAAAAGAGGATATTCTGTTGAAGAACTCTTTGTAAAAAGCTGGCATGAATTTGCAGATAAAATTGACAAGGTTGATTTTCTTATCACGCTTTGCGATAAAGACCTTGAAGAAGTTAATGTAGATTATCCCGTTTATATGGGGCAGCCAACCCGGGCAATATGGGGCGTATATGACCCCGTTCTTATCGGAGGGAATGTCCAAAGAAAATGAGCACACCTCGATCGTTATCGACAATGGGCACCATCCCATC
>CAYUYT010000356.1:0-2824 GCA_964449345.1 uncultured Spirochaetia bacterium | reverse complement strand
GGAGAAAGAGGGTGATTCTCTTCCTCCGCATTTGCGGTAAAACACGGGGGATTTCATCCGTGTCAATCCTGCGGAAAATCCTTCTTCTGTTCAATCAACGCGGTTAATAATGAATTTCAACTTTGGTTACACCGTTTACTTTATAAATCGCATCGGCAAGCTTTTTAATATCTTCCTTATCATCAATCATGGCAAGGAGGTTTATTTCAACCTTTTTTGGCGTTTCGTCTACGCTCATTTGCCTGATTTTTATATCACGCTCGGTTAGTATTTGTATAACCTGATTGGTAAATTTTTTTTCAAATTTACCGCTTACACGAATTTTATGGTATTGCTTTTTGGATAAATATTTAACGCTAATCCAACCGATGAAGGTAAGAGTAAGTAAAACGAAAAACGTTGTAAATAAGGCGAGAACGTAATACCCGCTCCCCACAGCAACACCGATCGCAGCAACCGACCAGATAGACGTTACCGTTGTAACGCCTTTTACGTTAAACCCGAGGCGGATAATCGCGCCTACTGCAATAAAACCAATCCCGGAAACCACGGATGCGGGAATACGCGCGGGGTCGGCAGACGGGTGCATTTTAAAAATGAAACGCGACACAAGTGTAAAAGTTACAGCGCCTAAGCAAATTAAAATGTGTGTTCTAAGCCCTGCAACCTGTTGTCTGTGTTCACGTTCAAGTCCGATTATGCCTGCTAACAAAAATCCTAAAAACAACGTAAAAATAACAGAAGGCGGTTTTAGGTCATTAGCAATGAGAGCTTTTAAAAAATCAAGCAAAATTAAATCCCCGCTTTATTTAAACTGAGATTTGTTTTCGTTAATAAATTTTAAAATTTTTAGTAATTCTTTGCTTTCAATCATTGAAAAAATATAAATATACTGCGTTGACTTATAAACGAAATAACGTTTATCGTCTTTTTTAAACCCGTAAACAGGCATATTATCAACGAAGAAAGATTTATTAACAGCGGCTTGTTTTGTGCCGTGAAGCTTTTTGCCGATTAAAAACAACGCGTTATTGCTGTTACAGTTTTCCGTTTTAATTGCCGTAATTCCGAATTCTGCAACATCCTGACCGCTAATTCTGTAAAAATACTTTGCAAAATACGCATTTTTAGTCTGGCTAAATTTAAGTGGGTTTCCCTGAAAAAAGTAATCGCCCGCGCCCGCCGTAATATTACCGGCTAAAACCTTAAGAGTTTTAGGCTTTCTTCCCGAAGAAGGAAGGGAAACGTCTATTTTTGCTTTTTGCGGGAAATCTGCTCTAATTTTTGAAATCATATTTTTAGCCATATTTTTGATAAGATTGACTATTTTTTCGCCTTCGTCAAAACTTTCGATTTTAATGTAGAATTTATTGATGTAAAAACTTGCGCCGTTTGGCTGAACGTTAATTTCGTTTAATTCGGGAAATTCCTGAATAGTATCGTCAGGATGCCGGTTGAAACAGTAAATTCCGAACGCGGCTTCAGGTGAGTCCATTTCATAAAACTGAATGGTTATGCCGGATTCGCCTTTTGCATACCTTGCGCTTGCAACGTTTTTATAACCGTATTCAAAGTAAACCTCACCGCCTCCGTTAATTAAATCGAATAATTTACGACCAGGGTAAGTTTTTATCTTTGATAAAAGCTTATGCCCGTCCATAACGGATTGGTCCGGGAAATATTTTCCCAAGCTTGTTTCCTGCTGTGCAAAGTTAGCTCCCGTTAGAATAAAAACGAAAATAATTGCATTTAAAAAGATTTTTTGTTTCATAATTTAAAACTCCTTTAATTTACGTTGATTTTATTATTTCATGATTAATTTTAGCAAGCACATGCTCGCCAATTCCCTTTTTACCGCACGTTTCGATGTGATACGGTTTGTAATACTTTGTCCAAAGAGAAGGATAACCCTTTTCCTTTCTTTTCTTTTCTATAATGTCAAGCCCCACTCTGTCCATTGCAACCATATCCGTACCGAAAAAGATTGATTTTTCCATCCATCTGTAACGGTAATTTTTCAAAAAGGGACCGCCTTGGTAAATCGCGTTTAAAGCATCACCGATATTTAAAACGCATTTATTTTTAATTACAGAATTTGCGCAAACTTCCGCAATCATGGGGTTACACGATGAAGCGTGAAACCGCCTTGTATTATTAACAGAACCGAAAGCCATATTTTTAAGGCAGAACGTTAAGCCAGCGTCCGAATGATCTTTTAATACAGGCATATTGATTATTTTTGTTGCCATCTTCGTTATTATACTTGAAAAATATGATTTTTTTCCCAAAACGGTTGAAGCAGGATTTGCATAGTAAAAGTTTTCATAATCAAGGATAAATTTTTTCCCCATCAACCTGAATTCCGTTCCCATATAACGTACGCCGTTTTTACCGTGATTTATTTTATACCCTGCATCCCGGACATGAGGTTCAAACCTATCCCAAATAATAATGTTGTTAGTTTCAACTCCGGCATAAGTGAGTCCCTTTATAACTTCGTTAACCATTGATTTATGCGTTACCATTCTGTGAGTATGATCAATCGGATTAATTTTCACAGCAACAACGTCCTTAGAATTAAAAAACGTTTTCCAGGCGGCTGTTGAGTTTGCTTTTCCCGTTAACTTAATCATTCCTTCCTGCATCATTTCGGCAACAACTGAAGCGTTATCCCTATATCTTTTAACGGCTTTGCTGTTTTTAACCTGTAAAACGTATCCCCTTTTTGATAAAACTGACTCTGCGAAAAGATTGTCTAAAGTTAAAAACGGGGATACAATAATGCTAGTACCAATTACAACGCTTTTTTTAAAAAAAGAACGGC
>CAYUYT010000355.1:0-2883 GCA_964449345.1 uncultured Spirochaetia bacterium | reverse complement strand
GGTGATTACATAACGCTTTCAGCGCAAGCAGGGCAGGAGATTCAGGATAACGGGGCAACGGATAACGCGTTTGGTATGGACAGCAGTGAAACGGAAAACAAGAGTTTTGAATGTGACAACGCTACGTCTCATGCGGGCGGTTTTGATGAAGGTGTTTTCGGAGCAGACGATTTCAACTCTGCCGAAGATAGCGGAGCTGTAATTGATGGATTTGATAAGTTAAATCTAAGTACCCCTGGTTCATTTTTCGATATAAACGGTTGGACTGAAGAAACATTTTCTTTGGAAAATAGTGAAAAAACGCGAAATTATATAAAACGTTTCATGCAAAAAAACGGAATGGAAGTTCCTGAAGGTACAGATATGGATGCTCTGGTTTTAAGTATAATTGACTCAGCAAGCACAGAACAAGCGGAAAATTATAACGGAGATTTCAAGGAACTAATCCGTGACCGGATAATGAACGGTGTTCCAACGGAAATTCATACATCGGGCGCAAACGGTTTGGCGGATTCTTTTTTTGAGGATGATTCTTTGAATCAAAACTCAAACCAAAACGCGGTTTATTATCCAGGGCAGAATGAGGGCACATATCAGAATACAACTGATGTTTCGTCTGAAGAAGCTGATGAATATATGGCTAAACAGGCAAGAAGGATGAGAAAATCTTTCAATAAACTAAAAAAAGACATCACAGATAATTCCGGTGGGTTGATAGATTCACAGGTTAATTTGAACCGTTATAACGAGCTTAAAAAGTTAATAGAAGAAGCTAAGGCAATGAATGGTGCAGAAAATACAGTTAAAGAAGCAAGACAACTTATGGAGAAATTAAAAGAACAAGTAACGAAAAAATTAGAGAAAATATTTAATGGTAAAATAAAAATAAACATTGATAATTTACAGAAGGCAAATATTTACGTAGGTGGGAGCGCTGTGGAGTTCGCTAATCAGGTTGATGCAGATTTAAAGAATAATAAAATCCTAAATAGTAGAGCAGATGGATATTTAAAATATTCGAACGGCGCGGATTTGATAAAGAAACTTAAACAACTTGCTAATCTTGGTGTTAAAGTTAACCAGTTGTTCTTAATTGGACACGGAGTTGATAATAACTTTTATGGCGGTGCCGAAGAAGATTATAATTCTTCAACAGCGATTTCAACTGATAAAAACAGCAAACACTCTTGGCATGATGTTCCGTTTGGCAAGCTCCTAAAAGATAATTCCACTGTTGTCTATGGCAACTGTAAAGGAGATGATGATGCAAAAAAAGTAATAAAAATAATCAAAGAACAGAATCCTAATTTAAATGGGCTTTCTATTTGGGCTAGAAATTTTAATGGTAACTGGAGAGGGGGAACAGATTGGAAACAAGAATTTAAAAATAAAGATGAAATAGGTTGGCGCAGATACAGTCTTAATAACGGAAAAATTATTGAAAGTGATATTTTTGAACATCCGAATTATAACAAGGCTAAAAAATTATTAGAACAGGGTAGAAACGCTGAGGCAATTAAACTAATAAAAGAAGCTCATATACCATCAGAATTAAAAAGAGATTTAAAAAGGAATCAAAAATGAAAAGATTTAGAGGTAAATATAAATTTATTTTAATTTTAATATTTTTTATATGCACACAGAGCAGTCACAACCAGTTGTATAAAAAAAAGGACTATTCGTCATCTTCTATAACTAATTTGCAATCTCTGAAAGTTCTTAAAAGATCAAATGCAAAAAAATGGAATAGTTGGAGAGAAGCTTACTGGCTTATCCCGGATTTAAGTAATTTAACTATCGATAAGAAAGTATTGGGTAAGAGCCGCTTAGACAAATATAATTTTACGGAAATTAATTTTAACAATTCAAAATTAACCGGCCTTTTAATAGACCGTTCAAATTTTCTCGCAGCTACATTTAAAAATGCTAATATTGATGCGCATTTTAGAGGTTGTAATTTCAGACATACAGATTTTAGAGGCGCAAAAATTAGGATTGGTTCAAGTGGTACGGAATTTCAGCATGCTAAGTTTGATAACGCTATCATCACTCGGATTTATTTTGAGGGTGGTGTTAATGTAAGTGGCGTTGATTTTAGCGTTGTTAAGAGTATGCCCAAAAATATGTTTTTTGAAAGCAACAGTATGGAATATGCAAATTTTTCAGGACTTAATCTCTATGGTGCTCAGTTTAATGGCTGCATTGCAAATGGTGCTAAATTTATAAAGACAAATTTAACTAAAGCTGAATTTAGCAAAGGTCTTCATGGGGTCTATAATTCAAATACAAAAACAACAACACATTATTATGGAAGTTCTTTACGTAAGACAAATTTTAGAAAGGCAATTTTAAAAGATTCTTTATTTATATACGCTGATTTGCGTGGAGCTAATTTTATCGGTGCTAATTTAAATGGGGCTAAATTTAAAGGGGCGAACATGAAAGGTGCTAAAGTGGACAGAAAATGGTATAAATATTTTAAAAAGCAAAAAGTTGAGAATTTCGATAAAATCCGTTGGCAGTAAATCCAATGGCGGGGGGAGAATAAGCCCACGGATTAAAAGAATTAAGAAGGATAAAGAAAAAGATGAAGAATAAACCGCAGAGGGCGCAAGAGAACGCAGAGTTGAGAATAAGAGAAATCCCCCGTTGTTTTTCTCCACACGTTTCTTCCGCCTGCCCCCTTTAAGTAAAGAGGGCGGTTTTTTTTATCTCGTGTCAATCTTATTTATCTGTAGGCAAAAACAAAAAAAACCTTGACTTTAATCATAGAGTAATGTATAAAGTGTTATGCTTACTAAGAAAAGAAAAAACATAACCGCAGAGAACGCCGAGGGCGCAGAGGGCAAAGCAGATTCATCAAAATACGGCAGTTACCAGGAT
>CAYUYT010000354.1:0-2942 GCA_964449345.1 uncultured Spirochaetia bacterium | reverse complement strand
AATCCGTTTGAAGGATACTCATGGACGCGTTCCTGGACACTTTTTTACTGGGCATGGTGGATAGCATGGTCTCCTTTTGTTGGGCTTTTTATAGCGCGTATCTCAAGAGGGCGTACAATCCGTGAATTTATATCCGGGGCTTTAATCGTACCAACGCTTTTAACGTTTTTTTGGTTTAGCGTTTTCGGAGGAAGCGCACTTCACTTAGAAATTGAACAAAAAGCCGGTGTTGCTAAAACAGCTCTAACAAATGTTTCCACTGTTTTATTTTCCGTATTTTCCCATTATCCCGGAGCAAGTGTGTTGTCCGTAATTGCTATAACGTTGTTAATTGTATTTTTCGTAACTTCTGCGGATTCGGCAACGTTTGTTTTAGGTATGATGACATCAAAAGGCAATTTAAACCCGGCTACCCCGAAAAAACTTATTTGGGGTTTAACTCAGTCAGCAGTAGCGTGTATTTTACTCGTGTCGGGTGGCCTCGTTGCATTACAGCAAATGGCAATAACAGCAGCATTGCCTTTTACCGTTATAATCGTTGTTTTATGTTATAGTTTATTACGCGGATTGAGTGAGGAAAAATCATGGTAAATTTTTAATTAAAACGGCTTAATGATTTTAAATTCCATATTAAGATTGAGAAAATCAAAATAGTACCTAAAATATCGAAAATTAAGCTATAAGAAATATAACTATCAATTTTAGCAATTATACATATAAGTTGTGTGACGGTAAAAACACAACACAAGAACAATGATATGAATAAGGAAAAATAATCCTTCCAACTATTTTTAGCTTCTTTAATTTTTTTATCTTTAATTGAATGCATTGCAGAAATTTCAGAATAATTAATATATGTCATTTCTATATCATGCCCGAAATCAATTAATTCTTGATTCTCATATATTTGGATAGGGCTTTTTTTAGTTCTGGTTAAAACAACTTCTTTATCAAAAGGTAAATGCGAACCAAAGCCCAGTTTCCCAAGAATACTTTTTCCGTCTTTCAATTCCACAAAAATCCAATCCAATTTTGAAAGAATTTGAAAGTCTTCCCACGGTGTTAAATGGGGTGAAAATCTTACAAGGTCTAGTTTCCGCAAAATTTTATGCCAAAGGCCTAACCAATGTAAATTATAAATAATAAGAGAAAAAATAATGAAGGAAATAAAATATGTTAAAATAAAGAAAATAGTAAAATTTGAAAATAATATTTCAATTTTATGTTTTATTATAATATTTTTCAATCCTTGAAAAAATGAATATTTAGGTATGAAGAAAATCTTTATGATATAATTTAATACTATCCATAATAAAAAAATTAGAAAGCTAAATCCTAATGAAGTTGTAGTATATTCGAAAGTTGATAATTCTTTATATTCACTAGTTGATTGCCTAATTTTTAAAGCTATAAAACCCGGAAGAAGGAGAAGTATTGTGAAAATGATATTTATATATGTAAGCATATCTATTATATTTAATCAGTTAAATTTTTTTAATTATCGTTCTGATATGTTTTTTTAGAATCAACATTTTTTTTGGGAAATAATATAGGCGCTTTTTCCGATGAAGATTGCTTGTTTTTCATATTATTATATGATTTTTGTAAGTAATTATAACTTTCATCAAGTATTATTTTTTTTCCGTTATTTTTATTTCCCATAAAATTATCCTCATACATTATTGCATCTCTAGTATAAAGTATGAAAATATAAATGTCAAGGATAAATTAATAATACATTATTAATCATCATAAATAGATGTATACTAAAAATTTTTTAAATCCGAAGAATTTTTGATATAAAAAATTTAACTATGTGTTATAGTCTATAGTATGAGCTATAGACTATCTGAAGAAGAAATAAAAGAATTAACAGACACGCATAAGAAAATAAAAGATAAAAAAAAGGCTGATAAAATCAAATGCCTTATTCTTTGGGGCAAAGGCTGGAAATGGGAAGACATTAGAGAAGCGCTTTTGATTAATGAAAGCACAATTCATCACATAACAAAAAGCTATAAAGAACACAAATTAAAATATCTTCTAGGTAAAAAGTATAACGGCAATAACCGTAAAATGACAGTAAAACAAAAAAAATCACTTTGTAGATATTTGGATAAAAACTTCGTTATTAATGCAAAATAAGTTTGTGAATATGTTAAGAAAAGGTTTAAAATAATTTATACAGTAAATGGTATGGTAAAAACTTTAAAACGTTTAGGTTATGTTTATAAAAAACCCAAAAGCGTTCCTTCCAAGTTGCCTTCAGTGGAAAAACAAATAGAATGTTCTAAAAAAATTGACTGTATTCTTGACAACTTAAAATCTGATGAAACAGCGCATTTCCTTGATGGTGCTGGATTTATACACAACGCAAGGCTTTATTACGGCTGGATAAAAAAAGGAACTGATAAAGCTGTTAAAACTAACAGTGGCCGGAAAAAAAATAAATATTAACGGTGCTTACAACCCGTTGAATCAAGACGCCATTTGCGTTAAAACTGAGAATTCTGTTAATAGCCAGACAAATATTGAGCTTATAGAAAAAATCATTGAGTATAACCCTGATAAAAAAAATTTTTACTTTTTTATGGATAACGCAAAGTACAATAAAAGCGGTATGCTTAATGATTATGTTAAAAAGTTAAAATTGGAAAAAAGAATAACAATAAATTTAGAGTATATTTTGCCTTATTCCCCTAATTTAAATTTGATTGAACGGCTATGGCGTAAAGCTAAAAATGTTCTTTTGGCAAACAAATATTATGAAAAGTTTTCTGATTTTAAAGAAAGCGTATCTTATTATTTTGAAACGGAAATACGCAAAAAACGTTACCGGAAAATATTAAAAAAATCAATCGGCAGAAAATTTCAAATTTTAGAATTTAATGTTTAGGACCCGGACATGCTGCATAAGATTTAAGCAGTTAAAATGTCTTTTA
>CAYUYT010000353.1:0-2971 GCA_964449345.1 uncultured Spirochaetia bacterium | reverse complement strand
GCTAGAATTGGATGCAGATACAGCGGGGTTATTTGCCCCACCCGAACCCGAGGCGCAAAGTTTCGCGCAAACTGAAATTGAATCCAGCGGCGTTAACGTTACCTTCACCAGCAATGTGAGGCAGAACGTACCGCCGGACGGCAATGAAAAAAAGATTTTTGTTTCTTCGGATGAGTTTCCCGTTAAATATGAATACATTATAATGCCGGGAATACGTGAAGCCGCGTATTTAAAAATCATTGTTACAAACTCCCTTGATTACTCAATAGTAAAAGGGCAGGTAAAAGTTTTCCGTGATTATGATTTTGTAGGTGATTCTGAAATAAAAACCGTTTCTCCCGGGCAGGAATTTGAAATCTATATGGGCGTAGATGATAATTTTAAAGTTAAACGCGAACTTATTAATAAATTTAGAGCACAAAAAGGTTTTTCCGGCAAAGATACTAAAATTACGTATGAATATAAACTCGTTATTGAATCATATAAAGAAGAAAAAGAAAGAGTAAAAGTTTTTGAGCGCATTCCGGTTAGCCGCCAAAAGGAAATTGAAGTAGAGCTTGAAGACACGGGTGGTTTTGATTTTAAAAATCAGGATAAAGGTATATTGGTAAAAGAGTTTGACATTAATCCAAAAGAAAAAACAGAAATTACTTATTCTTTTTCGGTTCGCTATCCTTCGGAACGCGTTGTATTTGGACTGGATTAAAATTAAAAGCTAATTCCCACGCCCGCTTCGATAATCCAATAAAAGTTTTTCACCCAATGATCATTTTCATTATGATAACCGTGAAATATGAAACGGGTTTTTAAAAATATGGGCATGATAATTTTGCCGCCCAAATCAACATGCACTTCCCCGCCTAAAACAAAACTCATGTGTATACGGTGATCATCATTTATAACCGGAATATAAATGCCTGGTCCGAAAATAAGAAATAAATCCTGAGTTCTTGAAAAAAACTTATAAAGAGGGATTTGAAAAACTAAATTAATAGGCATCCCCCACATACTTACGGTTTTATTAGGATTATTCATGTGAGTAGCTTTAGTCAGGTGTAGAAGCCCGAATTCAAAACCGTATCCCACAGCTTGCCTTCCGCTTCTTTTACGAGTTGGTTTAAAAATCGCCATAAAGCTAAAATCACCTATGATAACAGTATCCGTAGAATGATATGAACATGTATCCGTATAATCATCGAGAAGACTCCAGCCGATACCAAACAGGAATTTAAAATAAAAACGCTTTTTTATGCCGTACTGATCCCAATTATCATGTTCCTTTGGTAAATCATGCATATATTTGTTTTTATTTTTATTGATAGCGCGAAGTGATTCCTGATATAACGTATTTTCTCTTTTCTGTAAAGGTTGCGTTTTTACGTTATCCTGAGGAGAATTTTCTCTTAGTTCTCTCGGTGTGGGTTTTTTATTAGCTTGTTGTTTATCCTGCGCAAAAATTGCGTTAGATGTTATTAATAATGTTAGTATTATAAATATAGCTTTAATATTTTTCATTATGTTAGAGTTCTCCCTTTAGTTTGCGTATTCAAATCAAAACACTTTGATTTTATATATATTCCAAAAATAAAAGCAGGAATACACAAAAGCGATTTAAAATTCATTTACAATAATAAAATATCTTTAAATCATAAAATCAAGTTAAAATTAACGCTAAAAAAAAAATCAAAAATTAAATAATGTTTTAACAAAAACTATATTTTTAATGGAGTTTTAAAAAAGTTTTATATTAGAAATTGTTTTTTAACAATTTTAATATATACTTATAAGCTATGAATGCAATAATAAATTTTCCTAACTGCAAATTTTCCGATGAAAATGTAGCGGGACTACCCGTTTATTTAAGATACTTTTTAGCTTTAAGCCATGCCGACATAAATAAAGTATATACAATCAACGCAAAACACGAATACTTAAAAAATGCTTTAAAACATAAAAAAATTGAGCTTGAAATTGAAAATTTTAAAGACATTGATTCCGCGTTGCAAAATAATAACCAAAGCGTTGTAATAATCAATAAAGACAACGTATTTTATCCACCAATAATCGAAGAAATAAATAGTTTTAAAAAAATAATCAATATTTCAGGAACGGAAATTTATTACCTGCCAAAAACCAACGAAGAAACTATTAATTCTTTTGAAGAATTGAAACAAAAAGCAACCGGCACAGATAACATAAAAAACGTTATATATACCATAGAGCAAAAAAGCGATATAAAATCGACTGAAAAACAAATGCTAAAAGGTCTTCGTACGCCGCAGGATACTCTTGTTTCCCGTTATTTGAATAGACCTGTTTCAATTTGGGTTACATCCAAAATAATGAACACCTCTATTACACCTAATATGATAACAACGTTTAATTTCGTTATGGGTTTATTAGGGATATTATCAATATGGATTATCCCCGGATATATGAAAACTTTTTTAGCAGGTTTATTTATTCACGTTTCAAGCGTACTTGACGGATGTGACGGAGAAATTGCCCGCCTTAAATATCAGGGAAGTAGTTTCGGCGCTAAGTTCGATGACTTTTCCGATGAATTTACAAATATGCTTTTTTACGCAAGTGCGGGATTATACGCCGCTTTCAACTGGATTACAATTCCCACACAGTATCCGGCGGACTTACCATGGGCAAAGACCGTATACTGTATGAGTTCATATCCGATAGTAGTTGATTTAACGCTCATATTCGCAATAGTTGGAACAACGCTTTATTTTCTCGGGCAGTTTATCCAATTTTGGTTACGGCCAAAGCTAGGAATAACGAATGTAAAACATCAAATTTATTATTTTGAAAAACAGAGCGAAACATGGGGATATAATCCGTTAAAATGGATGTTTAAAATAGGAAAACACATTGCAAGAAATGATTTTCTCGCCTTACTTGCATTTATAACGGGAATTCTTCATCTTTTTTGGATAGGACCTTACATTCTCATTATATT
>CAYUYT010000352.1:0-2981 GCA_964449345.1 uncultured Spirochaetia bacterium | reverse complement strand
AAAGTGGTAGGGTTTAAAACGGAATCACTGGCCTTATTTGACCGGAATATGCAATTATCAGAAAAATTTTAAATATCAAGATTAAAATCATTTAAGTTGTTGTTTCTTAGTATTACTGAAAAAACCGATAAATATTAATTTTTTTTCTATGTTTCTTCACATGGAGAAATAGAATTAATGAATTGCTCTATCATCTGATTTAGGACGAGCATTTCGTTTCTTTCTAATTTTAATTTTCTTATTATCTTTTAAACCTTTAAAGTTTTTTTCTCTTAATATTTCTTCTAAAACATTAATATCTAATGCAGCATCTATAGTTAAACATTTTTTATCAAAATTAACTTTCATTATGTTTGCTTCATCCCAAGATGTCTGGCTAAAGTCACTGTTTATTGCACCACAATTTTCAATATTACTTTTTTCAAATATACCAAATTGAAAAGTAGAATTGTATATTGTAACGTTTTTAAATTCACAACCAGAAATATAAGAAAATTTTAAATCACAATTAGTAAAAGAAGCTCCTGTTAAAATAGATTCGTTAAAAAATGCATTTTCCATTTTGCAGTTAATAAACTTAGAATTGGATAAATCACATTTAAAAAAGTAAATGCTATCAATGTTTAAATCAACAAAAACTGCTCCTTTTAAATCAATTATTTCTTTTTTTGGTTGTTGGTCTCTAAATTCTCGCCAAGCATCTACTCCTTTTTGTAGTAATATGTTCATAGCTTTTGTGTTCATAATTACACCTCTCCATTATATAATTTTTTTTAATAAATGTTACTTAACATTTAAACTTAATATTATGTATATTAATTATCTTACTTGTATTTTAATTAATACCATTTCAAATCCTTGTTGTAATTTTGAGTGATATTAATTATCTTGCTTTTAATTTAACTCTTTAATTCTAAATTTCTTTTTCGTTATACTTATATTATATCGATCTCATATAAATATTTCCGGACCAGGTGTGTCTATTCCTCTCTGCGTTCATATGAGATAAATTTCAGGATAATTTTTAATTTATAAAGCCTTGTAAAACGGGTTTAAAACGTTTATGATAATCTTTTCTAGCCCCTATATATATAAAGTGTTTTACTTTTAAAATTTCTGTAAAATTCGCCTAAATTTGCCTAAATTCTTGGACAATGTGTGTCTATATGCACAAAAAGAACTTGCTAGTGCTTTAAAAGCATAAAATGACGGCTAAAATACTGACACACCTTGTCCGTATTTTTTTCGAGTGTTAATTTATTTTTTTTTGCGGAAACGCGGCATAAACCCGTGTGAGTATTTTTTTTCTAAATTCTAAAAAAATGATAAAAAGTCAGCTTTTTATTTAACCTATAGAAGGCTAAAAAAATGATTTTAACAACGCTTCAGTAAAGTTTTCTTATTTTTTTAGCACGTTTTTTAATTTCATTCCGCGCGGATTTAGGTTCTAAAATTTTAGCCTCTGTTTCAAACTGCCATATCCAGTCAATGAGTTCTTTATTACCGTCCGCGCTAAAATCCGCTATAATGCTTCCGTCTTTTTGTTCCTCAATATTTAGATTCTGAAGGTTGTAAATTAAACGTATTTCATCTAAAACGTTTTTACTAAACCAGACTTTAAATTTCTTTCGTTCATTTTGTTTACGGAAAGATTTTAGAGAGGAGGAATAATAATCAGGCAAAGAGAAATCCGCGGCCCTGTTGAAATACCGGTCTTTATAGTCCACACCGGTTATATTTTCAATAATGTATTGACGGAAATCTTTTTTATACGTTGAATACCCTATTAAATACCATTTTCCATAATTATAAGTAATGTCATAAGGATGGAGTTCAATTTCATATTCCTTCTCAGGATAATATTTCAATATATACTTTATTTTAATAACTCTGCTGGTTTTAATTGCCGCGTTAATATACATCAAATTCAGCAGGATTAATTTATTATCACTTCGCGCTAAAGCCTTAAAAGAATTCTTAAGCTCCCGGCTTTCCATTATTAAAGATAGAAATATTTCAATAGCCAGCGCAAGCTTATCTTCATTAGTTAGCTCCAAAAAACGGTAATCATTAGTGCCAACGTGTTCATATTCAAGGCCGAAATTATCTTGAATATATTTAATATCCCTATCAATGGTTTTTATATCTACATCAAAATTTGTATTCCTGCCGTATAGTTTTTCTAATTTTGTTCTAATAAATTGTTTATTAATATTATCCCCTTGATCAAGGGATAAAGCGACAATTGTTAACCGCCTAATCATAAGGTCATATTCTTTTAAAAAATCTTCAATAATCATGTAAAATATTTTAATTCAAACTAAAGTATTGTCAAGCTAAAACACGGTGCATACTTTATTTTTTTTATCAAAATAAAAGAACGGCTTTATTCTTGGTTTTGAAAACAACGGAAATAACCCCAATCTTGGTTATAGCGAAAAAATTAACATAATTATCAGCAGGATAACAATATGAAAAATTAATTAGTTTTAATTTCACCCGTTACTTTATTAGAAATATAATTCTTAGAAAAGCAGACAACAGGGTTTATTGTGTATTGGAGTAAAATTAATATTATTGCCGTAAAATAAAAATTTAAAAGAATAAATAAAACCGGACATAACGTGTCCTAAAAAAAATCTAGAAATGTATTAATATAATAACATATTTTAGAAAGTCAGGAGAAACGTTATGAAAAAGTATTTAAGTGTTATCTTACTAATTTCCCTATTTGCCGGGAATATTAATGCCGAATCAAGCCTAGTTAAATTAAAACGCTTTGTTAAAACGCTGTTCGTTGGTGATGTGGCTGTTTTTAAATGTGTGGATAAAAGAAAGAAGATTAATCGAACTTTTATATTTAAATTTTATAAACCTTATAAGTTAATGATTAACAGGTACATAGGTTACTATGCTGCGTTCTACAGGGTAGATTTTGAAATAAAGTATAGAAATAAATCTAAGATAGTCTGCCGAACCAC
>CAYUYT010000351.1:0-3044 GCA_964449345.1 uncultured Spirochaetia bacterium | reverse complement strand
TTTTTTTTATTGCTTAATTTTTAATTATAACTCTATTTTTTTTAAATAAAGTAAAAATACTTTACACATAGATAAAATTGATTTAATTTAAAAAAATATTATAAAACCGGAAATCAAATATGAAAAAGCTTCTTAAAATTTTATTCTATACTTTAGGGGTTCTAATTATACTCATAATTTTAGGTTTTTCCGCATACGTAGTTTGGGTAAAAACCACATCCATATCTGCCGAAAGATTTATAAACAAAGATTTTTCAATTTATGCTAATATTAAGGACCCTGTGTATTCTTTTGAGCGCTTGAATCAAAGCCAGTTAATTGAAATTTTGCGGGGGGAGAAAAAATTTCTTTATGCTTATAATTATTTTGAAAAAATACGCTCCGTTTTATATAGTAGGTCCTGGCTTTTGCGTGAAATTGCTTCGGTAAATACTCACGCTGTATATTTTAACGATAATTCTTTTTTAATAATTTTTGATCTTGGGTTAAGAACGCTTTTTGCACGAATTGGTTTTACGGCTTTTAAAACTTTTATTGCAGACGCGAGAAGGTATAAATTTAAATCACAAAATTATAAAAACATTACTATTAATTATGTTAAAGAAATTTCATCGGGCATGAAATTTTACTTTGTACATTATAAAAATTTATTCGTTATATCTATGAATGATGAGCGAATTAAACACGCTATTGATATTTACAAAGAAGATAAAGGCCTTCAAAATTACAAAAATTTTCAAACGGTAAAAAACAACGCAAAAAGCGATGCAATTTTCCAAATTTACGGTAATACTAAATTATTTACAACGAATATGCTAGAAAGAGGGTCTAAAATTTCTCGAATTGCCCGTTTGTTGAACCCTGAAATGATGAGTTTTGCATTCAAAGAAGCAACGAGGAATTTTTTAGAAGTTTCTGCATATCAAAATATTAAATCCGATGATAAAAGCTTGCGGAAATTTTTTTCCGCCAATCCTAGAAAAAGTAAGACGGACATTATATTGCCCGCCCATACTGCGGGTTATGCAGGTTTTATGTTTAAAGAATTTAAAACCGTATGGAATTTTTTAATGGTAATGTTCGGGGATAATCCTTCGGTAAAACGTTATTTTTCCCTTGCCAGAGAGAAAATTAAAGATTTTACTAAAATGTCCCTTGAAGAATGGCTGTTTTCATGGGTAGGAAACGAAATAGGAATCGGAATGTTGGCAGACCATAAAGATCCTTTTATCGTTCTTCACTGTTCCGATGCAAAAAAAGCAGTAAAACATTTTGAAATTTTAAATAGGGGTACAATCGGGGTGTCGCCGCATAAGTTTCAGTACAAGGGCTTTGAGGTTAATCAAATTGCTCTTCCTCCGGGGATGTATTCCCTTGCGAAACTCTTTGTGCCGAATTTACCGGATTTACCGTATTTTATGATAATCGAAAACGTAATGATTATTTCAACATCCCGTCGGGTAATGTCCGAAATAATTGATGCGTATAAAAAAGAAAAAGTACTGCGTTACGATAAAACGTATAAAAAATTAATTTATAAAGTAGATTACGAGGGTAATATTATTGCGTACTGGGATACTACAAAGAGAAATTTTGGATTATTGAAACAGCAAAATATCATTTCTAAATTAATAAGGCAGTATAATAAAGGAATTTTAACTATTAATTTTTTTGATAACGTTTTATCGCAAAGAATTTACGTAGAAGGCAAGGATTCAAGAGCAGTTCAAAACGTGATGCCGTTTCCCAGACGCTTTGCCGGAAAGATAGTAAATAGAGCGCGGTTTTATGATATTGATAACGACGGTATTAGTGAAATAATTTTTGCCGAACAAAACGGCAGGATAAACGTTTTGAGTTCAACCGGGGTGCCAAAATATTCATGGGCAGGTGTACGCACAAAATCTAATATATATTCAATGCCTAAAATATTTAAATACCGTAATGATGTTTACATTGCTGCGGTTGATGCTGAAGGTTACATTTATGTCTGGAACAGTAAGGGAGAAAAGCTTGTTGAGTTTAATGATAAAAAGATTAAAGGACTTGTAAAAGCACCTATTGAAACGGGATTTATTAATGATGATAGTATTCCCGATATTATTATTCCTACGGTACAGGGGCAAATATACGTTATAGATTTAAACGCAAGGTTTTTAGATAATTTCCCTGTTAAACTTTCAAAAGGCATATATACAAAACCCGTAGTTGCGGATTTTACAAAAAACGGAAAAAACGAAATCATTGTGTGTGTCAGAAGTTTTAAAGGCGATATTTACATCATTAATAACAACGGAAAAATATTAAAAAATCCTAAAATTCAAGCAGGGTTTCTCGTTAATATTCCATTGATGAAATCTGATTTGAATAAAGACGGATTAACGGATATAGTTGCGGTTAATGTAAAAGGCAGTATAATAGCGTTTGATAAAAACGGAGCCCTGGAAAATTTTCCCGTAGATACCGGAACTCCTGTTAGAAATACCGGTGTTATCTTTAAATCCGGCAATGAAAATTATATTGGTTTGTTATTGCGCAACGGCAAAATATTAATAATTGCATCCTCAGGAAAAGTGGTTAAAATACTCGATTCTGCCGGTATTCCTTCAAAAAATACCGGGCTTAGATTATACAAAATTCGCGGCAAATACGTATTTGTCTATGGCGGTGCAGACAAACGCGTTAAGTTTAAACCTACAAGGGAGGATAAATTTAAACTACCGGTCATGTACGGCAGCGATGATGTGGAAATACGCGATATGGATAATGACGGTTATTTGGAACTTTTAACAACGGGTTATGACAGGAAAATTTATTTGTACCGTATGTTTAAGTTTAAATAGAAATCATACAAAAATGCTTTTGATTTACTGTTAAAGAGTTGCGATATTGGTTTAATACTAAAATTTGCTAGAATATGGCATTCGCTACGGAACGCGTGAAACATCCGAAAGAAGAGAAATCCCCCGGGCTTTTACCGCAAACAGCGTTCTTCCGCCTGCCCCCTTTAAGTAAAGAGGGCGGAGGAAGAGAATCACCCTCTA
>CAYUYT010000350.1:0-3046 GCA_964449345.1 uncultured Spirochaetia bacterium | reverse complement strand
GTTTAACAAAAATCAACTTCAAAGTCTTTGGTTCGCTTTAGGAAAGTTTTTGTAAAATGCATTTTTAAATTAATGATTTGTTCAATCAATCGAGCTTATTTTTCATCAAACACTAGTTCATAACACTAGTTCAGTTTTACTTACTTGAATTTTTTAAAAAATTTTATGGAAAAAAGTTATTGCTTTTGATAAAATGAAAAAAAAAATTATGAAGTATTTTAATAAATCATATTTACCCATATTTTTACTTATTCTTATGTTAACGTATTTATCATACGAGTTAATATTTTTCATAACAAATAATATTAATGTTAACGTTTTAATTAAGAACATTGTTTTATTCCTTATTCTTGTCTTAACAATTATCCTTCTAATTAATAATCAATATAAAAAAAGTAAACGCATAAAAAATTGCCTTAAAAATATGCATTTTAACAAAAACATAAATTCTTACGAGGGAATAGTTTCGAACTTGTTCGAAATGATTGACGCTTTAAACGATAGAATTCACTTATTGAACGGAAATTGTTCTAAGAGAGAGGAGTTTATAAATTCGTTTTTTGAATCTATGCCTATTCCCGTTATAATTGTATCACCTAAAGATAAAACCATTATTAAAATGAATAATTCAGCCATTCAGCTTTACGGTAATGAAGAATATAAACATTGTTATAATTTTATAAAAAAGAAAAAAGATGAATGTTTTGACGAAACTAACATTTGTCCTCTTGAATTAAGTATAACGCAAAAAAGTTTTGTTCATATTGAAACTCTGCACATTGATAAAAACGGAAATGATATGTTGATGTCGGTTTATTGCTATCCGTTATTTTTTAATAATAATCCAGATAAAATAATGATATATTTTATTGACCAAAGTACGGACATAAAAAAAGAAATTCAGAAACATCAACTTGTTCTTGAACTTAAAAAAATGAATACTGATTTAGAAAACGCGTTATTAAAAGCCCAAGAATCAAATAAAATGAAAAGTGAATTTCTTGCCATGATGTCTCATGAAATACGTACACCGTTAGGCGCAATGCTAGGTTTTTCAGAATTGCTTTTAGTTGACGAAAGTTTAAACGAGGATCAAAAAGAAAACGTTAATATGGTTTATGAATCAGGAAAACGCCTTTTGCATATTTTAAATAATCTATTAGAATTATCTATTATAGAAGCGGGCAAAATTGTTATTAATTATAATAAGTTTAGAATTTCCAAGGTTATAGATGATATTTCCGTATTACTTCAAGAGAAGTTAAATACAAATAACAACTGTTTGTACTATAAAGTTGAGTGTGATGAAAATATTTATTCCGATGAATTAAGAATAACGCAAATACTTTTCAATCTTATAGGCAACGCCGCAAAATTCACGGAAAACGGATATATTATGATTAATATACGCATTACCTGTAATGAATACATTTTTAGTGTAAAAGATACGGGTCCCGGTATTTCAGAAAGTGAACGAGAACGTATTTTCAATATGTTTACCCGCGGAAAAATAAACGGAGCTAAAGTATTAGAAGGAGTAGGTTTAGGCCTTGCAATTTGCGAAAAACTTGTTCACGCTTTAAACGGTGAAATTTACGTAAAAAGTAAGTTAGGTGAGGGTAGCGAATTTATTTTTTCACTGCCAGTTTTAAAATAGATAATTACTTTTTCTTTTTTTCAGTTTTTTCTTTTGCTTTATCATCTGTTAAGTATCGGTAAATGTAAAACCCTGTTAATCCGGCATACGTTGTAATTGCTGCTTTTCCGGCAGTTTTTACTATTTTTCCCATTATTGATAATAATCCCATATTAACCTCGATAATAATTTATTCATAAATCTAAGTGCATTTTGCTAATATATTTAATTTTATTATATTGTCAAGCAATGTAATAAAATAGAACAGAATATTTTAAAAGTAGTGCTATTTTTTTTCAATGCTGATTAGCGTAATATCGTCATTAACTTTATTACTTCCCTGCCACTCCTCAACATCATTAATTATAGAGTTGTTTAATTGAGCAATGGGTTTATCACAGTGTTTTTGTATAATTTTATGCAAACCTGCTTCGTCCAATTCAACGTGTTGTTCGTTAAAAACTTCAAACAACCCGTCGGTAAATAAAAGGAGTTTATCGCCTTTACTGAAATTCAGCGTTTTAACTTGATATTCAATATTTGTTTCAATACCTATCATCATTCCGTTTGTTTTTATTTTATTCATAGTATTATTGCTAACTAAATACTGCGTAGGATGTCCGGCAGCCGAATAAATTATTTTACCGTTGTTTAAATCAATATCAACAATGATACAAGTAAAAAAAACTGTTAGATCATGATAACTTTCTATAAAATAATTATTGAATATTTTAATAATAATTTCAGGCGACATTTCATAAAGTTTTATTTTATCATATTCAGATTTTATTATCATTGTAGTTAAAGCGGCTTGGACACCGTGCCCTGTTGCGTCTGCTAAAAACACCCTGATATAATTTTTATTTATGGAGAAAATATCATAAATATCACCGCCTACTTCCATCATAGGTTTAAAATAAATATCGAATTCTAAAGAATCTATTTTTTTATAATCTTTGGATAAAATGTTTGTCTGTATTTGCTTTGCCATGAAGAGGTCTTCGGTTATGATTTTATTTTTTTCAGCCAATTCATGTATATACTTTGCTTTTTCAGTATTGTCATAATACATAACAAGAACGTTATCAATCATTCCGTCAATTTCCCATACAGGATTAAAACCAATGTTTAAAGTTTGCGTTTTACCTGTAACATGGGAAACGAATTTAACGTCATCTTTATAAACGGCTTTACCTTCTAAAGCTGTGTTTAACGCTTCTGCAAAACCGGCATCAATTGTGCTTTTCATTTCAAAATAATTATAGTCTTTTAAATCCTTTTCGCTAAAACCTGAAATTTCTTTTCCTGCCGGGTTAATGTATACTATTTCTCCTAGAGAATTTACAACTTGAATACCAAAAGGCGAGTTCTCTAATATATTGTTAGAAAAAGATCTTTCTTTTTCTATTT
>CAYUYT010000349.1:0-3048 GCA_964449345.1 uncultured Spirochaetia bacterium | reverse complement strand
TTCATAACTTTAAAAATATTAATAACTTAGGTACTTTTTCAGGGTTGACTAATTAAATATATTTTTACATATTGTTTTTTAATTTTCTACTTTTTACTTATTTGTTACACATTAAAACATTTAGACTTAAAAAGTAAACAAAAATAGTTTCATTTTTATACTTAAATTCTTTTTTTAAAGTAAATTGAAAAAGTAACAGGCAAAGCATTTTAATTAAAAAGATTCAATATATCGCTTTTTGACAATGATTTAAAAAAGCTTGCGTCTTCGGTTATCAATTGGCTTACTAAAGCTTTCTTCCGGTTTTGAAGTTCAAGAATCTTTTCTTCGACCGTATCCTTTACAATTAGTTTATAAACAATAACTTTTTTATCCTGTCCGATTCTGTGACTTCTATCAACGGCTTGGTTCTCAACAGCGGGATTCCACCACGGATCAAATAAAATAACATAGTCTGCGGCAGTTAAGTTAATTCCAACATTTCCGGCTTTTAGGCTTAATAAGAATAATTTAATATCTCGGTTTTCCTGAAATTTTTTAATCTGGACATCTCTTTTCTTCGTTTGCCCGTCTAGATATGAATAATTTATATTCTTCGTCTTAATTGTATCTTCAATTATTTTTAAAGATTTTACAAATTGAGAAAACAGTAAAACTTTATGTTCTTCTGCGATAATATCATCTAGAATTTCTAAAAGGGTTTTAAACTTAATCGATTCTACGTTTTTGTATTCATCACTTATAAGAGATGGAAACAAAGCCGCCTGCCTTAGCCTCAATAATGCCTCAAAAATCTGAACAGCAGACTTTCCAACGCCTTTCTTTTCTAACGTATTCTCAATTTTATTCTTATAATAATCCCGGACAGCGTTATAAACTTTTCTCTGCTTATTCTCCATTTCACAGTATAAAATGATTTCTTCCTTTTCCGGTAGGTCTTTAGCGACGTCCTCTTTTTTTCTTCTTAGAATAAATGGGAAAATCAGCTGCCTTAACTGTTCGGCTGCTTTTTTATCTTTCTTGGCTTCAATTGGTTTGACAAATTTATTTTTGAAATTTTTCATCCCTCCTAACAACGAAGGATTAAGAAAGTTAAATTGTGACCAGAGCTCTAGTGTATTATTTTCAATTGGCGTTCCCGTTAAAGTTAATTTATGCTTGGATTTAATTGTCTTAACTGTTTTAAAAATTAGTGAGGTATGATTTTTGATATTTTGTGCTTCATCTAAAATCAAATAACTGAACTCAAAATTAATGAAAAAATCAATATCGTTTCGAACCGTATGGTAACTGCTTATTATAATGTCATAATTTATAAAAATATTCTCATCTTTGGTTCTATCTTGTCCATAATGCCTGTGGAATCTTAGCTCAGGAGTAAAACGCGTTATCTCGTTTTCCCAATTTACAATAGTAGTAACGGGAACGATAATCAATGCTGTACCGAGCTCCCCTTTTTCTTTTAAATATTGCAAAAATGCAAGAGTTTGAACCGTTTTGCCGAGCCCCATATCATCTGCAAGGCATCCGTTAATATCGTATTTATAAAGAAAATTAAGCCAATTATACCCGGAAACCTGATACTTTCTTAATGTACCGTTAAATTTTTCCGGAAGCTTTGTTGTTTCTATTTTTTTAAAATTTTTCAGTTTTTTTGCTATTTTATTCGCACGGTTAAGTTCTTTGTTTTCTTTATCAGATATATCTTTATAAAGAGAATGAATAGCACTAAAATTGAGTTTTGATAATTTCAATTCCCCTTTATCATTCATGCCGGAATCTAATAGTTTAGTAAGTTTATTAACATCTTCTTTGGTAAGCAAGATAAAACTTTTTTCCGTTTGAATTAAACCCCTATTTATATCTTCAATATTAAACTTAAACTTTTCTATTTCCCCGCTATCCGAAATGTAATCAGCTTTTATATCAAACCAGTCGATATTAGAAGTAACGGAAACGTTAATACTTCCGCTGTCTTTTGAGAGTTTAGTTTTTTTATCTTTAAGCCTAAATTCGTACCCTTCTTCAATTAACGGTAACGCATATTCCGAAAGAAAATTCTTGCAATCCAAATTTAAATTAAAATCATGATTTTTACTATAAATAGAATGATGCAAATAATAAGAAATGTCACGTCTTGACTTATACGTTGTTTTTATTTTATTAAATTTTTGACTCAAATAATGGTAAACGGACTTTTCAAATTCTTTATCCCGGATAGTAATGATGAGATTTTCATCATGGCTATAATCCTGATTATTTACCAAAACCCCTACATTTTTAATACTATACTCTATTTCAACCCCGTTATACCTGAAAAAAACATCAATAAATGTCTCCTTTCCTGTATTTAAACCTTGTATTTCAAGAATCGGTTCGGGTTTAACGGAAGAAAGAACCAATTTCTCTTTGTTGAATCCCCACTTAATTTCTCCATTTAACTCCTTATCAACAAAAGTTTTTAAAGCCTCGATTTCTTCCATATAAAAAACCCGATTTTTAAAAACATTAATAATAAAGTTATTAGACATGAAATTGTCATTTTTTTTGTATAGTATATTTAAATCGTCAGTAATGAAATATAAATAATTAAAGCCGATTAACGGACTATTGTAATCATATACCATATGGTTTGAAGCGGTATTATCAAAAATTTTTAACACCGGCCTAAAAGCGCATATATTATCACTTTCAAGAAATGCAAGTTTAAAATCAATTGCAGTTTCTTTTATTTCGCGAAAACCCGTTTTATGAAAATTATTGCCTTCATTAATATAAACATTCAGGTCTTTGTCATTAAGTAATATGTCGAAAAAAATATCAGCATCATGGGAATGAGAATTTTTATGTTTGAGAATATTAAATATTTTCTTCTCGTTTTCGTTTATAACAGGTTCGGTGAGTTTGTGGGGCTTAAAATTTGTAATTCTTCCAAAAGACCCGTCCTTTTTTATATATATCAGACCTAGCGACAGTATCAGAGATATTACCTCATCATCAAAACCGTAATTTACTTCCGTAGTATCTAATATAAATATCAATTTCCAC
>CAYUYT010000348.1:0-3054 GCA_964449345.1 uncultured Spirochaetia bacterium | reverse complement strand
ACCGTAAAATAAAAGACGTTCAGGAGGCAAAGTCTATGTTAACCGAACTTGCAGATAGAATTAGAAAAAAAGCAAAAGAAGAAGGCAGAGAAGAAGGCAGAGAAGAAGGCAGAGAAGAAGGTAGAGAAGAAGGCAAAATTGATGCCGCTAAAAAAATGAAACAGGACGGTTTTGATAACCAAACTATCGCCAAATACACCGGACTTTCCGTTGAAGAGATAGAGAAATTGAAATAAAAAACTCGTGATTATTTTCGTTTTATTAATTTAAATTTAAAATCGATAAAACGTAAAAGTTATGATTATTGATAAAACCTGCTGTAAAATACGTGGTAAAAATAAAATATAATTGTGTATGTTTGTGGGGGCTAATTTTTTCAAATAATTTATCATTTTTTATTGTGCAATAAATTTATTCAAGTTTATCATGTATCTTAGGTGTTTGGTTTACATAGGTGGTTTTTTATGAAACGCTTAATAATAACGGTATTAATTTTATTTTTTATTTCGGGTCTTTTTGCGAGTGTAAAATCAAGAAAAGTAATAGCAGAGAAATATTTAAAACGCGCTGGTAAATATTTGGAAAATAAAGATTATTTTTTGGCAAAGCGTTTTTATGAAAGGGCTTACCGCAAATTTAAAGTTATAAAAGACAATAAAGGGCAGTTTTTTTCACTCAAAGGTTTGGGTGATGTAAATATGCGCAAGGGATATCTTGACCGGGGATTTGATATGTACAATCGGGCCAAGTATTTTGCACATTTATCAGGAATGGTTTACACTTATGCGTACGTGGAATTATGCGTTAACATTGCCCGCGTTCACGAAAGCCACAGGCAATATAAAACCGCGGCTTTGTTTATGAAAATAGCAACCAAAATCGGCCGTAAAATAGGCGTTCCTTATCAAAATAGTAATTTGAAATACCTTGCAAAACTTAAAAAACTTGAAAAAAAATTCGGCAATGTTGGCCATTAGCTAATCTTTTAAATAAAAAATTCCATTATCCGAAAATACGTTAAACCCTCTTTGTTTTAGCATATATTCAAATCCTTTAAACCACCGTCCTCGGGCGGGAACTGGCATAAACATAACGTAATCGTCAGCGCAAAGGTTAAAATCATGGCGGTTTTTTACTACGAAAGGGTGAATCCGTGTACTGTATACCTGCATATCAAAACCAATTTTAAATTCCACTATCATTGTATACGGGTCGGTGAAATAAGATGGAAAAACAAGATTGCCAAGTGAGTAACAAATGATTTTACCTTTATACTTTTCGATTTTTTGTATAACGTGGGGATGATGTCCTAAAATAATGTCTGCTCCCGCATCAATAGCCGCGCGTGCTGTTTTTATCTGGTAATCCGAAGGTTTTGTATAATACTCTTTACCGAAATGTATGCTTATTATAATCATGTCTGCGTCTTCTTTTATGCGGTCTATGTCTTTTTTGAATAAAAACTCTGTGTTTTCATCAACGCGGTTTATGTATTTATACAAACTGCCTTTTTTATGCTTCATATATGCCGGGCATCCTGCGCGGTCCTCCGTTGCGTGAAAATCCGCTCTGAACTTCATTATATAACCTAAAAAAGCTATACGCTTTCCTTTGTAATGCACAATTAACGCTTTACGCGCTTCTTCATCATTCAGCCCCGCACCAAACCAGAGCATTTTACGTTTATTAAGTGCGGCAATAGTTCTGCGAAGCCCCTCACTACCATAATCCATTATATGGTTGTTTGCAATGTTTATTACGTTAAAACCTGCGTTTTTTACAATATCAAGGTGCTTTCCAGTACCCATAAAAACGTATGCTTTTCCGGGCCATGGTGCAGGTTTTTCTTTTTCATCACTAACGGTTTGTTCAAAATTACAAAAACGTATCTTACCTCTATTGATAACGGGAACAATGTGCTTGAAATAATAGTCGGGTTTAAGTGAATTTGTTTCTAGGTAATCCGGACGCTTTGAAACGAGATTAATATCGCCTGCTGCGATTAATGTAAAATCACCGGATTTTTTATCCGGAGTTATTGTAACGAAAAGAAAAATAACTAGCCGGATTACCTGAATCATTGCGGTTTTCATTTTAAATTCGCCTATTTTGAAAAAGATTATTGAAAAATAATTATAATTATGATTTAATAATATTAATCGTAACTTAAATAGTTAAGCATTGTTTTTTTTTAGGAGATAATTATGCCCTTCTTTGATATTGGTAACGGTGTTAAAATAAATTATGAAAAAAAGGGAGAGGGTAATTTTCCCGTTGTATTTATTCACGGTAATTTGGCAAATGCAATGTGGTGGGAAATGACTCTTGAAAATTTGCCTAAAGAATTTACTGGATATGCAATAGATTTGCCCGGAAGCGGAGAAAGCCCTGAAACCGGTGAGCGTCATACTATCGAATATTTTGCAAACATTGTGCATGCTTTTGTTACAGAAATGAGGCTTGAGCGTTTTCATCTCGTTGGCCATAGCATGGGCGGAGGTGTTGCACAACTTTATACAATTATGCATCCGGATAGGGTTGCAAAACTCGTTTTGGTAGATTCAATGGCGGCAGACGGATTTCACGTTTTGTTTGACCGTGGTGAAGAAACAATGCGTTATTTAATGGGAAATAAAGAAGCTTTAGGCGTTGCAATTCGCGCAATTGCTCCGGGATGTAAAGATGAAGGCTTTATGGAGCGCGCTATTGAGTCTGCTTATAAAGCTTCAAAGCAGGTATTTATTGAGCAGCCCGTTACAATGCATGAAGCTAATTGGTTTGATAGGTTAGGGGAAATAAAATGCCCGGTTTTGTTTGTACACGGAGAGGACGATGTTTTTGTTCCTAAACAAGGCAGTGAAAGAACAGCTGGCGCAATACCTAATTGTACTTTTAAATATTTGAAAGATTCCAATCATTCTCCATTAGTGGAAATACCTTTTATTTTTCAGCAAGAATTATTTGAATTTTTAAAAGATTAGAGTTATTGCAACTCCTATATTCAATGATTAATTGCATATAAAATGATAGAAAAAGGAGCATTTTTCTGGTATA
>CAYUYT010000347.1:0-3080 GCA_964449345.1 uncultured Spirochaetia bacterium | reverse complement strand
AAACAAAAATTAAAAGTATTAAACGGCTGAAAAGCACTTTTTCAGGTTTGACTAACTATGCAAAACCCATTAAAAAAAATCAAAGAAAAGCAATATAAAAATTTTTTGTATGTAATGTTTTTTTTTGCAGGTCTGCCTCTTGTTATATGGATAATTAGCTTTTCAACAAATTACTTTTTTTTAAGCAGGCATAGAACAATTGAAGATAATAAAAGAATTATTAACGACTTGACAAAAACTGTATCTCTTGTTCACAGAGAAATTTTTTATAAAAAACAAGGACGTTTCAATCCGCGCGTTGTTGAGTTTAATTATTATTCGGAACGCCTTAAAGATTATATAACAATGAATATTTATTTACCTCCGGGATACATTTTAAACAGGCATATGAAATCATACCCTATTGTATATTTTTTACACGGTGCATTTGACGGTGAAAAAGACCATTGGTTTACTATTGATAAAAACGAATATAAAAGTGCGCATGCAGAAATATCCGCAACGCAAATGATTATGACCGATGAGATCAAAGAAATAATCATGGTTGCCTTAGACGAGCCCGGGGGGTTTTTCACTACTACAAACAAAGGAAGAGATTTTGAAAAAGCATTTATCAATGAAATTATGCCTTATATAGAATCAACGTTTAATTCTTCGGGGCAAAGGGCAATAACGGGATTATCTTCAGGCGGTTATTACGCATTATATTTTGCGGTAAAATATCCTAAATTATTTCAGCAAGGCGGAGCAACTTCAGGAAGTTTCTTTTTACGAAATAAGGAACGCAGTATAATAACAATAATGGAAAAGTATAAGAACAACCTTCGCAAATTAAAAGGCCTGTACTTTGATATGGGAAATAACGATCCGGGTAATTTTCATTCTAACTTAGTTATTTACAACTATCTTATTAAACATGGCATACGGACGCGTTTTGATTATGTTGAAGGAGGACATACTTTTCAGGTTTGGAGAGGGCATCCGAAAAGATTTTTAAAATTCTGCTTTAATGCAAAACAATACGTGATTGAAAAAAGCAACAAGTTAAATTAACTTATTCTTCATCCGGCACTATTGTCAAATTTCTTTCATCTTTTACCGTAAACATATTTATTACTTTTTCGAGTTTATATACAACGTTTTTATTTTTTTCGTTTTCATCCCTGATATTATTTATAGCATCGAGAATTAACGAAGAATGATTGTGTCCTTGTTCAACGGCTTCCTGAATTTTATTTGAAATATCTTTTAAGTTTACAAGCACATCGGATATTTCTTTATTTGCGATTTTTTGCTCTCTGATTGCATTTTTTACTTCTTCGGTAATATTTACCAACGATGTCATTGATTTTAATATTTCCTTAACACTTGCAGATTGCTGATTCATTGCGGTGGAAATTTCAGTATTTATTTTATTGGTCTGGTCAACGTCTTCTAAAATTCTGTTTAGTCCAGTGATAGCAGAACTCGTTAACTCGGCTGTTTTTTCTATTTTATCCGTTATTTCTACAACGAGGTTTGTTATTTCTTTACCCGATGATGCACTATTTTCAGCGAGTTTTCTAATCTCATCAGCAACAACAGCGAAACCTTTACCGTATTCGCCTGCATGAGCCGCTTCGATTGCCGCATTCATTGCAAGAAGGTTTGTTTGCTCTGCAATACCCGTTATTAAGTCCATTATTTCGCTAATTTGATGAGATGATTCTTCTATTTCGTGAATAGCATCTATTGATTTTTGTATTGCATCGCCGCCCTCGGTCGCTACCTTCGAAAGACTGATTGCAATTTCATTAGCGCGTTTAGCTGTTTCAGCAACGGAATTAACGCTTGATGCCATTTCTTCTATTGAAGAAGATGATTGTTCAACAGCTGCGGCCTGATTTTCAATGTTATTCGAAATCGAGTCAACGGATTGAATTAATTCCGTTACAGAAGCCGTTGTTTCTTGAACAGCGCCGTCTTGTTGTTCCATGTTATTGTTAATTCTATTTACAACGTCAACAAGTTCGTTGATACGCGATGTAGACTGGGTGATAGTTGATGATAAAACATCGGTTGTGTTCGTAACGTCTTCAGTAGATTTCTTAATATTTGTGATAATACTGCGGATATTTACAAGAAAGTCCATAAAAGAAATTGATAAATCCCCTATTTCATCTTTTGAACGTATTTGAATGTCCTGTGTCAAATCACCTTTAGCAATTTCCTGAAATACTGTTTTTATCGTTGTCAAGGGTTTCAATATTTTTCTAAGCATTATGGAAGTTAGAATCATTACAATTATCATTGCTAAGATTAAAATACCAGCAACTTGTAATGTCGCGTATAAAGCTTGATTATCCAAATCATCGTAATAAAGCCCAGTTCCAACAAACATATTTTCATTAATTTTCACAGCATAAGAAAGCTTTTCATAAGTATCAGTGTCGTTTTTATATTTTTCCCACCAAAACCGGACATAACCGCCTTCCTTGCTTTGTTTAACGACTTTAGCATGATCCCTTATAACGTAATTTCCGAATTTATCTTTTAAATCCCACAAACTTTGCCCGATTTTATTATGCAACCTGTTATGAGCGAGTAAAATGCCTTTCATATCATAAACGTAAAAATATCCCGTCTTAGAATAACTATATTTGTCAATGAAATTAAAGAAAACTTTATTTATTTTTTCTTGCGGCATATCGGATAGGGATTCTCTAAGAGATTTATAAAAATTTTTTGCATTAATAACGTGCGTTTTCACAAGCATCTTTCTCTGTTCTAAAAGTCCGTTCCTAAAAACGCGTTTAAAATGAAAAATAAAAATTAAAATAACGGGTATAAGCGTTAATACAAACATTATATTTATTTTAGTAGCGATAGATACTTTTTTATTAAAAAATCCCAATTGTTTCCTCCGGAAATTTAAAAAATCAACCTTATTGTATATTTTCGCAATATTATAAATAAAGTTAATTAATATTTTACATCAATTATGCAATTTTTGTAAATTATTTTTTATTTTATAATAAAATAAAACCTTTGCAAAAACAAAATATGAAAATATAATACCATAACAGAAAAGCCGGAAAATA
>CAYUYT010000346.1:0-3101 GCA_964449345.1 uncultured Spirochaetia bacterium | reverse complement strand
TGACATAAATTAAAATGAAGTTTAATATTTTTTAAGTATGTTAATTTGTAACGGGTAATATGAAAAAATTAATTAAAGTTTTAATTATATCGTTGTTGTTTATACCATATCAAATATTTGCAAAAACTAATGTAAAAATATACATAAGTCCTTTTGATTATAAATCAGATGATAAATCTTATGAATATTTTAAAAAGTCTCTTCCAAGAAGTATACGTTCAACAATTAAACGGGAAATGTCTATTAATATGGGTGATGAAGACTTGTCACGCGATGAACTCGTTGAAAAGGGATATAACTATTATATCAAGGGAATGTATAAGATAACAAAAACGGAAACTTTTGTAACTTTTACTTTAATGTATGCAAAAGCTGACCGTGCGGTTTTGCTTGCTTTTGCTCACGGAACAAAAGGCGGAACTGCGATTTTTGATATGATTGACGGAATTTCAAAGCTCGTTGTTCAGATACTGCAAAAACCTGCGCAGGAAGTTTTAAACAAAACGCGTATACTTTCCATAGACAAGCAGGGTAATATAAAACAAAGCACAGAAAGTTTAGCCGGTCTTGATTTATCTGGCGGTAATTTCACGGGTGCTGATTTATCAGCCAGGGATTTAACCGGAGCTGATTTATCTGATACAAATTTAACCCGTGTTAATTTTACCAATGCTATTTTAGTTAATGTTAATTTTTCAAACGCAATATTAGACAGAACAATATTTAGTAGCGCAAACATAAAAGGCGCGAATTTTGAAGGCGTTAGCAAAATATCTATTTATAATAATTTCCACTCAACTAAGAATATGGATAACGCCAAGTTTGACCCTTATGCAAAAAACATTATTTCAACGCCTTCAATTTATGTAGGTGTGTATTTAGGCCCTGGCTATTCATATAATCAGCATCAGTTAATGTCAGGCGGACAGGTTTATACACGTTTTACGGGCAATTTTTCAGCCAGGCTTATATTTAAAACGGGCTATTATTTCGGCGTGTTTGCAGATGTTGGTTATATGGCTATACGCGCTTTAGAAAAAGACCCTAGTTATTCAGCCTATACTGTGGGATATGATTTGCATTATACATATTTCAGTTTCGGTCCAGCCATTCTTGTTAAAAACGTTATGTTTTATACTGGAATGTCCCTTAACTTTTTACTTTACGGAACGAAATTTCAGGGGGACAAAGAAGACAGCGCAAGAGATTTGTATAATACTTTTAACGTTGGTTTTGTGATTGGCGGACGTGTTAAATATTATTCATATTCAAACTTTGATTTGACAGTTGGATTTGATATGAAATTTCAAATAGATGATTTATCGAATAATCTTGCCGGTGACCAAAAAATATTTGCCCTATATTTATCACTAGGCATATTATTCTCAATTTAATTTTAAGGATATTACCGGGAAAAAATTATGAAACGTATAACTATAATCTTATTTATATTATTATTAACGACAATATCGGCTTTTGCAGCAACAATTACTGATCCCGGAGGAAGAGGTGATGCATCTGCGCAAGATGCCGGTGAGCAACCCGTTATACCGGGTGAACAATCAACGCAAACGCAAAAAGATAAGGATAAAGAGCTTTACGGTATTGGTGATGTTAATATTAACATCGGAATAAATGTAGCCCCGGGCATCTCTTTTAATTCAACGCGTATAACAGGGGACGGTTCAAGGATTATGATGTTCTCCGGCCAATTAGCAGGCAGGGCGATTTTTAGTTTTTCTTACTTTTCAGGCATGATAGTTGAACTTGGTTTTCAATATGCATCGGTTAGGGAAAATCAGGGGGATACTTATTTTAAAAAGTTCACTTTAATTTACGGTTTCGTTTCTGCATCTTACCTAATGACTTATAAAGACCTCTGTATTTTCTTCGGGCCATTCGTTGATTTTCTCGTTTATGGAAAATACGAAGAGCCGAATGACGATTATGATAGCTGGTCAAGTTTTACTTTCCCTAACGTAGGTTTTACTTTCGGATTAGGGTTTTTCGTTATGAGAAGCAAGGGTTTTAAATTGTACACAGGATTTAACTTTAAATATCAATTCCTTACTTTTACAAGAATAACGCAAGCGGGTAGTAAATTACTTGCGCTTTACGCGGATGTAACTTTTTATTTCTAATTATAATATTATAATCAATAAGAAATAGCATTTTTTCTTAATTTTATATGCACTTAATCATTGAATATATAATTTATGTATAATATTGTTTTGTTTTCTAAGTGATAAAATGTGGGAAAATAGGACTTGATACTTGTATAATCCGGCAAAATTAAACACTTAAAATATCCTGCAAATAAAATTAATGTGCTTTGGAATTACAGATGAAAAGAACCACCTATATCGATAATATTAGAATTATTTTTTAATGCTTTCTTTTTTATTGAAAAATGTTTAAAATTTTTTAGTCAGATTGATTTTTCAGGAGGAAACATGAAAAAATTAATTTCTCTTTTAATGATTGTTTTTATTTCCGTGCTTTTGGCATGCGGAAAAGGCGATTCAGAAAATGGTGGAAAGAAAACGGGTAACGGTAAAAACGGCGGCGATACTTCTCAAAATACAACAGGAGAAAATCCGCATAAGCTAGACAAAGAATTTTTTAAAACTTATTATCAGGAATTAGGAAAAATTTTAGAAGAAAGTGCTGCCGATGCTGATAAAGCAGGCGAACTCGGGATTAAGTGGATTGAAGAAAACAAAGATAAGGTTGATGAGCTTAATAAATACGTTGCCTGGTTTGATACTAAAGAATGGATGGAATGGAGCAAAAAGAACGCTAACCTTTTAATGTCTGTTTCCGCTTATGCATCGGGTATGATGAAATTAGGCAAAAAAAGCCCTAAATATATGCAAAGTAAGAAATTTAGTAAATTTTTGCAAATGCAGATAAGACCGGGGCAAGGCAAGAAATAACAATTTTTACTTCATAATCAAGAGCGTTCTTTCCATAGGAGGAGCGCTTTTTTTATTTAATTGTTTACATAAAGCCGTTGACTCATAAGTATTTTTTAGTTTATGATTAATAGTATACTAAAGTGATTTTAAAATCAAAGTATTGTATATTGTAATTGCTTTTCA
>CAYUYT010000345.1:0-3103 GCA_964449345.1 uncultured Spirochaetia bacterium | reverse complement strand
GCCTTTTAATTAAATTTTGAATTTAAAATTAAAGGTATAAAAATGTTTATTGAACAATTTGAAAAATTAATCCTTAAACTAGAAAAAGATTTGTTTAATCTTTTATACTCAAAAGCGAAAAACGAAAGTTATAAAACAATATGGAAACATTTTGAAGATATTTTAATTCCTTATTTAATTGATATACTGCCTAAAGAAATACCTTTGCTTAAAAAAGCTAAGATGACTAAATCAACGAGTAAAAGTTCTTATCCAGATTTTAAAATTAAATTGCAAGATAAAACTTACGCTTTAGACGTTAAGTCCGGCACAGATGAAAAAGACCCTTGGTATGACATCGCAAGACTTGATACTTTTAAGGAAAAAAGATTGGATGTTTTTGAAGAAGAATGGGACATTGTTGTGAAATACAACAAAAGCGGAGAAATATTAAATCTTTACATAGAAAAATTATGGCAAACTGTAGGATTTGATAAAAAGCGAAAATGTATAAAATATAGGCCTTATGACGGAAAACTTAGGCCTAAACCTTGGGAAATGTTTAAAAATAAAGAAAATTATTTTAAAGATAAAAAAGATTTCTTAAAGTATTTTAGGAAAGCTATTGAAATAAGGAATGGTGAAGAAATAATAAGCAGGTTTACAGTATTAAATAAATCAGTTCAAAAAAAGATATTAGAAAAATTAAAATCAATATTCAATAAAAGTAAATAATTCTTGCTGCGGATTTTCGTTTTCATTATTTATTTTGCAATTTATTATATCAATGTATTTTTCATCAATTTCAGTTCCTGTAAATCTTCTATTTAATTGACTGGCAACAATAGCCGTTGTGCCCGCTCCCATAAAAGGGTCGAAAACAATGTCATTTTCATTGGTTGAAGTTAGAATAATTCTTTTTAATAGTTCTTCCGGTAATTGACAAGGATGTGCGTCTCTTTGCTTTCTATGTTTTATTCTATGAACATCACTCCAAATATCAGTAACTTCTTTTTTATATTCATTAAAAGATTTATTTCTAGTATTAACGCAAGATTTTCTAAAACAACTATCTTTATCTTTTACTGTGTATTGTTTGTTAAAAGTATACCCTTGATTTTTTTTTGTATAGTAGAGAATAGTATAATTAGAAGGCATAATTTTTCCGGCAGGCTTTGATAAAGCGTCCCATGTGATCCAGTTTTGTCTATACATATATTTATCTAAAAAAACAGCGTGATGAACTGCCCATTGAGGCATATTTAAAACGTATAAAGAACCCGTTGGCTTTAATATGCGATACATCCAGTAAAGCCAATCATTACACCAATTTATATATTCTTTTTTAGAAATATCGTCATCATACTCACTATAATCCTTAGAAAGATTGTATGGAGGGTCAGCAAAAGCTAAATCAACAGCATTTTCAGGTAAAGATTTCATAAAATCAATACAGTTTTGTTTATGTATTTTATTCAATTCCATTACAATATCCATTAAAAGGAGCTATTAAACATCTATATTCTTCAAAAGCTGTAAGATTAATTAATCTATCAACTAATACTTTAGGTAAATGAAAAGGTTTATAATTTTGATAAACTAAAGAATCATCATCTTGAATTAAGTATTTCCAGACATCAGTTAAAGCAGTTCCGTTTGGATTTTTTAAATCCTTTTTACCTCCCCAATCTTTAAGAGGTTTTTTACATACATTACACGTTCTATGTTTATTTAATAAACGATTAATTCTATATTTTTTATCTCTTTTTAATAAGAATAGAATACCTAAAGAAACGGGTTTAAAACGGTTATCCGCTTTAACGTCAAAAAAATCAACTGTGATTAAATCTCTATAAATAAAACCTAGAGTTTCTGCTTCTACTGCGAAATAAGGAAGTAAATCCAATGTGCCTACAAGGAAAAGAATTCCATGCTCTTTTAATAAATCAAAGTATTTCTTTAAAATATTTAAATGTTTTTCTCGTTCTAAAAAGACCTTTTCATTTTCTTTATAACTTTCTAAGTTATCTGATGAAAAATTAAGCGTTTGAATTCCTACATCAAATGTGTTTACATCATATTTGTATATTTTATCTATATCTTTAAAAGGAATAGATATTATCTCTTTAAAAGAGTGTTTTTCTTCAGTTCTAAACGTTTTCTTAGGTTTTGTAGATTTATCTATTTTTATATTAAATAAAGTTTCAATTTCCGACTTTTTAAATCGGCCTTTGTTTCTTACAGGGTCTTTTAGTTTTTTATGGTTAGAATCATATTTAAAAAGTTTCCCTTCTAGTAATAAATCTTTAATTCTGTCCTGTGATTTTCCGGTATATAAAACCAAATCTTTAAAAGTAACGTATTCCGCTTTAGAATGTTTTTGTTTTAAAATATTTTCTGTTTTTTCCATAGCTTTATTTGATATAAAAAAAATTAAGTTATTTAAAATGTAATTAAAGCGAAAAAGTATATCAAGAAATTAAACCTTTTTGCTAATTCACTAAATAATTTACACGCATTGAAATAAATAAATTAATTTATTTTTCCATTATGAACTAATTCGGCATTTATTCCATTATCTTGAAGCCAGAGTTCAGCAAGCTCTAAATAAGCATGAAACTCATAATCATACCATTGCTCTAAAACATCCGGGTAATAATTAAGTGCATCTTTAAAGCGTCTAAAAGGACCTCTTTTTGATAACGCAATTACAAGGTGCCTTTTAATTTTTCCGTTATGTTTCCCACTAATTTTCTAACTATTGAAAAATCATCCATTTAGTAAACCTAACGCGTTTTGTTAAAATCTAACCACGATATAATTTATTAACTAATTTTTATAAGTTTAAAAAAGTTTTTAATGTAAACCGTTTTATTCATGCAAATATGATTTATGAATAAAGCATTGCTGGCTTTAATTAATTTTATCAAGCTATTTTAAAGCATCATTTGTTCATAAATTTATCGTTTGAGTGAAAAATTTTTGCTACAAAAAATACCGCTAATTAAAATTTAAAATAAAAGATTAAACATAAAATAATCGGTAAAAAAAATATACGAATTTATGTTTATTATTTAAGAATAAAAAAAAATATGTATTGTAATTGCTATGAAAAGAAAAATAC
>CAYUYT010000344.1:0-3105 GCA_964449345.1 uncultured Spirochaetia bacterium | reverse complement strand
TCAGCTTTATGATTTAAAAACAGATTTTAATAATTGGTATTATCGTAACGACCCTACCCATGTTTTCATTTATACATCAAAAACTATTCAATACATAGAAAATGAATTTGATTTAAAAATTGAAAAATTAGATAACCGATTCATTATTTTTAAAAAAACCGTCTGCCACACTGTGTGCCAGCAATAACGAATTAGAATTAGATTTTATTTAACGCGAAATTCGAATTATTTTTTATTTTAATAAAACTAACCTTTTTTACTTTGTTAAGAGGCGGCATTAGCCAAAGCCGCCTATGTAACTGATAATATTATTTACCTCGAACCAAATTAATCAATTCTATAAATTTTGAGGTTCACGTTTTTAAAAATTTTGCTTAAAATATTAAAATCGCTTGACAAAATTAACAAAACGAACTAAAATAAGTAATGTAAGCAAAAATATAAATATTTCATCAATTAATATCACCTTCAAAATATTAAAAATTAATCAAGCAAAAATTAAAAAATTAATTGAAAGACGAACGGATGAAATATTTTAAAAAAACCACATTTTTCGTTTTAATCCCTCTCTTAACTTTCTCGTTAATTCATTGTACAACGGAGAAATTGTTCGGTCCTAATACAGGAAGCGGGTCTGCAATTAATATGTGTACAAATCCTGTTTTTTCCGTTCCTTCCGGGCAATACAGTAAAACTTTAAGTGTTTTAGTTTCAAATACCACATCCGGTTCGGTTATTTTTTATACAACGGACGGAAGTAACCCAAAAGTTAGCTCTACAGCAATTGCCGTTATACCGCCATTTAGCGTTGTGATTTCGCAAGATAAAACTATCAAAGCATATTCTCGCAGAGGTAGTTTTCTTGATAGTGATGTAGTAACGGTGAATTACTCTATTAACCAGCCCCCGCCTTTAAACAAAGTAAATGCCCCTGTTGTTGAAATTTTATCATCAAATGGGAATGATTTTACTGTAAAGATATACTGCACAACATCAGGCGCAACGATAAAATATACATACAACGGAGAGAACCCTCATAGTTCTACTTCCACCATGACTGTGGGAGCTTCCGGAACTACGGTAAGTTTAAGCGCCGGGACAAAAATAATGGCATACGCTATTAAAGCGGGAATGGAAGAAAGCGATATGACAGTTGAAATATTGAATAATTAAAAACTTTGGAAAATAAAAGTTTTTTTATTCTTTCGGTGTTAGAAATATTAATATTATTTAAAGATTTGCGTATTAATTATTATTTTTTTTTACAGATGTTTTAAATTATGTTAATATTCTATAAAAGCGTTTTAGTTTTACTGTATGCTTAAATATAAAAAAATAATGGAAAAATGCAGCATGAAATATAGTAATAAATTAATATTTTTTTTCATTCTATTGATATTAGTATCGTGTTCTGATAAAATAATTCGTAACCAGACTGATAAAAATCATTGTTTGATTTTTGGACAGGTGGATTATAATTTTCCAGGAATGGTTGAAGAAGGTTTACGCGGTGTTATTTTAATAAACTTGCAAACCGGAAATGAGTATGAGACAAAAGTATTGCCTTATGAAAAAGGTTTTATTGCCGTTGATGTGCCTATCGGTCAATATGCGATAAAAACAGCGCGTTGGATTTTTCTCGATACTAAAACCCTCGCGGAAAGCGGTTTGTACAGACAGATTTCAATAGAACTCAAATTTACATCGGAATCCTATAATAAAACCAATTTTGAAATAAAAAAGGGGGGTGTTTTTTTTGCCGGCGCTTATGAAATAGAACACTTTGATACTAAGTTTATTAAACAAAAAATCGGGAAACGCTTTTTTTATATGCTTGATAAAATACTTGAAAATTTAGAATTAACATCGTGGAAAGATATGTTTAAAGTTAAAATTGGCGAATTAATTAATGAGCATCGTGTTTTAGCTTATGAGTTTTTGAAAAGCAAATATCCTTCTAAGAAACAAAAAACTTTAAATGAGTTGAAAAAAAAATATTTAGCTGAATAATTTATGCGGAGTTAATATTGTATAATAGAATCTACACTGAAATTACCGTTATAGGTAAAGACAAAAAAGGCGTGATTGCGCGTTTTACAATGTTCTTGTTTGAGAATAACATTAATATTGAGGATCTTGACCAAAACGTTATTAAAGGTATGTTTTCAATGACCCTACACGCAGATACATCAAATATGCGTTGCACAAAACAGGAGCTTGAAAATAAACTTCAAAACCTTGCGCAGGAATTGGGCATGGAAATTAAACTTAGGTTTCCCGGTTCCATTATTAAGCCCAAGATGGCTATATTAGTAACGAAAGAACAGCATTGTCTTGAAGCAATAATTCACGAATGGAAGAATAATAACTTAAATGTTGATATCCCCTGCATACTTGGAAGCTGTGATGATTTAAGGCTCATTGCAGAGAGGGAAAATATCGATTTTACCGTATATGACTCTTCGGATAGGCATGATAATGAAATGCGGATGTTAAAAAAAATTGAAGAGCTGGAAGTTGATTTTATTGTTCTTGCCCGCTATATGAAAATTTTATCGCCTGATTTTGTATGGCGATTTGAAAACAGGATAATAAATATTCATCCTTCGCTTCTCCCCGCTTTTCCCGGTGCGCAAGCTTACAGGCAAGCCCATGAAAAAGGCGTTCGCGTTGCCGGAGTTACTGCGCATTTTGTAACAATGGACCTTGACCAGGGACCTATAATCACCCAGCAGTGTTTTAGTATTTCCGGTAAGGATTCGGTTGAAGAAATAAAAAGGAAAGGACGGGAGTTAGAGGCAAACGCGCTTGTCCAAGCAATAAAGCTTTATTTATCCGGGGATTTAAAAATTCACTGGGGTAAGGTTTATACTTCAGAGGAATGGTAGGGCAAAAATTTGACATATATTATTTTCCAACGCAAAAACGTTCAAACATACGGTTTAATATATCTTCGGTGGTAACTATACCGGTTATTTGCCCGAAATAATCAAGAGCTTCCCTAAAAAACAAAGAAAGAAATTCCGGCGGTTCATTTTTTTTTAATGCATTCATGCCGTTTTCAAGTGCTTCAAGCACTTTTAAAAGTAATTTTTCGCTTCTCAT
>CAYUYT010000343.1:0-3116 GCA_964449345.1 uncultured Spirochaetia bacterium | reverse complement strand
AAAGACATTTTAACTGCTTAAATCTTATGCAGCATGTCCGGGTCCTAAACATTTTTTTACTACAGGGAAACACAGTGTTATTTTCAAAATAATTATCAAATCGCACAGTTAAAAATTTCAAAACCCCTCTGTTTTTATTAAATTTCATAAACTAAAAATATGTGGATTGTAAATGGCTAGAAGGCGAAATTTAATTCAACTTTTTATAGACCGTGTTGGGAATGTAAATATTTTCAATCTTATTAAAGAGGACGAAATACCTATAACGGGAAAAATGCGCACGGTAATTGATGACGATTTAATAGAAGAATATTTCCAGGCAATCAGCCGGATTTACAACGTTTTCGTTGCCGAACACGCCGGGGAAAAATTTTCTGAAGAACGCGTTGCCGAGTTACAGGAAATATGCGCGGAACTTTATAATCAGTTAGTCCCGGATTCTATAAAAAATTATTTTTCTCAAACAACGGGTAGATACATTCATATCCGGCCTGATCAAGAAACGGAAAAAATACCTTGGGAATTATTATTTGACGGGGAAAAATTTTTAAGCGAAAAATTTTACATGGGCAGAGGTCAAAAATGCAATACCGGGCCTAAATACCGCGCGTCTTTAACCATGCCTGTAAAAATGCTTATAATAGTTGACCCGAGCGCAACCCTTGAATGGGCTGAGCATGAAGCAAAAGAACTTGAAAAACAGCTTAAAAATAAATTTACTTCCGAAGAATTAGTAGTAGAAATGTTTACAAATAAAGAAATAACCAAATTGAAATTGATGAACAAAATGCGGGGTAAAGACATAATTCACTTTATTGGACATTCGGTTGATGAGGACAATGAAAACGCCGGGTGGAAAATTGGTAAAAAAAAGTTATTAAAAGTAAGGGAAATCGAAAATGCAAATATTACGTCTGTTTTAGTTTTTTCGCACTCTTGCAGAAGCGCAGGACGCGTTGCAAAAGCATTTTTAAAAACGGGCGTTCGGCATTTTATTGGTTGTAGGCAGGATGTTTTGGAAACAGAAGATGTAATTAGTTTTGTTTCCCGTTTTTATAATTCCGTTTTGCATGGACATGCATTAGGCCGGGCTTTTACCGATGCAATGCATAAATACAACGCAACCGGTTTGTTATCATTTAACTACGTTTTATTTTCAGACCCTAAATTATCAATTCAAACTTTTAGCGTAGAAACGGGAAAAAATTCGTTCTTAAAACCCGAAGACGTTATTAAAAAATTCCCTTATCCCGTTGCAGAAACGTATAGAAAATTTCTCGTTGCTCAAAAAAAGAAGCGCTTTGATTTGTGTGCCAGGGAGCTTGAAAACGCGTTACTTTGGACAATGCGGCTTTTTTCTTTTATTATAATAACTGACTTAGAAAGGCATTCTTTGCTTGGAAAAAATTTACAAAATAAAATAAAACATAGCGATATTTATTCGTGGAAAAATTTTTTGTTTTCCGGCTTAGCAGAACTTATTAATTTGCGACAAGAACTAAAAATGCCTGAAATAGCAAAAGTTTTTTATCTGCAAAAAGAAAATATTGAAAAAATGCTTTCATGGATAAATAAATTCGATACGGGAGATTTTGAAGACGAGGAATTGCCCGAATTTATTACGGTTTTTCACTATTTGCTTGATTCACTTTTACTTGATTTAATATTCATAACGCGTTATGATTTTTTATGTTTTTTAAATGACGGGTATGACAGAATTTATAAAGTTGCAGAACTTAAAAGCGCAAATATAAAAGAAAAGGAAATCGAAATTCATGAGCATATAGAAAAAGATAAAGTAATACTTTTTGACCCGGTTGAAGAAAGCTTTGTTTGTGATATGTCGGATTTTATTAAATGTGAAAACAAAAACGGAAAAATTATCGCCCGTTTTATGAAATCAAAAGATAAAAATGAAATACAGTTTGAAGAGTTCAAATAACAAAGTTTTTTAATGTTTTAATTTATAATTCTAAGATTAACGGAGAATTAAATGAATAAATACGTTTTATTTATAGTTTCAATATTGCTGATTACATCGTGTTCACCAAAAAGACAAAAAGATTTTGATCCTTTATCTTCTTCAGGAATTGCCGTTGTTTTTGACGGCGTTGTAAATATCAGAAAAAACCCCGGAATTGAGAGCAAAGTCGTTGCTCAAATAAAAGAGGGAGACAGAGTGCATATTTTAGCAAGAACGGGTAAAAGAGAGCAAATAGAAAAATATTTTGATGAATGGATAAAAGTAAAACTCGTTCACGGCAAAACGGGATATTTGTTCGCCGCTTTTATTTTCGAAGTCGACCGTCTTTTTAAGGACGAATACTGGAATTATTTAACATATTCTGAATGGGCTTTCGGAATAAAGTTTAAAAAGAACGGAAAATTAATCGCTGTCTATGCAACGCAGAATTCATTTTCTAGGATAAAAAGCGATTTTAGCATTAAAAAGGATTATGTAAAAATAAATAACGATAAAATTAATTTTTTGCCTGATAAATTGTATTTTTTTAGATACAAAGGGGAAAACTATCTGTGTAAAACGGATTTAAAAGTTAATGCCCGCTTTAAAAACGTTATTGATCAAAACATGACACTTTGGTCTACCAAATACAAAGGAATGAAAAAATTTTTGCAGGCAGTAAAAAATAAAGCTAATTAAATGAATAAAGCAGTTTTTTTAGATAGAGACGGCGTTATTATAGTAGATACACACTATATTTCCGACCCTGCTGACGTTAAATTAACGTACAAAGCCGGACAAGCAATAAAATTAATCAAGCAAGCAGGATATAAAATCGTAGTAGTAACGAATCAATCGGGTATAGCGCGGGGATATTACACTAAAGAAGATTATAAAAACGTAAACCGGAAAATGCTTAATTTACTAAAAGAACATAACGCAGAAATTGATTTAATACTCTGTTCGCCTTATCATGCTCAAGGCAAAATAAAAAAATACAGGAAAAATAGCAGTATGCGGAAACCGGGAAGCGGAATGTTCCTAAAAGCAAAAAAAACGCTTAACATTGATTTTGAAACAAGCTGGATGGTTGGAGATAAACCTTCGGATATATTAGCGGGGAAAAAATTATTTTTGAAAACAGTTTTGATAA
>CAYUYT010000342.1:0-3135 GCA_964449345.1 uncultured Spirochaetia bacterium | reverse complement strand
AAAATAATACAAAAAAAATCATTATAAAAAAAGCAGGAAAAACAAAATTATTCATTATTATAATGTGAACGGGAATTATACTCTTTAATAAAACGCTCTGCCATCATTCCGATTGAAATAAATGCGGTTATTTTTAAGTTTTTTGACGCGGAAGGGTGGATAAGTTTTTTTGCGGTATGCTTTATTAACGCTAAAATGTATTCTGTGCTGCCTTCATCCGAAAAAGTTATGTGGTCGACAAATTTTCTTAAACGGCTTATTGCTTCATACAATTTTCGATACTGGGTAGAACCGAAATCCTTGGGTAATTGTTTTAATTTCAAACCTTTTTGTGAAAGTAAAAATTTTTCAAAATCAATATATTGTTTTAAATTTAACTGCCCTGAAACTTCAGCAAGAAATTTAATCTCCACTTCAAAACGGGCCAAATCATCTAAAACGAGCTTTTGCTCATAACCATAAAAATTCATCAAATAAATATTCTTGGTTTCATGCCCGATTACAACGCTTTTTGTATTTAAATTTCCATGAGTTACGCCAAAATAGCAACCGAGCCATTTGCCCGATAAAAAATTAGAAGTAAAAAAATATACAGGGTTATAAATTTTAATCTCAAAAGCTTTAAGACCTATATATTCGTTGTGCGGTATCTGACCCATAAATGAATTACATTCGTTTTTAAATTTCTCAATAAAGCGGTTATCAAAAACGTAATGCTGTTCAATTTTCACGTTTAGTTTCATACTGCGTTTATGAATCCGTTTAAAACTATCAACGATTTTATTAATTATGGAAATATATTCATGCAATTGATCATCATTACGGACAATTTTATAATAATCCTTGAATGTGTATAAGATTTCTTCTTTTTCAAAAGCGTATAAAATTGCCCCCCATTGATCAATATCCAGATAATCAACAATTATAGGATGGGTTTTATCTAAAAAAGTCTCTGCCATTTCTATTGAACGCTTCTCCGTTGCAATATCATTAACCAGCCCTACCCTAAGTAGAGTCCCCTGACTACGCCTGAATTTAAAATCCATTAACAATACGCTGAAGGTACACGTTCCGTTGGCTTCCCTGTCTATGAGTTTAAGAGTAACGTCTTTATAATCCTCAAAAAATATTTTAATAACGTTTCTTAATTCTTTATTATTTCCAAAAATACCGTATTTATCATCAAGAAAATTTATGCTCTGTTTTGAATCGTCCCATGGAAAATATAAACTCTTAAAGCCTTTCAAATCCATTGAACGGTAAAAATCATCAGCATGGTCGAATATTCGAATGCGGAAATTCCTCTCGAGATTATTTAATACCTCAAAATGCAAGCGCCGGTTTGACGTTGTTGTTAATTGGCTTGAAAGGTTTATATTATTTATACCCATTCTAAATTTCAAGTCGTAAATAAGATATTGAATATTTAATTCCGAACGCACGCCTACAATAAAGACACTCACATTATAAATCTTTTCATCACCGATTATGCTCTTTAAAACCTTTTCTAAATCGGAATTTATAAAATCACATTTCCCGTTCGATATAACGAGATGCGTTGATAAATCCCCTCGTTCCCTGTGTTTAATTACGGGGATAGGTTCAACTCCACGGGTATTTTCAATACAGTGCAAGCCGTAAGTTGTCATACTTTCATCGGAAACAGGATCACCGAGTTTATGCGACTCGATTATATTTATAATTTCAAGCTTTTTTGTTTTTTCAGAATAAAGAGATTTAAGAAAACGCGTTAACAAGCCTTCCCTGCGCTCATTTCCTAATAAACGCCTTGACTCTATAGGACCTACATGCAAAGCGCTAGGCGGAGAATCATCGTGATGTAAAAACGATATATAGTCATTCTGTAGCCGCTGCGTAATTAATATGTTCTTTTCCAAAATTTAACCCCGATATAAATAAAAATACTCAAACCACCGTATAAAAATAAAGCGTTTTAATAAAGTTCGGTTAAAAAATGCGTTTTAAATGTACAACAAAAAATATAATAACAAAAATTAAATATTACATAAATAATCATAGATTTTATATTTAATCTTTAAGATTATACTCATTACAGACGAAATTTAATGATAAGGAAAAATATATCGGAAACAATATGAAAAAATACACGTTGTTAATACTATCATTAATCATACTTCTACCTAATATTACACACTCACGGTCAATTGCAGCACTGCCTTTTAAAGTTACCTCTTATTCGAAAAATCATAAACACCTTGGACAAAAGGTTGCCGGTATAATTACAACGCGCCTCGCTTATTCGTCAAACTTAAACGTAATAAATAGCAAAAAAATACAAAATACTATGAAACGATATAAGATTAACGGTAATGAACTTGACGCTGAATATACTCGAAAAATTGCACGCAGCATAAAAGCACGTTATTTAATAACGGGAGAAATTATTGTCAATTATTCAAGGATACTAATGAGAGCAAAACTTATCGTTATTGATAAAAGCAACGATTTAATAATATTATCAAAATCATTTAAACGCGGAACGGGGCAATCCAAATATACTTTGGTTAATTTATGCGAAGACACGTTAAAATCTCTGGCATACGATCGGCTAAAACTCGATTTTAATAAGGGACGCAGTGTTGTTAAATCCACGGATTACGATATAATGTTTGTCATAGATTCTACTGCTAAAATGGAAAATGAAGTTGATTTCATTGCCAAACACATAAACCGTATTTATTATAGACTTCAGTATATAAACCCTGCAGCGGAAATACGTTTTTCAATTGTAGATTTTAAAAACAAAGCAGATTTATATAGAGCGCAAATTTTAAAATTCACAAAAGACATTAAAAAAGTCAGGAGACATTTATATTCAATTAAAACTTTCGGAGGTAATGCAGAACCCGGAGTTGATATTTCATACGGGTTATATTACGGACTCGTTAAAGGAAATTGGCAATCCAGAAACAGAATTGCATATATAATAACAAGCGATAAACCGGCAGATGTTCCTGTAAAATACCGTTTTTCAAATATTATTAAAAAAGCTAAACGCATGGGGATTACGGTTAATATTTTAGGCGCCGCTAGCTTGCCGGTTAATTACCGTAAATATTACAAGGCAATGGCAGAACATACAGGCGGAAATTA
>CAYUYT010000341.1:0-3143 GCA_964449345.1 uncultured Spirochaetia bacterium | reverse complement strand
ATCATGGGCGGGGAAAGTACTGAAGTATCCGAATCCACAACGAAAATAACACTTGAAAGCGCTAATTTTTATGCATCGAGAATAAGAAAGACGTCAACCCGTCTTGGATTACGTACTGATGCAAGCCAGAGGTTTGAAAAATCACAACCTCATGCAAACACGGTATTAGGTATCAGGAGGTTCGTTGCTCTTGCTAAATCTATTCATAAACCCGCCGCCGTTACATCTAGCCTTTTTGATAATAAAGCAAAGGGTTTATCCGAAATTGCTGTTATAAAAGTAGAAAAAAAATACATGAACGAAAGAATCGGAGCAGACATACCGGCAAAAACCATAACGGATATTTTAGAATCCTTAGGTTTCGGTGTGCAGGATAAAGGTGAATACATTGACGTTACCGTACCGCCTTTCCGCTCATTAAAAGACATTTCCATACCAGAAGATATTATTGAAGAAGTTGCAAGAGTGTACGGTTATGATAATATTGAAATGAAATTGCCTTATATTCAAATTTCCCGTTACAACTGGAATGAACAGCGTATTTTAGAAAATAAAGTTAAGCGTTATTTAAGCGTTACATGCACTCTGCATGAAGTTCAAAGCTATGCCTGGTTTGATGAAGATTGGTGCAATGAAATCGGTTTTGAAATACCGGAGAATTCTCTAAAACTTATGAACTTTGTTTCTGAGAATCAATCGCGTTTACGAACAACTTTGGTTCCTAATATTTTAAAAATTACGGATAATAACAGCGCGTATTACGAAAAATTCGGTGTTTATGAAATGGGCAAAGTTTACGAAGCAACGAAAAAAGGGAAGATAAAAGTTAACGAAAGCACTATGCTTTGTATTTCCCTTGCAAACAGAGAAAAAAACTCAAGTATGATATTTTCTGAACTTAAAGGAATAATTAGCGCTTTGTTTTTATATCTTTATAACGAAATGCCGGAATTTTCTGAAAAAACCCGTTCTGGTATGCTGACTACGCTTGAAGTTAAATCAGAAAATCAAGTTCTGGGATATTTCGGCGTTGCAGATGATAAGTATCTAAAATCATTTAAAAAAGGCGTTAGAATCGGATACGGAGAATTAAATATTGATAAAATGGCACAACTTAAAAAACGGGAGATTAAACTTTTAGAACCGCCCAAATTTCCGGGTAGCTGGCTTGATTTTTCCGTTGTTAGTAAATCAGATTATGCGGGGCTTTTGGATGTACTTGATAAATATAAAAACGATATTATCGTTGCGCGTGAGTTTCTTCGCGTTTATGAGGGCAAGGGCATTGAAAAAGGCGAGAAGAGCTACACTTTACGTTATGTAATCAATTATAAAGACCACACACCTGATAGTGAAGAGATTCAGGCGTTTAAAGATGATTTCATTTCTTTTCTCGATAAGCACGGTTTGCATCTAAGATAATTATTTCAGCAAAGTATTTTAGATAAAATTCTGATTTTATGATTATAATTAACCGTTTTTTTCGTTATCATCAAAAGTAAGTTTATAAAGTTATACTAAAATTTGCTAGAATATGGAATTCATCACGAACAACGCGAAACATTCGACAAAAAAGAAATCCCGGCTTTCCCTCCCCTTTCGCTTTCTTCTCGTGCCCTTTATTTGGAGAGGGATTTGCCTTTCTTCAAGCCGTCCTTTATCAAAGGGACTAAAATAAAAGAAATTTCCATATTTTAACGCTAATTAGTGTTACTATTTAATTTTTCTAATCGGTTTTAATTCAGTCCGGTATTTGTGAGAACTGAATTTTAAAACGCTTTAATGCTAATTCACATCAAAAATAAAACATTAGATGAATTTTATTTGATAAAAAATTAAATGGTCTTTCTTACAGGTTTAAAGAATTTTATCATTTTCTTGATATGTGCATATTCCGGTCAAATAAGGCTAGAAGTAAAATGACAGCGAAAGAACGCAAAGCTTTTCGCAAAAAATTGAAGGACAAATATTTAAATGAGTTATTAAAACTTACGAGAAGAGTAACAAAACTTACGCAAAAACAAGGTATTGATTATCGGAAAAAATAATTTTTCAAACTTAAATGAAAGGCTTTAATCCAATATAGGATAAGCTTTTCATTTTTTTTACATTGCTGAAAGATTTTACTCCTGCGTTTCATAACATAAATTAAGTTTGGAATTAAGGATAAAAAAATGAAAATCAAAACAGTACTCACAGTAATCATAATTATAGTGATAACATTAACAACGGTTTACACAACAGCATATACAAACGAAACCAAAGCATATCAGGTTAAATGCAGATATGAAATAACCGGTGCTTACGGCTATTTTTTAGTAAAAGCAACGGATATGCAAAATGCTATGAAAATGGCTTTAAAAACAGCGCAAGAATACTGGAAAGTAGCAAACTCTGACAAAATCTTTATAATAAGTGCATTTACAACGGGAAAATATAAACATGCCTCCTAAGTATATAAAAATATATTTAAGCCGGAACTAAGAATTCCGGCTTTTAAAATTTATCCTTTCTAAATAAATGCAAAAAAAAAACATAAATACACAAATTTTATTAATTTTTAAATATTACACGGTATCATTTTTATTCAAGAGTCTTTTTAATTTGGATTCTAAATCCGAGTTATATTTATTAACTAAATTTTCAATTTTCGTTGTTTTGGCTTTATCAACCTGTTCTTTTGATTTAGCAATTTTTTCTTTTAAGATATTTTTTCTCTGTTCCTGAATAATGGATTCGAAAACCTTTTTTACCTTACTCTTATAATAAAAATCATAGATTCCTTTAAACTCGTTAGTTTCCGCATAATCATCGCAAATAAACATTGACGTTTTATTCGGTGGCCTTAAACGCCTTAACGTTACGTCCACATGCATTGACGATGAGTTATATATTCTCTTAGTGTCAAACGCAGAGGGGTTTAAAAGAGACCCAAGCGAAGAAAATTTATCGTTAACATCACCTGCATATTTTGAAGAAATCTTATTTAAAACCGTGTTATACGCAAAATAATTATAATCTTTGAGTAGGTAAATAATATCAAACAAAGGCGTTTTTCTTGAATGACCTCTGAAATCTTTAATATCCGTTATTCCTAACATAAACAATATTTTTGCATCAATGGCATCCCCGACTGTAAGTTT
>CAYUYT010000340.1:0-3143 GCA_964449345.1 uncultured Spirochaetia bacterium | reverse complement strand
GAAATGATGCCGCAAACCAAAACGCACAGCAGAATAATAACGCAACGGGTAATAATACGCAGAACCGACCCGAAGCAGAGCAGCCGGGGGATAGCGGGGAGAAACCGCCTATTGATACGAGTACGGACGGGTTTAAAAGTAAAACAGCGAAAGATTTAGATGCAATGCGCAAAAAGGCGGTGTTTACAGTAGAAAAGGGGTCTATACAAGAGGACAAAAGCAACGCAGGCACGAAGATAAAGAAACAGCAGAATTTTATAGGAAGAAAATACGGTTCTTATAAAAAAATCAAACAGAATATGATGAAAAACGTTAATTTTAAAAATATGCCTGAGTATTTAAAAGAGTTGGTTTTGAACAATATGAGTAATTTCGTTGTTAACACGTTGTGCACGGCTCAAGGTTCAAAAGATTTAAAAAGCTGGATAAATAAGAACGGCGGTGATGCTTCAAAAATGAGTTATAAAGAGTTAAACGAAAAGGCTATTGAGTATGCCCGTGAAAAAATGCAAAAAATGAATCAAGATTTAATGCAGAAGCATAATCAAATAAAGCAAAAATACGCAAACGCAGACCGGACAAAAGTTGCGGTTGACAAACAGATATTCAACGAGCTTAAACAAAACAACGCGGGCAAGGGTTTAGTTGACTGGGAAGCGTATGAAAAAGCGATAAATTCACAAGGTTTGTTTAATCCTTATAAAATATCAAGTAAGTTTGAGGTGAGATTTTATAGAAATTATCATATTCACCAAGGTATTGATTCACACGATCCTAGTTACACTAAGAAGAATTTAAATAAAGAGGATAGAAAGATTATTGCTCCTTTCGATGGTACCGTTGTTGAAATTAAAAGACAGGAAGATAAGCATAGAAAATTGACAGGATATGGTCAATGGATTACTTTATCACATCATCCGAACTTGAGGTCAAATATTGGGCATATGAAAGAAAATTCAGTTCAAGTAAAAGAGGGTGAAAAATTTACTAAAGGATTAACTGTTATAGGGAATATGGGGAATACAGGTTCAGGATCAGGTCCCCATATTCATCATGATATGGATTATTCTGTTGATTCAAATCCTTTTGGGAAAAGTGGTAAAATAAAATTGGACCCTCAAAAATTCGGAGAAGATTTAAATAGATCTGGGATGAGTATTAATGACTTTCTTAAATCAAAAGAATTTATTCAGCATTTAAAAGATTTTAGTAAAAGATTGAATTCAATCAAGAAAAAATATAAAGACAATAAAGGTATTTATAATGATTGTAAAAAACAAATTTCTTTAATTGAAAATGCTATTATAAAATTAAAAAACAAATAGGGGCATTATGAAAAAAATTTTATGTTTAAAATTTTTTATTTTTTTAATCGCTATTTTACTAACAAGTTGTTCAAATAATATGGCTATATACGCATATAGTAAATTTAATATTGCGACACAAACTATTAGTTTGTCATCTGACAGCCAAAATTTTGCATATATAATCAAACAAAGGAAAAAAACTTTTTTAATAGTTCGTTCATTAAAAAGCGGTAAAATTATCTTTAAATTTGATGCTTCTTATAGATTGCAAAAGCATGATGATAAAAACTTAGTTAACAGTGCTTTTATTCACTATAATATTAAATTTTCATCAAATAATAGATATATAATCTGCTTGGGTTATGTTTCTGGTACAACTGTGCCAGATGTTGCGTTTATAAAAGTGTGGTCTTTTTTAAAGGGAGAGCTTTTATTTTATAAAGATTTAAATTCAGCGAATATTTATTCTTTTGATATTTCAAATAACAATAAATTTATAGCATATTCTTATGGTAGGAAACCAAAAATTGAAATTATTTCAATGGTCAATGGCCAATTAATTAATAGATTCAATGATGGTTGGACAAACGTTGCATTTTCATTTGATAGTAAATTCATAATTTATTCAACTAAAAATTACAAGATTAAAATGTCTTTCGTTAATAAAACTAAAATATTGAAGACTATTAAAGCCCATAAACGCCCAATAATATTTATTAAAATTTCACCTGATAATAAATTTCTTATAACAAATTCAATTAGTAAGAAATTAAAAATTTGGGATTTAGCGACAGGAAAAATGTTATATGCAATTAAAAGCGGACGTCTTAGCAATAGAATTTTTAAATTTTTTAAATTGGGTGAAAAAATTATATATAGATATAAAGAGAAAGAAATTCATATATATTCTTTAAGTAAAAATAAAGTTATTAAAAAAATTCATGAGCATAGAAACAGTATCTTTTCAATAAGTCTATCTTATAAAAATCAATATCTAATAATTAATTTGAATAACATCGCCAAGCTCTGGAATTTAAAAACCAATAAATTGTTACATATCTTTAAAGGAAATAATATAGAAATAGATTATATTAATTTTTCACCAGACGGCAAGTATATAATTGTTAATTCATTTTCTGATAATAAACTCGAAATATACCGCGTTAAAGATATACTCAATTATGCACGTAAAAAAGCTGGTCAAGCAAAAGCCCTCATACTCGGCGGAACGGTTAACGTCCGCGCCAAACCAACAACGCGTTCTTCTGTGGTGTTCCAGACGAAACAAAACAGGCACATTACTTTGATACAAAAAACGGGTAAACAACAAACAATCGGAAAGTTCAATGCACACTGGTATAAAATACGCAATCAGGACGGCCGAGTCGGTTACGTTTACGGTGCTTTTTTGTTCCCGTTAAAAACCTTGTTTGAAAAAAAATGGCAAGGCAAAACGCGTTCCGGTATGCGTTTAGTTTATAATTTTAACAAAAACAATGCTTTTACACTGCGCTATAACGCAAAAACCGTAAATGGCAAATATAGACGAACCGGACATAAACTTACGCTTAATTATTCCGGCAACGTAACCGCTTTCATCAGGCAAATCCGTTATTTATATTTGCACCGTAATTATTCTCGCGGTGCTAACGGAGAATACGTTTTAACTACGCGGAAATATAAAATCGATGCTCATATTAGGGATAAATACTCGTTGCTTATTGGGAAGTAATCCCCCGGCTTTTTAGCACAAACAGCGTTCTTCTCCAGCCCCCTTTAAGTAAAGAAGGGAATTAGTAAAAGTATAGGGTATGGGGGATTTCTCCTCTTCAAGTC
>CAYUYT010000339.1:0-3158 GCA_964449345.1 uncultured Spirochaetia bacterium | reverse complement strand
TACTTTTTTGAAATAAAATAAGTATTTGATAATCGCATTTTATAAATAAATGAGTTAAAATTTTTAGAGTTTTTTATTGCTAGTTTATAATATTTTATGGATAAGTCAAATACCTTAGATTTTTCATATAGAAAAGCTATTTGTGAATATGATTCATGCTTTTTTTTGTTTATTTTTGTAATTAATTTTCCCGGATTTTCTTTAAGTATTTTTATAATTTTTTGGTATGTTAAAATTGCCGCTTTATATTTTTTTTGTTTAATAAATATTTTCGCTTTTATTGGCAGGTAATTTGATAAACGATTTAAGCTTGATGGGTATTTTTTTTCAAGGGTTTTTATATGCTTAATAACTTCGCTCTGCTTATTAAGTTTTTGTGCGCAAGAAATTAGAAAGCCGAGGGCTTTTTTTGAATATTTAGAATCTTTAAATTTTTCGAAAATCTTCAAGTATTTTTTATAAGCAATGCTATAGTTTTCAAGAATTGCATAGTGTAAGTATGCAATCGTATACAACGCGTTTTGTTCATGCTTTGAATTTTGATATTTATCCGCAATGCGTTCATAATATTTTATTGCATTATTGTAATCTTTTAGTTTTTCATATGAGCGTGCAATACTCCATAAAGCATTAATTATTATTGAGTTGCCTTGATGCTTTTTTATAAAATATTGTAGTTGAGCAATGGTGTTATTATATTTGCCTTTGTTGTAATATTGCCTGATAATAGAATAAAATTCTTCCGTTGGGTTTGAGAATAGTTTAATAGGAATTAAAAAGATTATTATTAAAAATTTTCTTTTATTCATAATTAGCGTTTTAAAAGTTAATCAAAAATATAGCAAACGGCTGCTTTTTTGCAGCCGTTTTGTTTTTATTCTATGTTGTATTTATTTACATTTTATCTTTTTGCGTAAACTCTTAAATAAATTTTATCTATATCAAGATAGAAATTATTATACGGCTTAACTACAACAACGCGAATAGTATTTTTACCGTTTCTGATTACGTTATCAGGAATTTTAATAGTTTTATATCTCCATCTTTTTGGAGTAAAGCGTTTTATTTCTTCCTGAAAAACGCGTCTGCCGTTAACTTTAATGCGAACAACGAAATTTTTATTATTTTTTGGTTTTGCTCTAAGACGAACATAAGCTCTGTAAACATTATATCTTCTCGTTCTCACGTTAAAAGTATAATCAGCGCGTTGCCTGCGTCTAATTCTATCGTGTCTATTTCTGTAACCTTTAAGTTTCTTTTCTAGATAAATAGTAAACTTTCTTTCACTGCGCGGATTTGAAGCTTCTCGGGAATTTGTGATTTTTCTTTTATTTTCAATTTTTCGAAGAACTTTAATAATGTAGTTAATTCTTGAAAGCGCAGTGTCGTAAACTTTTCTCGCTCTTTTATGCTTGTTTCTTCTTCGAAGCCTTCTAATACTGTTATACCGTCTTCTTTGGTTTCGAATGTTGTTTCTATATCTAATAGCATTTTTTTTCCGCATTAATCTTTCTGCTAGCTTAATTTTTCGGCTTAACATACTTAATTCGCGGTTTGAAACTTTATCAACAGCCGGTGTACTTGGCACATTACCGCCGTAGCGGGAAATAAAACCGTTGACGTGTGAAAGTAACTTTGAGTATTCCCGTCTCTGCCGCGCGCCCACCATGCCTTTTAAAATCATTCGCCATCTTTTTTTGTAAGACGCTACAACGCCTCTATAAGCAGTGCGTTTATTTGCGATTTCCTGGCATTCTGCTAGCTTAGTATTCATAATGCTTATCTGGTTGCTTGTAATCCCCTTGCGGCTTCTTCCTCTACCGGATAATCCGGGTCTTGAAAAAGTTTGAAGAGACAAAACAGTCATAATGAAAATAATAATAGGTAGAAAAATGATTTTACCTTTCTTATTATACATAGATCCTCCTATATTAACCATATTTTGTTATACTAACACCGCTAAATACTAATAATCAATTTTTTTTTAAGGTTTTATAAAATAAATTGATATTAATTAAAGGTATATTTGAAATTTATTTTAAACTTTAATCAGGGGACTTTATGAAAAAGTATCTGTGTTTTTAGGGATTTTATTATTTTCAACAGGTCTTTTTTTGCGCAAAATACAATAAAAAAATTCATAAAGGCCCTTGCAAATTATAAATTGAAGCCAGTCTGGAAATCTCATCACAAAACAAAGCCTCTATCTCCTTGAAATTTTAGACCAATAAAGAATATATATTGTTCAAGAACATGAGGCAGAAACAAATACAATTGCCATTGCCATTGCCATTGTATACCTAGACTCTAGGCTTGCGTCGTCTACTATATATAATCCACATAATGTAAGCCCAAACAACACCTACGACTACAGCAGCTCCAACTCCAAGGCCAACGCGTGTGGCCTGAGGACCAGTGAGTTCCGAAGTCCATGCGAAAAAAGAATTACCCAATTGTTTAAAAAAGAGAATGATTCCGGATCCTCCATCTGCGGCAGATTCCTTGACAGATTTATACATCCGTACCCGAGCTTCCACAGGAACAGCCATATTAAATACAATGGAATATGCCAGAAGAAAATGTATAATTGTTACTATTAGGATTTCCGGAAGACGCAAAAGAAATGAGAGCGGGGCAGAGTATTTGAGGGAAAGAGACGATAAAAATCTGACCAGAAAAAATACCCCAATACACACAATTGCACTAACCCCGGTTGAAGCCAGTATTGAAAGACCAAAAGATTTCCATGCAAGCCCCATGGCCCATGCTCCAAGGGCAAGAAAGGGGAAATATATAAATTACCAGGCGTATTATTGATCCGAGTATCCCCGTAGAAATAACACTATCCTGAGAACTACCCCCACTATCAGGAAGGGGTTCTCCACATTGTGGACAATGAACAAATGAATCTGCAAAATGTCTGCTACAATTTCGACAATAAGCCATATATTCTCCTTAATTTTAAATTTATATATACATTTTTAATAGATAAATAAGCAATCGTCAATTAAATTGGAAAATTTTTTTATTTAATCTAAAAAATTTTAAGTATATACTTATTAAAAATGATACTTCGGCAGGCACAGTGCATACTTTTCAGTATGAAAAGGACCTTTGGAGGGCAATGTCATTAACTTTTTTAATCCTTAAGTTAAGGA
>CAYUYT010000338.1:0-3159 GCA_964449345.1 uncultured Spirochaetia bacterium | reverse complement strand
TGTTTTAAAATATTCAATTGATTATTTAACGGTTAAAGCCGCGCCTTTTCTTTATTACAAAGAAGCATTTTTATACGCCGGTCCAATATTTGGATTTCACCTAGGCAACGAGCACGTTAACCATCTCGGCACGTCCACAGTTTATGAAGTGAATAGCGTTAATTTCGGCATGATTATAGGCGGCGGCTGGCGCGTTAATTTTTTATATCGTATCAGAATGCATTTAAGTTTGGAATTTAGGTATTTCTTTCTTAAATACATGGATTCGCCTTCTTCCGGGTGGAAACCGTTCGGAGTATTTTTTAAACTATCTATATTCTATGGCATAGGCGCATACCCTAATAGCGATTAAACGCAGCGAAACACATTATCATTATTACGATTTTACTAAAGTGATTTTAAAATCAAAGTATTGTATATTGTAATTGCTTTTCAAGCGACACTTTAAAGTGTCGCTTGCATAAAATTTAAAGTATTATTAGTATATATCGTTAGTTCAAAGTAATCTGGAATTTTCATCCCTTTGATTTTAATAATGAAGAGAAGAGAAATCCCCCTAAATCCCCCTTCGAGTAAAGGGGGACTTGAAGAGAAGAAAAGAAAAAAGTCCTGCCCGAACTTTTACTAATTCCCCTTCTTTACTCAAAGAAGGGGACAGGGGATGATTCTCTTAATATTAAGACTTGTAAATAATTCCGGTTTCTACCCGGTTTTCGTATAAATATCACAATTATCGTGCGTATTCAGGGAATTGTTGGTGCAATTGCCTAAATTCTTTTATTTCTTCTTCGGAAAATACTTTTGCAATGTCAACGAGAATAATCATTTTCCCGTTATGCATAACTATTCCGGTAACGTAATTGTTATCGATCAAGGAAGAAAAATTATCCGCTTGTTTTACTTTGCTTTCCGCTATCCTAATCACCTTAGAAACTTTATCAACAATCATACCTACTTTTTTGCCATCAACTTTAACAACGATTGTGCGTTTTATTTTATTATCAATATTTTCTTCCAGTCCGAAGCGTTTTCGCAAATCTACAATTGGAATAACCTCGCCACGTAAATTAATTATGCCTTTTAAAAATAAAGGCGATTTGGGCAATTTTTGTATTTCACTAACGCGGATAACTTCAAGTACGTTTTCTATACCGAGTCCGTAATTTTCTTCAGCTACCGAGAAACTAATTATCTGAATAGTGTCTTCGTTTGATTTGTTATGTTCTATATCTTGCAAAGTTTGTTTTTCAGCCATAATTTCCTCCTAACTGTTTTTTAACGTAACTTCTTTTTTTTCTCCGTTGTTTTCTGCCGGGCCTTGTATTTGTTTCTTTGCGTTATTGCTTACTTTAAACTGTTCAATTAATCCCTTAATGTTTTCCGCCTGAGACTGCATTTCTTCGGTTGATGCTGCCATTTCTTCGGCGGAAGCGCTCGTGCTTTGCGTTATTTCGTTAATGTTTTCTACTGCGGTTTGAACCTGGTCAGAACCCTCTTTTTGCTGTTCAATGGCTTTGGCAATTTCAACGATTAATTCCGAGTTTCCGCCAACACCCTGAATAATTACGTTAAACGCATCGCCGGCTTTTTTCACAATATCAGAGCCCTTGTCAATGTCTTTTATACTTTGTTTAATTAAAGTTTCAATCTCTTTTGCGTTCTCTGTGCTTTTATCAGCGAGTTTTGAAATTTCATCGGCAACAACGGCAAAACCGCGTCCGTGTTCGCCTGCCCTAGCCGCTTCAATAGCTGCGTTTAAAGCAAGCAGGTTTGTCTGGTCGGATATATCGTTAATAACGCCTAATATATCGGAAATCTGTACAGAGCTTTCATTTATTTTATCCATACTCGTAACAGCGTCTTCAACGAGCTCAGCACTTTCTTTTGAAGTAACGAGCAAGTCGTTTGATTTATTATTAATATCATCAGCGTTTGATGCAACCTGAGTGATAGAAGAACCGAGTTCCTCCATTGATGCGGAAGTTTCTTCAACACTTGCCGCCTGATTTTGAGCGCCTGATGCTAAACTTTGTGCGGACGCGGAAATTTCTTCCGAACTCGCTGCCATATTATTTGCAACGTCATTTAATTCGTTGACTATTTCAATTAAGTTATTTTTCATATCAATCAACGCGTTAGCAAGCATTCCAACTTCATCACCGCGTTTTATTATTGATTTGTCAATTTCCGCAGTTAAATCTTTTTTAGAAATCTTATTTGCAAAATCAACACCGACTGTTAATGGCTTGCTTATTGATTTCGTTAAGTATATTCCTAAAAACAGGGAAATTAAAAAACCGATTAATAAAACGATTACCATAATAAGCGTTGTAGAGTCGGCAATTTCAGTATTTTCAATAGCTATTTGTTTTGCATCATCTATCTTAATCTGCATTAATTTATCCAATGCTTTTTGCTCCATTTTTGCGTGTTTAAACCCTACACCCGTTGCGACCGCGCGCGCTTCATCTTTCTTGCCCTGTTCAATCAAAGAAACAAAGCGTTTTAAATCTGCTCTATATAAAGAACGCGCTTTTTGTAATTCCTTAAACACGTTTTTAATTTTATCGGAAATCATTGTTTTTTTAAATTTATTTAAGTTTTCAATCAAAATTTCTGAATGCTCACCAAAAATAACGTCTTTATACTTTTTAATTGCAGCCTGTGTATCCGCAGACAAAAGAGCGTAAACGTTTACGCGTACCCTGTGGTATCGTTCGATAACTTTAGCAAGATACTGTATAGGCAATGTCATTTTTTGATACAAAAGCGTATCCCTATCATCAATATTTCTCATGTTAATTATACCGTAAACACCAATCAAAGCGGCAATAATAGCAACAAGCGCAAAACCGCTAATGAGTTTTGTTCCGATTTTCATTTTGTTTATCATAACATTTCTCCTAGATTTTTTCCCTAAGGTTAGTCCTTGATTATAAAAATTTCAGCAAACAACGCATTTACTTTGCGAAATTATACATATTACAATCATATACAAATCAAATTTAACTAAATCGACAAAAACAAGCAAGTATTTTTTTATGTTTATTAAATTTTAGTAAAGCTTTTTACACAAATTGTAAAATTTGATAATGAAGAACGGTTTGATATACTAATAATACTTTAAATTTTATGCAACCGACACTTTAAAGTGTCGGT
>CAYUYT010000337.1:0-3172 GCA_964449345.1 uncultured Spirochaetia bacterium | reverse complement strand
GAAGAGAATCACCCTCTATCTCCCTCTTTGAGTAAAGAGGGAGGACTAGTAAAAGTTCGGGTATAAAGAGAATCACCGCTGTATCACAATCTTTAAATAAAGAGGGCGGAGGAAGAGAATCACCCTCTATCTCCCTTTTTGAGTAAAGAAGGAGGACTAGTAAAAGTTCGGGCAGGGCTTTTTTATTCTTCTTTTCTCTTCTCTTCTCTTCAAGTCCCCCTTTACTCGAAGGGGGATTCAGGGGGATTTTCTTAAATCCGAGTTCGTATTTAAGCCCTGAATTATTATGAAAACTTAAGCGTATTCTGTGTCCTTGGTGGTTAAAAAATTTTTTACTAGTTTGCAGTAGAGTAGAAGCAGATGAAGAAAAATATTAACAAAAATCATTTCTTAACAATCAGAGTCAAACAAAGTAATCCGTAGGAGAAAATAAACTCTACGCGTTGTCTTTCTTAAAATAGGGAAACCTATCCGGTAAATCGTGCAGAGCTTTTTCCGCTGTTTGTAATTCTTCGGGCGTGTCTATTTCAAGCCAGCGGAACGAAGAAACGTCAAGAGTCCTCGGTTGCGTGTTCGTTGATGCGAGGTAATGTAAAACCGCTTCAACGTTTGCGGATTCTCCTAGTGTTTGTGATACCGTGTCAATTGCTTTTTTGTAAAGCCCAATGTTTTCTTTGGAAATAGTGGTCATGCCGATATAACCTTTATCAAAACGCGTTAACTTTTTATCAATTTCCGTTATTCTTCCCCAGCTATCGATTTTAACTTTCATGTCATCATCCGTTAAATTACGGTCGCTGTCAACTATGCCTGTTATACCCGCTATATTGTTTTTTACAACGTTAAAAATAATGGGATTATAAATGTGGTCAACGTTCATGATAAGCATATCATCATCAAAATAATCGAGCGCGGTTTTTAAGGTAATTAAGTTGCCTTTTTTATAATCTTTGTTTTCTAAAACCGTAGTCCTGTCAGGGTTGAGTTTTTCAAGATGTTTTTTTAAAAGAGGGTAGGTAAAACCGCCCACAACGTACCTGTGTTCAACATCAGTATGGTTTGTAAACTCAAGCGCGTAATCAATTAAAGGACGCGAATTAAGTTCGACTAATGCCTTTCCCTTGTCTTTGGTTTTATGTTTTAGCCGTGAGCCGAAGCCGGCAGCGAGGATAACGGTTTTCATTTTCTTCATTCCTTTATTTTTCGTAATAATTTAGCTAATTCAGAAATTTTGTCAATAACTCTTATGTCTTTAAAGCGTTTTTGAAAATCAGTTTTTGAAAAAATTCCGGTTCGTCCGATAAATTTAACTCCGTATTCAAATGCTTTTTCTCCGTCCTTTAAAGAGTCTCCGCAAAATAGCACGTTTTTTTTATATACACCGAGTTTATTAATAATGTAATCAAAGTGTTCTTTCCCTTTAGCGAGGTGTTTATGAAAACCGAGTATGATGTCGAAATCAAGGTTTTCCCGTTTTATAAATTCTTCTAATAAATGCTGATAATTACCGCTTGAAATACAAATTTTAAATCCCATTTTTTTTATTTTTATAAGTGAATTATGTACGTCGTCTGAAAATTTTTCATCAAAGAACGGTTTTAATTTTGTTTCTTCAAAATCATCAACACATACCTGATTTTTTTCTCCTCCCGGTACTATTGTCCGGATTTGTTGTTCAAAAGGCAACCCCGATGTTTCAATATATCTGCGCCTCGCCACGCTTAAATCCATTCCATAGTATTTATTTAAAACTTTTGCGGCAATATCGGCAAAATTCTCCATTGTAGGCAATAGTGTGCCGTCCCAGTCAAAAATCACCGTGTTTACATTTTTATATTGATCGTTTCTTAGCTTTTGCATTGAATAATAATAAAAAAGTTTTATCGTAACTATGATAAATAACATTAAGCTAAGTATGAAATATATGTGGGGCATATAAGCATAAATTATAAAACCTATATCGGTAGAACCAACGTAAACAATACTTCCGAGCATTATCATTATTGTAGTAAAGGCATTGTTAAACATTTTTTTATCTGCACGTAAATACCATTTTCTTTTATTCCGGTTTTCAATAAAGCTTAGTAAAATATTCTGTGATTTTGCTTTTTCTCCTCCGGGATCGGATAAAATTAAATATTGCGAAAACTTGGAAACAAGAAACATGGCTGTGGCTAAGCAAGGTAAAAGTAATGCGTTATTGTATTCAAGCATTGTTTTCGCTACATAATAGCTAACCCCGCTGAAAAAAATTATCGTTCTAAGTTCGTCGGTTATACAATCAATTAAACTTCCTAGCCTCGATTGAATCATTTTTAAACGCGCTATTTCTCCGTCAACAGAATCAAGTAAATACGTGAAAAAATAAATACTTGCTAATAAAGGAATTGCAAAAATGTTTTTATAAAGCCAAAGTATGTGAACTGATAGAGTAATGAGTAAAACTTTTGTTAGAGAAATAATTAAGGGGGATAGTTTTAATAATAGTGCGGCTTTTGTTAAGGGGGAACTTGTATATCTTTTAAATCCGAGTGTAAATGCTTTTTCTTCCTCAACTAATCTTTGTTCGTAAATTCTTTTACTTACGATTTTTAAGTCGTCTTTGTTTTTGATTTTGCAAATTGCGCTTTTTTTGACTTTTGCGTTCATATCCAAAACGAATAAATCAGCGGGCTTATTAATTTCTTTTAATGCGTTATACGGAACAACGTAAAAACCTTCATAATATTTATGTGGAATTGAGAGGTTTTCCGGCGGTGCAAATTTTTCTTTAATTATATAGAAATCATCAATAATAATTAAAGAGTCCATTATTGATTTACTTATAGCAGACTTAAAATCCGGCACCAGCATAATTTCAACAAGATGAGTTTTGTTGATTTTTGAATATTTAAGAATGGATTTTTGTAAAGCTTTAAATTCATTTGGATCTGTAGAAATTAAAATAAAACGCGTTACCCCGTGTATTGATAAATTCAGGATATTTCTAAACAGTATAGATAATCCGCTTAATTTTTTTTGATAATATTTACAACTTGATAAATCAATTATTGCTTGCATAATAACCTTTAAAAAATAATTGTTTTTGTTTTTTTTTGAAAAAAGTTTTAATTTATTTTGTTTATTTTCTGTTTTTTAAGTAATGTAAAGCTTCAAGAAAAACGGAAATAAA
>CAYUYT010000336.1:0-3172 GCA_964449345.1 uncultured Spirochaetia bacterium | reverse complement strand
CGCTTTACGCCCTTCTGGGGTTGCAATTATTGAGGATAAACGCCTCGATGTTGTTAGCCGTGGAGGTTTTATTTCTAAGGACAAAAAAATAAAAGTTTGCGAGGTGGACGGTAGCAGGATAATTGTTGTTGAGGATGAATAATTTTTATTTTTGTTTACAAAAAGACTTTATCCCTGTTATAATTAACTATCAGGGTGATATTGTATAAAATGCGGAAAATTTTTAAATTTTTTTATAGCTTAACAAAAACAGTATTAAAACGATAATTAAATTATTAAATATTATAAAATTTATCATAGTAGGAATATGGAAGAAGATTTTATTTCATATAATGACGACCAAAAGCATACAATCTTAGTTTGTGAAGATTCCATTGTTATACAAAAAATAATGGATAAAATATTAGAATTTAATAATTACCGCCGTCTTTTTGCAGCAAATGGTGAAATCGGTTTAAATATTATTAATAATAACAAAATTGATATGCTTATCTCTGATATTAATATGCCAATTAAGGGGGGGTTTGAGCTTGTTAAAGAGGTTAGGGCTTTAGGTCTTGATTTTCCCGTTATTATGATGACTGATAAGGATATTGACGAGTATTTAAAAATTGCACTTGAATGCGATGTAGGAAATATTCTGTCAAAACCACTTAAAAAAGACGAAGTGCTTTCGCTTATTTATAAACTTTTAACCGGCCGGGGATTATTTGGGCTTGAAAATTATCTATACTTTGGAATTGAAGAAATAGAAACCATAAAAATTACTTCCAGCAAAGGAATTGAAAACGCAATTAATGAAATTCTAGAATGTGCGCAAAAATACGGTTTGCCCACCAAAATGAAAATGTCTTTCAAGCTTATTTTAATTGAATTAATCTCCAATGCTGTTTACCATTCCCATGGCAGAACAGACCTTAAAATGAAGCGTGCTAGCTTTGACATTCCTGGCGGTAAATACGTTGAAATTAAACACGGTTACGACGGATACAGATACGGTGTATCTATAACGGATTTTATGGGAACGTTAAGCAAACGACGGATTATTGAAACGTTAATTGATTTAAACGAACGTGAGAAAAAAATAAAAGAAGCTATGAAAAAAGGTGAAGATATTTCTCCATTCCTAAAAGATTCGGGCAGAGGTTTGCATATCACAAGGGAAATGAGTCCTGAATATTATTTTAATATAAAAAAAGATGAAAAAACAGAAGTAATCATACTCATGGATTTTGAGAAAAAGGGAAAATATTTATCCCAGCCCATTAAAATTAATGAAGTTTAATTTTAAAAAAATATATATAATTAACATAAGTTCACAATTTTTTCTTTTTTTATTATGTTTAATGAAGTAAAATATGTTAAATATGGAAAAAAAAGATACAAAGTACCGTCCACTTAAATATTCTTTAATGTTCCCTGTTTTAATCGTTGTAATTTCACTTTCCGTTTTATTTACGTTGATTAATTATTTTAGTTTCCGCACAGAATTTTTAAATCATTATAAACATTTACGAAACGAAACCGAAGCGGGTTTAACTATTGGGTTAAAGCTCATAAATAATTCTTTTAACATACTAGATAAAACGTTAAATAACCGGCTTAAAAAAGCTTTTAGCCCTTTTCTAAAAGCTTATAAAAATTGCCGCGGGAATATCAACGCTTTAGATTTACAACACGTAAAAAACAAACTAGGGAAAAATTATGACTTATACGTTATTGATAAAAACAGCGTTGTCATAAAAACAACGTATAAAAAAGATTTAGGACTGGATTTTAAAAAATTCCACATTCACGGTAAACTTGAAAAAATCAGAAAAGGAAATAAATTCGTTCCCGATAGAATAACACCGGAAACACGCACAGGAAAGTTGAGAAAATACGCTTATATGCCCACCCCCGATAATAAGTACATTTTAGAATTAGGTTTAAAAGCTGATGAATTTAAGGAACAAATAAAAATATTAGACCCTGTTAAAGTTTCAAACGATTTGGAAAAACTTAACCCCATGCTTAAAAGTGTTAGGATATTCAATGTAATTCACTATATAGTTGGCAATCCGAACTTTAAAGCGAATGAAAAATTAAAAAAAATATTGACCCGTGTCTTTAAAACGAAAAAACCTTTTGAGATTTGCAACAGAGACGAAAGTAAAATTACGCGTTACATTTATATTGATAATCCGGAGGGCATATACGTTACTTCTGCCGACCGTGTTGTTGAACTTCAGTATGATCGAAGCCAAATATTTATTAAATTACAAAGAAAGGGGGTATTTAATTTTATAACGGGAATATTATCTATCTTAATTAGTATTGTAATTATCATTATTATATCCTCGCGCATTACCGACCCTGTTAAAAGAATTATTCAGGATATAAATATTATTGCTCAGGGTAACTTTAAAAAAGAGTTGAAAATAAATACAAAAAGCGAATTAAAATTATTGGTTAATAGCGTAAATTTAATGAGAAAAAATCTTCAAATAAGCTTTGAAAAAATCGAAGCGCAAAACAAAGAAATAAAAATTTATTCCCAAGACCTTGAGGATATGGTAAGGCAACGTACTGCGGAAATTGAGAATAAAAACAGGGAGTTGTATGAAACGATACAGGTTTTGCGTAATGCTGAAAAACAATTGGAAATCGCGTTGATCAAAGCCGAAGAAGCAAATAAAACGAAATCGGATTTTTTGGCTAATATGAGCCATGAAATAAGAACGCCGATTTCAGCAATAATAGGATTTTGCCAATTATTGCTTCAGGACGAAAAGCTTGAGGAAGATGAGATGGAAAACGTTGAAATGATTTATAAATCAGGCGAAATACTTTTAAATATAATTAACGATATTCTGGATTTAACTAGAATTGAAATGGGTAAAATGGAAATTAAGCCGAAAAACATTGAGCTATATGAAATTTTGAATCACATTCAAACAATGTATGAATCACAATTAAAAGAAAAACATATTAAATTTATCATTAAACAGAATAACGTAAAAACGCTTTATGCCGACCCTAACCGCTTGAGCCAGATTTTGCTAAATCTCGTTGGAAATGCAATAAAATTTACAGAAAAAGGAGAAATTGAAATTGAAGTTAATAGGCAAATTGACGGTAAAATTTTATTTTGCGTTAGGGATACGGGTATAGGTATTGAAGAGAATATACA
>CAYUYT010000335.1:0-3181 GCA_964449345.1 uncultured Spirochaetia bacterium | reverse complement strand
AAAAGACATTTTAACTGCTTAAATCTTATGCAGCATGTCCGGGTCCTAAACAATTAAATTTTTATGAGTGCAAATTTGAAATTAGGTGAAAATTCGATTTATTAAAAATCAAAACAAAAATATACTTTCACTGGGGGGATTAATCAGTATGGTGCATAATATCAAGAATATGGCTCTTGCAGAAACAAAGTAAAGGGTAAAACAAAAAAATTATTTAATTGAATCTAAAAATAATGAAATTTTATTTAAATTTATAATCGAATGTTTAATTATGTGACTGCCCCTCTATTTATACTAAAGTGATTTTAAAATCAAAGTATTGTATATTGTAATTGCTTTTCAACCGACACTTTAAAGTGTCGGTTGCATAAAATTTAAAGTATTATTAGTATAATTAATATTTTTATAAATTGAAAGGCTATTTTGATTTGAAAATTTGCGTAAATAGACTGCAAACGCGTTGTTTTTACAGATTTACCTAACTTTAAAGTTGGACTCAACTTTTATCTTAGAATAAAATATATAAATACGGTTACATAGTCTTAAAGCGCGCCTACTTTTTTACCTAATGCACTGGCAACGGCTTTTGCTTTTTGCATAAAATCAACAAAACACTGCGGCGACAAACTTTGCGCACCGTCAACCATAGCTTCTTCTGGAGTAACGTGTACTTCTATCATTAACGCATCAGCACCGCCTGCAATAGCAGCCAACGACATTGATTCTATGTATTCCCGGTGTCCTGTTGCATGAGAAGGGTCAATTACAACGGGCAAATGCGTTTTTGTATTAGCAACGGGAATAAGAGATAAATCCAGAGTATTGCGCGTTTCCGTTTCAAATGTTCTAATACCGCGTTCACAAAGCATGACTTCCAAATTGCCTTCGCTCATAATGTATTCAGCGCTCATTAACAATTCTTTTACCGTTGTCATCATACCGCGTTTTAAAAGAATGGGTTTTTTGTAACGACCAACTTCTTTTAAAAGATTAAAATTTTGAACGTTTCTTGCACCGATTTGAATAACGTCTGCTTTTTCGGCTACGAGTTCAACATCCCGAGGATCCATTACCTCCGTTACTATAGGAAGACCGGTTTCCTTTTTAGCAGTTAATAATATTTCAAGCCCCTTTGCACCTAAACCCTGAAACGAATAAGGAGAAGTCCTCGGTTTAAAAGCCCCTCCCCGTAAAAGGTTGGCTCCGGCTTTTTTTACTTCAATTGCCGTTTTAACGGTTTGGTCTTCATTTTCTACTGTACAAGGACCTGCTATAATTGCAATAGTGTTTCCCCCGATTGTAACTTTTCCGTTGCCGATGGATATAATACTATCATCAGGGTGAAAGCTTCTGCTAGCGAGTTTATACGGTTCAACTACGGGCATTACTTTTTCAACGCCGCTAATTGCTTCTATTGGTTTTTCGCGTAAAATAGTTTCATCGCCAATAGCGCCTATTACCGTTCTTAATTCGCCGCGTGAAATATGCGTTTTTAAACCGTAATCTTCAATCTTATCAACAATATGCTGAATTTCTTCATCTGTTACTTCGGGTTTTAATACGATTATCATTTTTTTCCTCAACTATTAAGTAGTGTAAACAATAAAACGAAAAATAAATACTAATGTCAAGTATAAAATTACAAAAAAATGCGTTATTCACGGTTTATTAAAAAAGAAAGGCAGGGATATCTAAATCCTCCGCCTTGCTCGTAACAAACACGCAGTTTTGCTGATGCGGTTTTCTCAGCGTATTCTGCGCTCTTTGCGGTTTAATATACAATTAACGCAGATATGGCAGATAAGGTAGAGATATTTTTAGCATTGTAGTTTTGTAGGAGCAAGTACGTTACCTGCCAATAGAGGCGATAATGGCTTTTGCCGCTTCTCAATGTTCTGGCCAATACCGGCATTTGATTTTTGAGTTAGGGCGTAGCTTTTAGCCCTACAATATCTATACGTTCTAAATGTGAAAAATTTCGGTAGAAAGAGGGTAATGTAACCACAAAAACGGAGAGACATTCGAGAGAAGAGAAATCCCCGGCTTTTATCGCAAATAGCTTTCTTCTCATGCCCCTTTAAATAAAGAGGGTAGTGATTTATATTTTGTGTCAATTTTATTTATCTGTGGAAAAAAAGAAAAAACGTTGATTTTAATGCGAGATTCATGATAATGTGATGTATACAGACCAAGCCAAGAAAACATGAAACCGCTAGCTTCTTATTTGTCCGTCACCTTGTACTATCCATTTTACCGTTGTAAGTTCTTTTAATCCCATAGGGCCGCGCGCATGAATTTTGTTCGTAGAAATTCCTATCTCTGCGCCAAGTCCGAATTCCTGTCCGTCTGTAAAACGCGTTGATGCGTTAGTGTAAACCGCAGCTGAATCTACGTTCTTTAAGAATTTTCTTGCGTTAAAATAATTTTTTGTAAGTATTGAATCACTGTGATGTGAACCGTTAGTGTTTATAAAATCAATTGCCTCGTCAATTCCGGCAACGGTTTTTGCGCTTATTATCAAATCAAGATATTCTTCAGACCAGTCCTGCTCTGTTGCTTTTTTTGCATCGGGGAAAATTTTACATACATCGCCGCTTCCTCTTATTTCAACACCCTCATTAGCAAGTGCAGAAAGAACGTCTTTAATAAACGAGCAATCTTTATCAAAAATAATATTTTCGATAGCGTTGCAAACCCCGGGCCTTTGCGTTTTTGCGTTAATTGCTATATCTATTGCGTTGTCCTTGTCGGCATCATTACAAACGTATAAAGTGCAAACGCCTTTATCGTGTTTAACCACGGGAACGTGAGAATTTTGAACTACCATTTGAATTAATGCACTTCCTCCCCTCGGCACAACGAGGTCAAGGTATTGCGGAAGTTTAAGCATTTCGTGAACGCATTCCCTGTTTGTTCTGTCGAAAAAACTAATGCAGTCTTCGGGCAGTGAGTTTTCTTTTAATGCCTGTCTTGCAATGTTTGCAAGTATTGAGTTTGAGTTGAATGCTTCCGAGCCTCCACGCAATATAGTACCGTTGCCTGATTTTAAACATAAGGCAGCGGCATCAATGGTAACATTAGGCCGTGATTCGTAAATGATGCCGATTGTGCCTATGGGTACCCTGATTTTCCCTACATCGAGACCGTTTTCGAGAGTGTATTGTTCTTCCATTAAGCCGAC
>CAYUYT010000334.1:0-3209 GCA_964449345.1 uncultured Spirochaetia bacterium | reverse complement strand
AAGACATTTTAACTGCTTAAATCTTATGCAGCATGTCCGGGTCCTAAACAAAAAATTCAATTTCAATTAAATTTTAGAATAAAAAAAAATTCTAAACTCAGGGGCATAAAGATAAAAATGGGTAAGATTAAGTTTGAGAGTTTAAACTGCCGGATTTGAAGTGAAAACAGAATATAGAAGGGGCAATGGCCATTGCCCCTTCTATTGATAAATATATATTTTGAAACTCCCTTTTATAAAACAATAAAGTTTATCAAAAACGCATTTGTGCTTTCCCTATAAGGATATATATTCCTTGCTTTACATTTATAAATAAAAACTTAAAATTAGGTATTAAGCGGTGAAAAAATCTAAAAAAGTTAATGTTCAGAGGTTACTTAAAATATAAACCTGCGTAATTGCAGGCTTATATTTTTACAGGAGTGTATGGCTTAACGCATTGTAAAACGTTAAAGTTTTTGAACTAATGAATGATAAAAGCCGTCTTCGCCTTTCCACGTTTTAAGAAGGTTTGCTTTACCAATTGATTTTATCATTTTAGGCGCTAATTCAAGCATTTTTTCATCATCAGCAATAATCTCAGCATTATCCCCTGATTTAATAGTATCGAGTTCCTTTGATACTTTTTTAGGCCTCTTAGCCATATCCGGCATTCCCCGTACATCAATAATAATTTTTGGATTATTCATTTTTTTCTCCTAAAATTTAATATAAATAATCTCACCATTCTAATTGCAAAAACCTGGCGGGATATTGCTGTTTAAACCGCTTTTTTAACTTTTCCGTTTTCTAACCTTTGCAAATAACGCTCGCATTGCAATGTTAAGTCGTAACCGAGCATAACGCCTAAAATAAAATCCTGCTCGTGAGTTAGCTCGTTTAAGTTTAAAGTATCAAAGCAACGCAAAGTATCAAGACACTGCCTTTGCCCAAAAAATAAATTTATTTTCATTTCATTTAAGGGAATAATAATGTAATCGATTCCGTTGCTTTTAAGCTTTTGTTCTGCCCTTGCTTTATACTTAATATCCATGGTGTGTAATATTAACCGGCGCAATCCCTTTTTGTATTCATATAAATGATGGCAAAAAATATTCATTCTAATCCTCACTTTCTTTTTTACAATTTTGGCATAAACCTGAAATTATCAATGATGATGATAAAAATTTAAAATTATTGTCTCTGGATATTTCCTTAATAAGTTTAATCATTCTATAACTTTTGACTTCTATTAAGTTACCGCAATTTAAGCAACGAAGATGATAATGCTCTCCGTCATTTTTTTCAAACAGAGTTTCGTTTGTACCGTACTTTATTGATTTGGCAATTTTACACTTTACAAAAATATTCAAAGTTCTGCGCACGGTGGCAAGTCCGATGTCAGGAGAATGTTCTTTTATAATTTCATATAACTCCTGTGCGGTAAGATGCCCCGTTGTTGATAAAAAAAATTCATAAATGATTTTTCTTTGTTCCGTAAGTTTCAAATCGTGTTCAATTAAGCAATTGTGTAATCTTTCCAAACTGTTACCCATAATCATTCCGTTTAATTAGTGTTATATAAATAAAGAGCATCTTGCTTTATAATTTTATAGTTATCGTAATTATTATTAAAAAATATCATAAAATCATCTAAAGCTTGTATTCTAAGTTGTTCGTTGCCATCGTGAGGCAGAAAAATATATTTTTTATCCGGAAAATTTTCTTCTATTATTCTTTTTAGTTTTTCAATATACCTTACAATTTGCCCTCTGCATAAGCCGGATGTCTCAACGTAAATTACAATCTCGTTTGCGTTATCTAGGGATTGTATTTTTTTAATTAAATCTTTGTCTTTCATATTTTTCTCAATTGATACTGATTATCAATACCAATTTATTAATAAAGACAGAATAAGTCAATAAACTTATTACATATTTGCAAATTTTTTATAAAATTAGAAAGTAGGTTTAGAAATTAATAACAATAAAAAACCCGTACCATCGTGAGGCAGAAAAATATATTTTTTATCCGGAAAATTTTCTTCTATTATTCTTTTTAGTTTTTCAATATACCTTACAATTTGCTCTCTTTGTAAGCCGGATGTCTCAACGTAAATGGCGATTTCGTTTGCATTATCTAGGGATTGTATTTTTTTAATTAAATCTTTGTCTTTCATATTTTTATAAATTGATACTGATTATCAATACCAATCTATTAATGAAGACAAAATAAGTCAATGAATATATTACATATTTGCAAATTTTTCATAAAATTAAAAAGTAAGTTTAGTAATTAATAGCAATAAAAAACCCGGCATGTTTGCCGGGTGCCTATCTAAGAATTGCAATAAAGCGTTTCTTTTATAAAATTAACTTTAGTTGCTAACTCTATATGCTGCATCGACAGGGCAAACTTCTGCACAGATTCCGCAATCCGTACAATCATCGCTTATTTTATAAGGTGCGCCTTTTGAAATAGCGTCAACGGGGCATTGCTCCCTGCATTCATCACATTGTGTACATGCTTCCGATATTGTATACATATAGTCCTCCGATTTTTATTTGTAATTAAATTTTAATCCGCTTCACGTGTTTATGCAATAAAATTCCTTCGTTTTTGCCTTCATTTCGTTATTGAAAATCAAAATCATAAAAAAAAATTGTTTGAGAAAAAAATTTCTTGCCTTTTAATATATCTTAGTTAAATTCGCTGATATTGATAATCGTTATCAATAATATAAATCTATTAGGAGGAATAATGAAAAACGTTGTATTAAGAAGGTTGGCATCTTAAAAAAGGCAACGTGTTTTCTCAAACGGGATATGTAATCAAAACGACTTTAGAAATTAAATTTTAAATTAGGAGAATGAAATGAAAAAAAATATAAAAAAAATGTCAATAATTATAATTTTTGCAGTGATGTTTACATTTGCAGCACAGAGTTATGAGCACGCCCGCTTCTGGGATATCGATGGCGGCACAATTACCCTGGGTGGTCAGAACATCAGCACCATCGACCCGGAGACACTACTGCAGTACTACTCGGTTGTTTTTCAGGATGTGGTTCTGTTCAATACCTCGGTAATGAATAATATACGGATTGGAAAGCACGATGCCACCGATGAAGAGGTGATGCGAGTCGCCCGGATGGCGCAGTGCGACGATTTTGTAGCACGCCTTCCCGATGGGTATCATACCGTTATTGGCGAGAACGGAGAGACCCTCTC
>CAYUYT010000333.1:0-3248 GCA_964449345.1 uncultured Spirochaetia bacterium | reverse complement strand
GGATATTTTTAATATTTTTAATATTCACATTTCCAAAACAGGAACGCATAAGCTGATTTTCATATATAAGTTTAAAATTGTTGATGCAAGAAAACCCAATGTAACGTATTTTGATATTGAATTTGATGACAGAAATGTTTTCTTTGAAGATAAAAAAGAAAAAAGGTATCATGAAGATCTAATCTACAGAAAAGGACGTGATTCTTATTATTTTCAAACGTTTTATGCTTTATTAAAATATTTTTCAAAGCATATTTATAATTTTATGAAAACTAAACAATCTCCTGACGTAAAAGAAAACTTTTCGGCTGGGCCTTTGATGAAAAAAATGGATACATTTCCTGAAACAAAAGAAAGTTAATTTAATACTAACATATAAACAGTATTCACATATTTAGTCCGGAAAGACTCGGTATCTTTCCGGCTATCTGAAATACGATTAGGCCGTTTACTGTTAAAACGGCTTATTTCTTATCACCCGGTAAAATACCTAATTCCTGTAAAGCGGTAACGTAATCGTCAAACGAACGCTGGGAAAAAGCATCTCCGAAAGAATCAATAATAATATCGTAGTAGTTTTTCACAGCTTGGAGGGCTTCTTTTGACGTAAGCTCTATAATTCCCGTTGCCTGTTTATGCTGAGATTTAACAAGGTCGATATAATCTTCAAATATTTTTCTATTTATATCAAAGTTAAAGAAATCAAAAAAGCTAAATTTACGTTTTTCAGCCATATTGCCACTCCGGTTTATTGTTATAATAACAATTATATGTTTTACTATATTTTCGGCAACTTTTAATTCTTTAAAAGAAAAATTGTTTTATAAACTATTCTTTTGAGTTTTAACTCATATTTTTAGGTTTTACCTTGGGCAATAAGTTAATTTTAATTTTTTTTTTAGTTGATATTAATACATTATTCAGGTATTGTAGTTAACATATTAATATTCTGGAGTAAATAATGAACAAACGCGTTATTCTTATTTTAGTCTTAATCCTAATTTTTACTTTACAAATATTCTCTAAAGCCGGTAACAAATACTCCTTTTCCATGGTTATGGCTTGCCATAAAGGTGATTTTGAAAAGGTAAAAGAGTTACACAAAAAAGGTGCAAGCGTAAATGCAAGGATGCCAGGAATGCTTACTCCGGCAATAACTTCTGCTGCTGCTAGAGGGCATTATAAAATAGTAAAATTTTTAATTTCAAAGGGAGCGGATGTAAATCTTAAGGCAAAAACGAATGAGACAGCTTTAATGGGCGCAGCTGGCGCAGGTATAATAAAAACGGTTAAATTATTACTCGATAACGGAGCAAAAGTCAATGTTATAAGTGCCCGCGGAGTTACTGCCTTAATGTTCGCTGTTATGAATGGCCACTACATTATAACGAAACTATTATTAAAACACGGAGCTGATAAATCAATCAAATATAAAAACAAATACGATGTTTTATTAATTGCAAAGGAAAAGAAATTTTACGCTATCAAGAACCTGCTCACAGGCAAGTATAAAAAAGCAAAAGTAAAAACAGTAAAAGATTTATCCGTGGCTCAAAGTTTTAAAAAAGGAAAAATATACAGGGTTAAATTAAAATTCATGGGTGCTTTACCTGATAAAAATCAACCTTATCTACCTGTTTTTAGGGACGGTAAAAATAAGATTACACTGCTGTTGTACAGGTTTACAAAAGATCTAACTTCCGGTTTGCATAAAATTCAGAAGATGAAAAATTATGTGTTAACATTTGAAATGTTTAAACTCGTTAAAACGACATTGCTCGTTAGTTTTGTTGATATTGGAATTACAGATTAATTTGATAAAACTGTTAAAACAATATTAATACTTGCGCCAAAATAAATATTGCACTAAGCTTTCGTAATCATCGAATTGTAATACTTTTTTATTGGACGGATTAGACTTATTTCCATAAAAAAATCGGAAAAGCCATAAACAAAGATTCAGGCTCTCCAACGAAAATTTTACTAAAAGACAAGTTTATTCAGTTTACTATTTTAGGTTGGATGGTTAGTTTTAGCGTATTAATATATTTTAAAGATTTGATTTAGGCGGTGAAAATGAAAGTATTAATTACCGGTGGTTCCGGCTTTTTAGGTATAAATTTAGTCCGTTATCTCCTTGATAAAGGCCATAAAGTGCGTTCCCTTGATTTAGAGCCTTTTGATTATCCTGAAAAAGATAAAATCGAATGGATCGTGGGCGATATTAGAAACGAACAAACAGTTGATGAATGTATGCAAGGCGTTAAGCAGGTCGTGCATTGTGCCGCAGCATTGCCTTTATATTCAAAAGAAGAGATTTTTTCAACTGACGTAGAAGGCGCTCGCATTGTATTTGAAACGGCTAATAAACACGGTGTTGATAGGGTGGTTAACATTTCTTCAACCGCTGTTTACGGGGTTCCTGACCATCATCCTTTATACGAAACGGATAAGCTAATCGGGGTAGGGCATTACGGCGAGGCAAAAATTGAAGCGGAAAGAATAGCCGGGATTTTGCGTGAGCAAGGTATGTGTATTCCTATTATCCGGCCAAAATCTTTTATCGGCCCTGAAAGGCTCGGGGTTTTTGCGTTGTTTTACGACTGGGCAAAAGACGCGCACGGTTTTCCTATGATAGGCAACGGTAAAAACCGTTATCAGTTGCTCGATGTTGAGGATTTGTGCGATGCGATTTATTTGTGTATGACTTTAAAGAAAGACAAAGTTAATGATACGTTTAACATCGGGGCAAAAGAGTTCACAACCATGCGTGAAGATTATCAGGCTGTTTTAGATTATGCGGGCTTCGGCAAAAAAGTTAAGGGTATGCCTAAGTGGATAGTGATACCGGCATTAAAAGTTCTTGAGTTTTTAAAGCTTTCGCCTTTATATAAATGGGTTTATGAAACCGCGGGCAAGGATTCTTTTGTTTCAATTGAAAAGGCAGAAAAGATTTTAGGGTTTAAACCGAAATATTCTAATAAAGACGCGTTGATTAGAAATTACAAATGGTATCTTGATAACGTAGAGAGTTTTCAAAATAAAAGCGGTAAATCTCACCGCGTACCATGGAAACAGGGTATATTAAAACTAGCGAAAAAGTTTTTTTAATACTTTTATATTAAATGTTAAGACCTGATACTCTTATTTAAACATTTATGTATTTATTCTTCTCGATATTTTACTTTTTTTGCATCATTCTTTGTTAAATTAATTAAAGGCAGGATTAATGGAGGAATGTTTGCATT
>CAYUYT010000332.1:0-3248 GCA_964449345.1 uncultured Spirochaetia bacterium | reverse complement strand
TATAAACAGGAATATGCACTCTATTTTTTTTTCCGTTGTGATTATTTATCCCGTTTTTCATCAACGAAAAATGCTTTTTAAATAAACTGTTTCTACTTTTTCTGATTTTTTGCCTAAGCCAAGTCATAAACATTCTCGTTGGTTTTGCACCTTTATTTAATAACGCTTTTGTCATAAAAACGCTTTTTTTACTATCGTAATTAATAAAACGGAAAATAGATTTGCCATTTAGAGAATAATTATAATTTGCTCCGTTCATGATTAAAAATAACGCGTTATTCGTTTTTGCGTTTTGCACTGCTTTTAAAAGAGGTATAAAACCGTTTAAATCGCGATTGTTAATTCTAGCTCCAGCATTTAAAAGCATTCTCATTATTTGCGGATTAGATTGGCTTGCAGCATAATTTAAAGGCGTTGTTGAATTATCATTATTAAAAACATTAATATCACTAAACCGTTTTATTAAATAAGGAAGCATAATTTTATTGCCCGTTTTAATTGCCCTTTTTAAAACGTAATCAAGCGCAGAATCATTAAGGGAATTAATCGTTTTTTGTAACAGATGAGAGTTTCCCTTTGCCTGAATAGCCATAAGCTCATAATAAATATCTTGAGTGAACAACGCGTTATTAATAAACAACGAGATAAAAAATGCAACCATTAAGATTCTACGTTTCATAAACCAATCCTTCCTATTAAAATTTTCGGCATAAGTTTTAAAAGCGGTATAATTTTTTTATTTAGAATTATAAAGCAATAAATCCGCAAAACGAGTAAAAATAGGTAAATATGCACATAAATTATCATCATGAGAGAAAAAATGTATGTAAAGAATATTAAATAACTCATGTACTTATGTTTAACTATTTTTAATAAAAAATTTGAATTTTATGACAAATTTATTAAAAAATAAAAATTTATTCATTGACAAAAATGTAAATAAATTCTACAATACTAATTAGGATGATAACTAAGTAAAATTAGTAAATCAATTAAAATCAAATAAATTAGGGAGGATTCAAAATGAAAAAAATTTTCAGTGTAATTGCGGTAGTGCTTATGGCGTTTGCCTTTGCATGTGCCCCAGGTGGCGGCGGTGCTGATGTACCGGGCGCGCCGGCAGCAGGAGCTGGTGGTAGTATACCTAGCTTCTCAACTTTTCATTCACAGTATTCTAACTTTGGTCCACATTTCGCATCTTGGCTTTCATCACATGGCTATAGTTTCGGTGACGGTGGATTCGGTGGTTTCAGGACCAACACAGGCCCGAGTATTTCTAAAAATGTAGTTGTGTTTATTCACGGCAACTCTTCTAGAGCGCACGGCGGCGGTTCTGACACTAAGGGTTGGTATGACACCTATGAATACTTAAGAAACAAAGGTTGGAATGATTCTGAACTTTACGCTGTTAACTACGGCTATGAAAGCATGATGCAGGCTGCTCAAAATGACCACAGATCAGCTTTCACAAACAGAGTTAAAAACTTTATTAACGCTGTTTACGCCTACACAGGACGTCAAGTTACTATCATTGCTCACTCTCTCGGTGTAACTGTATCGAGAAAAGCAATGAAAGACGGAAATCTTTACAGCAAAGTTAAAACATTCATAGCAATTGCCGGCGGTAACCACGGTTTACCGACATGCGGGTATGTTACATGGTGGGGCGGATACTATCCGTTTTATCCGATTTTACCTACATGTTCATCAAGCACAGGTTTCTACCATGCACCACAAGGTAACTACTACTACGGTTCAACATCTAACTTTATTGGTAAGTTAAACAGCTCATCTTATGGTGACAATGAAATGGAAGGTAAGTCAACAAGAACTTACGTTATCCAATCAATGGTTGATGAAATCGCTGGTGCTAGAGCAAGCTATACAAGTAAACTTGCTGGTGCATATAAGTATAAAACATACTATTCAGCACCTTATGGTCACTTTGGCGCTAAAAACGGCTCTGAATACTATCAGTGGAAAATGGTTGAACGCACTTACTAGTAATTCATTGTAAATCGGCAACTAAAAAAACCTCTGGATTTTTTCCGGGGGTTTTTTGGTTTATCATGGATTATTATAATTGACTATTTCTAACGCATAGAATACATTGTCTTTATACCGGAGTAAAAATGCGTTTAAAAACATCAATCAAACTAACCATGCTACTCGTTTTTATTATGCCTCTATTCACGAGCAAAGTACACGCTTTCCGCACTGATTTTTTTTCAGCAGGGCTTTCTTTTTATTCCTTTGACTACTCTGAAACGTACAATCACGGGGGCACTAAAACTGATGATTACAGCCAGGAACTCGGTTTAATTATAGGACTAAACCTGCGCGCTCAGTATGAATTTAAATTCCATTTCTTTCTTGCAGGCAATTTTGAGCTCGCATATTTTCCAACAACGTACAGCGGAAAAACTACATCTCTTGAAAGATACGAATCAGCAACGAACAATTTTTTTTCCTTGTCTGAAATCAAAGCGGGATATGCATTCTATCCGGGAAATACTATTCGAATAGCTTTATTCACGGGTGCAGGATACAGGTATTGGCTGCGCTGGTTAAACCCCGATATAAACGGATACAGGGAAGACTATTCATGGCTACACGTTATTGCGGGAATAAAAGCAGATTTTAAAATAACGAATAATTTAATAATCGGTATTGAGTTTCAATTAAAAATCATGGTGTACAGCAGAATATTTATATACTTAACGCAATCTAACGACCCTCAATTCGACATTGACGAGGAGTTTAACCTCGGTAATAAAACGAACTTCCGCGTTGAAATTCCAATTGAATATTACCTTTCCAAAAATTTCGGGCTAACAATAATTTTTTGGTATAATTATTCTGCAATAGGTAAAAGCGATTTTAGTGACCATTATTATCCCGGAATAGATATACACGAACCGGAAAGCAGAACGCATCAGGCAGGAATTCATGCAAATTTTATAATCTACTTTAAATAAGATAATCATTTTTGTATACATTTACAATACAACGAGTATAACCCAATATCTAATTTTTTATACATAACTCCGGTTTACCCATAACTCTGTAAATTATCTGTATTAATTATTTAACACAAAAAATGCTTTAAAAAATTATATTATAGTTTATAATCATATCAACTATAAACATAACATTTATTTATTTGAAAAAATGTTATTGCACTTTATAACGAAAAAAGTATGAGTTTGGAACTAAGGTAAGTTTTGCTTTAACTGCTCATACCGGAA
>CAYUYT010000331.1:0-3262 GCA_964449345.1 uncultured Spirochaetia bacterium | reverse complement strand
CGTTGCGCATGCCGCCTGCAATGTTCTCCACCCTTCAATTTCAACAACGCATATACGGCAGATGCCGGCTACGTCTAGGTCAGAATGAAAACAAAGTGTTGGAATCTCAATTTTTTCTTTTAAGCAAACTCCTAAAATGGTTTGGCCTTCATCGGCTTGAATAGTATCACCATTTATTTCTATCTCAATTTTGCTCATAATACCTCCCGCTAAGTATTAACTTATCATTTTGATAAATATAAGTAATTTTAAATTTGCAATACAATTAAAATTTTTGCAAGAAAAAGTTTTTTTATTCGAAAAATAATTCAAAATTAGAAGGGCATTTTTGTAATCAAGCCGCCTTTATACAGAATAAACGCTTTGCTATTGGATTTATAATTATAAAGAGAATGTAATTTCTTTCCCGGATAAATATAAACTAAAATAAAACCGGACTTATAAAACAATATTCTATTTTTATTAAAAACTGCCCTATCGCAATAAATTAGAAATGATTTTTTGTCATTATTAAACTTATTATAAAAAACCCTTAAAATTCCAGGGCTTTTTAAAACGGTAAAATCATCATAAACTTTTACTGTTTTAAAAATACTAAACTTCAACTTTTTTTTAAATATTTTTTTTCCGGTTTTCAAATTAATTTTCTTAATAAACATTTGATTGTTGTCTTTAACTAATAAAAGTACTTTTTCTTTACCTATACTGTCAGCATCCACGACGTTTGGCGGAATTTCAAACCCAGAAATTTTTTTCCCCGTTTTAATATCGTAAAAATTAAGACCATCCGCGGACAAAATACTTATTACATTTTTTTGAAAACGAATTTTACTAGGTTGAAAGTTTAATTTCATTTGCCAAATCATTTTTAAATTATTCTGTGATTTTTTAATAATTTTTTTATCATGAACAACGTAAATACCGTGAAGTTGAAATTTCACTTTACCCTCAAATTTTTCATAACTGATTTCTTTACCGTCTGAACTACGAATAAGTTTTACCTGAAAATATCTTTTTTTTTTGCAACAGCAATTAATGCATGGGGGTAAAAATAAAAATTCAATTTGTTTTGGGTAAAATTATCTTCCAACTTTTTTGTCCAAATTAACCTGCCGGATGAAGAGTCCACGCAAATTAACATCCCTTCTTTCTTAGAAAACAAAACGAGCTGGTTTGTGTTATTAGTAAACACTCCTATTCCCTTAAAACCCTGCATACCCCATAAGCGTTTTCCCGTTTTAATGTTAAGAACCTGAATACTGTCATTTTTCAAGTTTAAAACCATGTAGTCTTTCAGAATGCGAAAAGATTTTATAGCGCCTAAACCCAAAGACAATACCCTTGCCGGCACTTTATATCCCATTGTGCGCAGAAGCTTATGATAACCATTTTTATAAAACAAGTATAAAAAATAAGTGTGAATAAACTTTTCTACGTAACGCAATTCAGGCATTTTTTTAAATTTAAAACCGTGAGTCGTTGAAAAGGCATTTAATAAGGATAATTTTTTATTAAAGCCAGGCATTATTTTCAAAATTCCAGTCAAACGCTTTAACGCAGAAAAATTAGACGGGTTTTCCAAAAGGGCAAGAAAAAGGAACTTGAAACTTTGCTTATTATACCCAAGTTTATAATAAATCTTTGAAATAAGCGCATTTACATTACTGTTCAAAACATTATTTCTTAAACGTGATTTATAATATAGATATCCGTTATAATAAAACAAACCGTGCTTGTATCGCGCAGCAATTATGTTACCGTAATAAATTTTTCTGTAAACGATTTTAGAACTTTTTAAAACGGTATAGCGATACGAAACGGCTTCATTATCCGATACAATGACGTTTAAGCAAAGAGGGTGGATTCGCACATCAATAACGTGTAAGTTTCTAAAAACTTTTTTAAAATTCCTGCGGCTAATAACGTTTTTATAAATCACCATGTTTTTAAACAAAGCAACGTAATTATCATTTTTAACCACAAAGCGTTTTGCGTTTTTATAATTTTTAGCATAAATCAATCTTCCGGTAGTAATGTAATAATAAGCAATCTTGTGATTATTATAAAAAACGACTTTATTTTTATAAGCATGGGCTTTATTAACCCTAAAGCCGATTTTTTTCTTCCATATTAAACTTCCCGATTTCATACCGAAAACGAAAACACGTTCGCCGGAAATTACAACGAAAAGCGGTTTCTTAGTATAAACACGCGTAGTATTAAAATCACCGCAAACGTATTTTTCCGTTTTATTGGTCTTCTTTCGCAAATGAACGAGAAAGTTTTTTCCGTTTTCTATTTTATGCGTTACTGTTAAAGGTTTGTGTTCTATAACAATTTTATTTTGCTTAATTTTTTCTAACGTTCGTACATTATAATGCATCCCATTTATTATTATAATTTCTTTATTAAAAGCAATGGTTTTTACTTTATTTTCAAGTTTAAATTCTTTTTTAACCATTTTATTTTTCAAAGACATTATCATAACACGCTTACCGCTATAAATAGCAAAATATTTTTCGCCAAAAACCGTTCTTGCATCTCTCATGGTTTTATTTATTTTTAGTGCGGTTTTCTCGTTATTTTTATAATAAGCGAGTGCATGTCTTAATGATCGCTTATAATTTTTTTTATGAAAATATAAATACGCGGCAGCTAACTCATCGTGATTTGAATTTTGTCCCGGACTTTTTAGTCCTTCTAACTTGTTGCCGGTTTTATCTAAACTCTTAACGTAATGCGCAGTAATTTCAGGGTCGATTCGGTTTAATTTGCTTAATGCCCTGCTATAATTTTTGTTTGCAAAATCATATTTTTTGTTTTCATAATAATACCGCGCTTTTGAATAATCAAGGCCTGCGTCATTTTCAATTAAGGTGAACTTTAATTTAACCCAGGGAGAATTAATTATTCGTGAAATTTTATGGCATATTTTAACGATTAAAGCATTATAGTTCTTAATTCTTGCAGTAATAAAAAAGTGTTTAAGGCGTTTAACTTTCCCCCCCGTTTTATAAACTGAAATCCTCACTTTAACTTTGGAGTTATTCATTAACTCGGAATAAGGGTAATAAATTCTCGCAGTAACGAAATAGTTCATGTCGGGATATTTTTTTTGCATGGAATTAAAATTCTTTTTATTAATTTTGTTTCCGGGAAAATATGAGGCGATTTTATAAGTATCGTAAACGTGGGAAGAATAGAAACCGGCGAATGATGCTTCTAAAGTTTTTCCAAGTAAATGTACAGCCATTTTTGCGCC
>CAYUYT010000330.1:0-3282 GCA_964449345.1 uncultured Spirochaetia bacterium | reverse complement strand
TTATATACTAACAAATCGCATTTTATTTAATATAAGCTATATGCATCCATATATTAATATAATATCTCAAAAAAAATATTTATTTGTATAAAAAATGAATATAAATTTGACAAGATGTCATAAATGTAATATAATATACTTACGTTAAAAATAATAAACGTAGCATTAATCGTCTTTTTAAGAAAAGTTAATCTTTTAGGGGAATGTAAATTTTATTCCACCTGGAATTACACTGACAGGGCTGCTTCATTAGAAGTAGCCCGTTTTAATAAGGAAACCTCTAAAAACTTCGGTTTTAAAAAATAAAATTTATCAGAAACGCACTTGTACTTTCCCTGTGAAGATTTAAAAATCGAAACATATACTTTCACTGAGGGAGCAATGGCTATTGTTGCTCCTATTCAATAATTATTTTTATAAATTGAAATGCTATTTTTATTTAAAAATTCGCGTAAATAGACTGCAAACGCGTTGTTTTTATAGATTTACCGAATTTCAAAATTAACTCTTTTACTTATTTAGTCTTGACTTTTTTTGATAAAAACGTATAGTGTATAAATGAAAAAAAAGTATATTTTTGCGTTCTTAGTTACCGCATCAATTTTATTGTTTAATTGTTCTAAAACAAATATTGAATTCAATAACTTAACCGGAAAGTATCTTGATTTAAGTACCAAAAAAACGCAAAGGGTAATTTTGAATTTGAATAAAAATTACTCCTTTTCAATTCTCCTTGGAAATAAAACTGTTCGACAGGGAACATTTAAACTTGAAAACAAAGTACTTGTTCTCCAATACAGTAATAAAATAACGCGTTATAAAATAATTCACCTTGACAATTACTACCTAAGACTTAAAAAACAACATAGCCGCCACATAACTACTTTTCGAAAATTGAAATAATTTTCAATTTTAGCTAAAAATATTTCCTTATTATTCATATATACATATATTTACATAAACTAATAGGAGGATATTATATGCATTCTAGTGTTAAATGGGAAAACGATATGGCATTTCAAGCAGAATTAAACGGCCATAATTTTTATATAGATGCTATGGAAGATGTAGGCGGGAAAAATTTAGGACCGCGGCCTAAGGGATTAGTATTAACTGCATTAGCAGGGTGTACGGCAATGGATGTTATATTTATGCTGAAAAGAAAAAAAATTTCCCCTGATAGCTTTGAAGTAAAAGCACGGGCAAAATTAAATAAAAAACATCCTAAAACGTTTTCCGTTATAACAGTATCGTATATTTTTGAAGGACAAGGGTTAGATTTGGATGAAATTAAAAACGCCGTTGATTTATCCGATACAACATTTTGCGCTGTTACTGCAATGTTAAGGAATTCCACAGAAGTTAATCATGAAATCATTGTAAACGGGGAAAAAATTAATTAATTTTATTTTTTTAAAAGCTCTTTAGATTTCTTTAAATCTGCGTTTGCTAAATCTTCTTTTTCTAAAATAAAATAGCATTTGCTTCTAAGTTTATATGCCCTGGGGTCATAAGGTTTTTTAGCAATGTAAAGTGTTAAATATTTAATAGCATCTTGATAGTTATGCATTTTAAAATTAGACCATGCAATTCTAAAAATAAGACTATAATTGTCCTTCTCTGAATCAAAGGCCTTTTTGTAATAGGACAACGCGTTTTTAAAATCATTTAATTTTGAATGTATATGCGCTTTTAATATATATATTTCGTTTTCGATTTCATTTGCTTTGGAAAGTTTAACATAAATATTAAAATCAGCTAAAGCTTTTTTAAGGTTATCAAGTTTTAAATGCGTTTTAGCCCTTGAATCGTAAAAAAAAGATTCTTCGGCATTCTTGCGAATGGCAACGTTGAAATCAGATAAAGCTTTCCTATATTTTTTAAGTTGAGTATAACACTTACCTCTGAAAAAATGAGTATATCCGTAATAATCATGGAATTCAATTGCTTTTGTATAATCTTTAATTGCCTCTTTAAAATTACTAATAAGGCGGTAAACTACAGCGCGGGAGATATAATAACTCCTTACGTTAGGATTTAATTTAATTGCTTTCGTATAATCAGCAATTGAGCTTTTATATTTTTTTATCTGTAAATATACATACGCCCTGTTCGATAATGCAATATGGTCCCTAGGGTTTATGTTCAATGATTTTGTAAAATGTTTTTCAGCTAAATAATATTTTTTTTGGTTAAAATAACAATTACCAATATTAGTATATGCTTCGGCAAATTTTGATTTTTTATCGATGGCTTTGTTATATAGAACAATGGCTTTACTGAAATTTTTCTTTCGTTGTTCTAACCATGCTTTGCAGAAAATACCGTACGCACTATCAGGATAAAGTTTAATTAATTTTTTGCGTAATCTAAGTCGGTGACTTTCATTAACAGCATTAACGGATTTATTAAAAAGCTCTAATGCCTTTGAATTGCTATTTGCGGTAAATATTTGAGTGGAAATAAATAATAGAATGATGACACTTTTTTTCATGTAACTACCTGCTTGTAATATATATTATATTTTACAGTATAAACGTATAAAATTCAAGAAATTTATATAAAATAAATAATAACAGGAATTTCAAAATAAGGAGAAATTCGATTTTTAAATTAAACGCAAAATTCCTGTTTAATTACTATTTTATATATATTGAAAAAACATTTTTTATTTCGAAATTTACCTAAAAATAATAAAATTAGCCAAATGTTTTATTATAAAAATATTGCGTTTACACTATGCTAAAGTAATTTTTAAATTATTGAGTATTTTGAACAAACTTAACACAGTGAAATATTATTATATTTCAACTCGTTTAAAAAGCACAAATTTGTTTTTAATAGAATTCCACGCTAAAATGATGGATTTATACTTTCGATTTGCTTGAAACTTATTTATAATTTTTTCGTTATCAATGGCTTTATTTAACAACTCGTTGTTTAATTTTGCAATCATTAAGTTCCCTGCTTTGGGTAATTTATAGCTAATCGCTTTTGATAAAAGAGCATTATTTTTTTTCGTAAGTAATTTTTTGTCCTTTATAAAATACGTTGCGTCTATCTCCGGTAGGATTTTTTTAGTTACATTATTGAAATCACCTGTTTTATAAGTAAGCAAACGGACGTTGCTTTTAACTCCGTTAATTTCTTTATTAATTACGTTTATTGCTATATAATTTTTTCCTTCTTCATTTTTAAGAAGCTTATATTCTTTTATAATTATATATAATAAGGATAATGCAATTAAAATTTAAAAATACCAAAATATTTATTGACCCTGCT
>CAYUYT010000329.1:0-3289 GCA_964449345.1 uncultured Spirochaetia bacterium | reverse complement strand
ACCGACACTTTAAAGTGTCGGTTGCATAAAATTTAAAGTATTATTAGTATAGTATGAATCAAACAAAGGAAATTATATTATGAAAAAATTTAATAGGGTTAAAAAAATATCAATCTTATTAGTTATTTTGACTTTATCAAGCGCGTATCTTTACAGTAAGAATTATAAAAAAGCCAAAAAATTATTTATCAAAGCATGGAATACAAAAAACAAAAATTTAAAAATTAAATTAAGAAAAAAAATAATTAACTTAGCACCGAATACAGCGTATGGTTTTTTTTGTAAAGCATGGTTTCAGCATTTAAAAAAGAATTATACTCTTGCTATAAAAAATTTAACTAAAACGATTAATCTTAAACCTAATTTTTGGCAAGCACACTTTAATAGAGGGGTTGCTTACAGCAAATTAAATAAATATAATCTTGCTATAAAAGATTACACTAAAGCTATAGAAATTAATCCGCAAGATGCGAAAGCATATCTTAATAGAGCTATACTCTACAGAATAATAGGGAAAATAATATTAGCAGAAAGAGACGATGTGAAATATCAATCGATAATGCAAAATAATTAGGTTTATTTCCTATAATCCTAGTAACAGAAAATAGAAAATTGTCGAATTTTGGCTAAAAAATTTAGGTATGGGATAAAAAATTAGCCAAAAAGCGGCAATTTTTGTTGGTGGTTAATTTTTTTATAATGAAAATATTATTGGCTTTGATAAGGTATTAATATATTCTATTAAACAGGAAAAGGATTTCTTTAAAAGTTTTTTTCAGAAATTAAACGAATTATTAGATTCTGGTAATCGAATTATAAATATTGATTTAGACGAATTACAAAAAACAATTCAAAAAATAATAAATAATTTGAACTAGTCAATATAAAAGCCGTTGCTGGTTGCAGTAATGATTGAAAAACGGTTTTATATTCCCTCCAAATCCTTAACCTTATCCTTAAAAACAACGGGTAAATCCGATACTTTTTTTGTTTCATAATCAAAGCATAAGAAATTCATGTGGCTCGTTGCGCACGATTTGCCGCCGCGTTTGATTTCGTAATCCATTTCAAAGCCTTTTTTGGATAACGCGTTTACCTTGCAATAAACATCGAGTTCGTCTCCGAGTTTGAGTTCGCGTTTATACTTGCAGTTGACCTCGGTAACAATTATGCCCTTGCCCCCAATGTCCATTTCGGAAAAACCTAAATTATTTAAATAGCCTATACGCGAGTCCTGAAAGTATAGAAGGTAATATGCATAACTAACGTGGTTTCCGTAGTTTACATCGGAAATTCTAACTTTTAAGGGAATTGAAAATTTGAAATCAGGCATTGCTGTCTCCTGCTTTTTTGCACTAAATATACGTTATTTATAAACAAGGGTCAATTAGCTTTTAAATCACGGTTGCAAATAAAAATTTAGGTAAATCTGTAAAAATAAAACATTTACAATTTATTTACGCAAATTTCCAAATAAAGGTAGTTATTAAACACAGATTGGCAACGGCCATTACCGCCTCTATGAAAGTATATTTTTATATCATTATGCTTTGATTCTTCGTAAAAATATTTTTCGTAAGGAACACAGATGTGCGTTCCCTTCCTGCATTTATCTTAATCATTTTTTCAAAATATATTCTATAGTTAAAGCGAAATGGTATTATTTGGATTTTAAATATATCGAACTTTTACCCATTTATAAATTTGCGCTCTTTAATCGCGTTTTATTTCCTTATATTTAAACACATCGCAAAAAGAATTTTCCCTATTTCCCTTTTTTTTATATATTTACACCTAATTATTTTACCGGAACTATTAGTAATTTTAATTAATTGTAAAGATTCACATTGGAGTAAGATATGGAGTTGACCGGAGCGCAAATCTTAGTAGAGAGCCTGAAAAAGGAAGGCGTTGACGTTATATTCGGATACCCGGGTGGCGTGGTTATCCCGATATTCGACGTTTTATTTGATGATAAAGATATTAAAGTCATTTTACCGCGTCACGAACAGGGAGCGGCTCATGCGGCTGACGGATATGCACGCGTTTCCGGTAAAGTCGGTGTATGCCTTGCAACCTCAGGACCGGGAGCTACGAATACGGTAACGGGAATTGCTACGGCAAATATGGACAGCGTTCCTATGGTAGTTATCACAGGACAAGTTGCTTCAAGCATGATAGGCAACGATGCTTTTCAGGAAGTTGATATGGTAGGTATAACGCGTCCGATTACAAAGCATAACTTTCTCGTTAAAGATATTAAAGATTTGGCTAAAACAGTAAAAGAAGCTTTTCACATTGCAAATACAGGGAGAAAAGGCCCCGTATTAATAGATATTCCCGTTGACGTTTCTAACGGCAAAACTAAATTTGAATATCCCGATAAAGTTGAACTAAGAGGATATAACCCGAATTATGAAGGGCATCCGGGGCAGATTAAAAAAGCTATGAAAATGCTTGAGCAGGCAAAACGCCCTGTAATTCTTGCCGGAGGCGGTATTATTTCAAGTGATTCTGCTGACGAGTTTAGCAAATTCGTGAACAAATCCCGCGTTCCCGTTACAACGACTCTTCTGGGTTTAGGCTGTATTGATCCTGACAACGAATTATGGCTTGGTATGCCGGGTATGCACGGAACGTATCAGGCAAATTATGCGTTAACCGAATGCGACTTAATTTTAAGTATCGGCGCGCGGTTTGATGACCGTGTAACGGGTAAACTCGATGCTTTTGCCCCTGAAGCAAAAGTTATACACGTTGACATTGACCCGACATCGATTTCAAAAAGCGTTGGTGTTGATATTCCAATTGTAGGCGATGCAAAAGTAATTTTGCCTGAATTAACCAAGAACGTTAAAGAGTGTAAAATAGACGACTGGAGAAGCTTATGTAAAAAGTGGGCAGAAGAGCATCCGTCTAAATATATACAAACTCCCGAAGGCCCGATAAAGCCACAGTATATTATAGAAAAAATTAGCGAGCTTACAAAAGGAGATTGCATAATTTCAACGGAGGTCGGGCAAAACCAAATGTGGGCAGCGCAATATTTCCGGTATAAAAACCCCCGAAGTTTAATAACATCGGGTGGTTTAGGCACAATGGGTTACGGTTTTCCCGCTGCAATAGGCGCGCAAGTTGCTTTCCCGGATAAAATCGTTATAGATATAGCAGGGGACGGTTCGATTCAGATGAACATACAGGAACTCGCTACAATTGCAGTTTACAACCTTCCCGTAAAAATAGTTATTCTAAACAATTCTTATCTCGGTATGGTTCGGCAATGGCAGGA
>CAYUYT010000328.1:0-3294 GCA_964449345.1 uncultured Spirochaetia bacterium | reverse complement strand
ATATGCTTCATATATATTTTTTCCATGCACTTACTTATTATAATAATTATTTTCAATACTTCATATATAGTAAAAAATATAAAAACAGTAAATAAAGAATGATCGAAAATCGTTTTTTTATGGCTTTACTTATTTTATTCGTTATTGTATTTTTGCAATGATAAAATAAAAAAAAATTGTAAAACAATTGTTAAATTAATGTATAATTCTTTTAAAATAACTATTTTTTATATTAATATTTAAGTTAGAAACCAATTTTAATGGGAAAAACCTAAATAATGGCAAATGCTACACAAAGCGAATTAGAAAAATACATAAAAGCTAGCCCGGCTAAGAAAAAAGATGAAAACGCGTCTTTTGAATACAAAGATATGGACGACGTGTTATACCTAAGTGTAACTCCGCCTAGAGGCGCCGGGAGGCATATTAAAGCGGAAAACATTATTCAGGGTTTAAAAAGAAAAGGGTTTGATGCTACTGCAAAGTTTGAGACATTAAAACAGATTATAAAACTAACGGAAACGAGAAACGTAAAGGTTTTTAATTACCCTCTTGAAGTTGAAAAGCTTGATATGGCTGAAAAAGCAATAGAAAAAGAAGAAATTTCAGCCCATATTTCAGAAGATGAAATGTCTGCGTATCTGGATATTAACATTGACCATGCTAAGAAAATAATGCCCGAGGAATTTATAAAAATATTGCGCGATACAAGCATTACCTATGGTGTTAAAATTGAAACGTTAGAAAAATTAAGCAAGTACTTAGAAGAAAAACCGTACAAAAAAAAGCTCGTTATTGCGCAAGGCAGAAAAGAGAAAAAAGGCCGGGATGCGGCTTTTAAATTGAAACCCGGTTTTAAGAAAATTGATCAAACCATGGAATTTCGTTCTGAAATACTTGAAAAAAACACTCTCGTTGCCATGAAAACACCGGCAGAACAAAGTTTACCGCAAAAATTAGTTACGGGGCGGGAAATAAATATTGACAAGGAAAAATATAAAGATTTTATAATTGAAACGGGATTCGGAATTCGTGAAGTAATAAAAGAAGACGGGTCGGTAAACTACATAACCCAGCAACGCGGTGTAACCGTATTTGACAAAAAAAAACAAAATATTTATTTAATTCCCGTTGTAGATGCGGAATTTACCCTAAATTTTAATTCCGATAAAACCGCTTTAATTTTTGACGCTGTTGTAGGTAAAAATAAGATGGCTGATTTAAAATTAGACCAGATTATTGAATTTATAAAACGAATGCAAATTAAAAAAGATTTTCTTGATTTAAAGCTTTTAAAACAAGAGATTGAAAAGCTTAATGCCGGCGAAGTTTCCGCTGTTCAGGGACTCGTAATTGCAGAAGGCAAAAAACCCGTTCACGGAGAAAACGGCAAACTTAAATACGTTTCAGATTTTGGGAATTACAGAAAAGTACATTACAGGGAAGACGGGAGCGTTGACCACAGATTGTCAACTTCGCTTTATTCGGTTAAACCGGATGAGGTTATTGCAAATATTAGTCCCCCTGATAAAAACAAGAAAGACGGTGTAGATGTTTGCGGTGAAGTGATTGAAGCAAAATCAGGGAAATGGCCTAACGTAAAAGCCGGCGACGGAGTGAAAATTTCTGAAGACGGCTTACAGATAATAGCAACGCGTAACGGTCAAATTCGTCAGGAAGGGCCAATCATTAAAGTCGAACCTGTTTTGTTAATTCCCGGAGATTTGGATTATTCAACAGGCAGCGTTAATTTCAAAGGATCCGTAACCATAAACGGAAACGTACTTGACGGATTTAATATTTTTTGCACAGGCGATTTGATAATTAAAGGCAATGTTGGTGCGGCAAAAATAGTTTGTGAAGGCACTGCAACCATTGAAGGCGGAATAGCAGGAAGAAATAAAGCGGCAATTTTCGTTGTAGGTAATCTGTACGTAAGTTATATAGAGCAAGCGCGAGTTGAAACCAGAGGCGATATACATATTCGTAAAAATACAACCTTATCGCGAATTTATTCCGCAAAGCGCATTGTATATGCCCAGAAAAATCCAAATGCAGCGGTAATCGGGTGCCGGTTAATGGCAAAGGAAATTGTTGACGTTTCTAAAATCGGTTCTGAGAGGGGCGGTGCAGAATCTGCTATAATTTTAGGGTTTGATTACGATTTAATTAGAACGAATAAACGCATTCAAAAACACTTAATGAACGTACAAAACGAAATAATGCGCATAAACAAGGCACGCGAAGCGCTTGAGAGCAAACCGGAAAGCAGTCAGGAAGAAATGGGAAGGTTAAACGAAAATTTAAATATAAACCTTGATAAATTCGATATGATACTCGCTATACAAAACGATATATTAAAAATTATGGAAACAAAGCAAGAAAATTTTATGATTGTAAGAAAAAATATTTATCCCGATGCAACGATAATAATGGACAACTATAAAAAACAAATAAAAGAGCAGCAAAAAGCTTGTGTATTTCACGTTGATTATGAAAACAAAAAAATAGATATTGAAAAATTTGACCCGGGAAAGGAATACTATACCCTTGATGGGGATGAAGAATAATTTGATTCTTCTTTGCGATTTGTTGATAAATAAATTAAGAATTGCGCCACCCAATACGTTAATATTACCCCATAATCAAGACAGGGCATTGGAGAATAAAATTTATTTAATGCCAATAGTGTATCGCTAACGCAGAAAAATAAAGCGCCGTAAAAAGCGTATTTCGCAAATCCTTGTTTATCGTATTGCGCTGCTGCGCGCCAAAGCATTGCTGAAATTACAAACGCGTACACTCCAACGGGAATTGCCATGTCTCCGGTATATGGCTTTAAAAAAAAGAAAACTCCTGCTCCATAAGCAAAAGACAAAGCCGCGCTAACCAAAGCGGGCAGTTTTGTTTGAGTGTAAAAAGCAAAAATAAAAAATATTTGCGCAACGAGGAAAAAAGCGAGCCCGGGAATGAATAAATCTACTGCCTGTGATAAAAATATATCCCCCACCAATGATAATAGAAAGCCTGCAAATATAATTTTATTATATAAGCATTTCAAATCAACGAGTAATATCAAAGATATTAAAGGCACGGTTTTTATTATAGAAGCTGTAAAAGATAATTCAAATGCAAGCGCAAAAACGTATGCCACAATAGCGGTTAAAAACGTTGTTATTAGAAATTTTTTTTTCATTGTTTTTTATATATTCAAAAAATTAATTATTCTTCACTGATTTTGACGTTGCTTTTGCGTCGTTTTCAAATTCTTTTTCGTTAATTTGTTTGTCATTT
>CAYUYT010000327.1:0-3312 GCA_964449345.1 uncultured Spirochaetia bacterium | reverse complement strand
ATTATTAATATTATGAAAAACGAAAAAAATAAATACAGGAAAAGTAAACAAAGAAATATGATTCTTGATTATTTATCATCAAAAAAGCATCATCCTACGGCGACGCAAATTTATGATTTTTTAAAAAATGATTTTCCTTCGTTAAGTTTAGGCAACGTTTACAGGAATTTAAATATTCTCATTGAAACGGGAAAGGTAAAAAAAATTGATGCGGGCAGCACTTTTGATAGATTTGAAGCGGTTAGAAAACCGCATTATCATTTTATCTGTACGTCATGCGGTAAAGTTATAGATATTGAAATGGAACATGAAAAACGCCTTAATATTTTAGCTGAAAAAAAGACCGGTTTCGAAATCTCAGGACACAGAATTGATTTTTATGGCTTATGTAATGAATGTAAATAATTTTTATAAAGGAGTATAAAATGGAAAACACATTTCCTCTAATAGGAGACAAATTTCCCGAATTAACAGTAAAAACAACGCACGGAGAAATGAAATTGCCTAACGACATGAAAGGCAAATGGTTCGTATTATTTTCGCATCCTGCGGATTTTACCCCTGTATGCACAACGGAGTTCGTTGGATTTGCACAAAGAGCGAACGACTTTAACGCTTTAGGTTGTGAATTAATCGGCTTGTCCATTGACCAGGTTTTTTCCCATATTAAATGGGTTCAATGGATTGATGAGAATCTAAAAGTAAAAATCCCCTTCCCTGTTATTGCAGATGACATGGGAGCGGTTGCAGGAAAACTAGGTATGGTTCACCCGGGTAAGGGAACGAATACCGTACGCGCTGTTTTTATCGTTGACGATAAAGCCGTTGTACGGACAATACTTTATTATCCTCAGGAAATAGGACGTAATATGGATGAAGTATTGCGTTCTGTAAAAGCATTGCAAATTTCGGATAAAAACGGTGTAGCTATGCCGGCTAACTGGCCGAACAACGAATTAATTCAGGATAAAGTAATAATTCCTCCGGCAGGGGATGAAAAAACCGCTGAAAAAAGAAGAACGCAAGAAAATTGTTATGATTGGTGGTTTTGCTATAAGGATTTATAGTATAATAAAAGGGAAAAGTATATTATAAATTACAATTTAGGAGAAGAATTATGAGTAAATTAGGAGATTTTATAAAATCCGCAGATTTTAAAAACGAAAAACACGTTCCTGTTATAGAAATTCCTTCAGAAGCACAAAAAGGGCAAAATGTCAACATCACAGTTAGTGTAGGCAAAGAAATTGCACATCCGAATACAACGGAACACTTTATACAGTGGATAAAGTTATATTACAAAGATAGCGGCGGGGCGAATATATATGAGCTTGGTAAAGCGGAATTTTCGGCTCACGGAGCATCTGCTAAAGGTGCAAATTCAGGGCCGGCATATACAGATCCCGTTGCAGTGTTTAACGTGAAACTCGATGCCCCGGGAACGTTAGTTGCAGAAAGTTACTGCAATATTCACGGGTTATGGGAAAGCTCAGAAGAAATTTCTTTTTAAAACAAAGTTATATCTAATTTTAAAGCCCTGTTTATTGCAGGGCTTTTTTTGCTGAAAATATTATTGATTTTTCACATATAATCCTATAAATTGTTAGCAATATTATTAATCAAAAATATAGCCGTGAGGATTTATGTGAAAGAAAAAACTTTTGAAACGCATATCAATGAATTAAGCAAACGTTATTGCAACGAAAAACTGATAAATAAAGCCGCAACGAGGAGAATGCATCTGGATTACAACCGTATAAGCGTTGGCGGGAAAAAAGGCAAACGCGGTAAAATTTTAAACTTACTTTCACAAGCTCACAGTACTTATTATTTGGGGTTTTTCGAAGCTACGTGTGCTTTATGCGGAAATTTACTCGAACAGGTGTTAACATTTGCTTTAATCACTGCGCTTGAAAACGGCAAAAAGATAATTCATGAAGTAATTGCAAAAAACGGCATGAAAATTACCAACGAGTTTAAAAAGCCTGAAGACTTTAATAACAAAAACCTTTTTGATTTGATTAGTCTTTGTGAAAACAACGGCATACTAAAAGATAAATCTTTAATTAATTTATGCCATGAAATACGGTATATCCGCAACGAAACAATTCATAACGCGTTGCCTATTTTTAGAATAGAAGACAATAAAAAGCAATATTTATTGAAGATAAAAAAAACTAATGCAGAGGGTTTCATTAAAATAAAACTTAAAGTAACGAATATTGATGAACTAAAAAAGGATATAAAACAAGCAACGCCTTATTATTGCTTAATATCAACGCGTAAAATTATGCATGAAATTTTTGTGCCTGAAAAGTAATAATCCGTTGTTTTTTGTTGTTTATTAATACTAGAATACAAAGAGGTATAAAATGGAAAAGGATGACGGAAAACAATACATTGAAGAGTTATATTTTATTCCTTTAAATTACCCTCCGGCAAAATACAATTCACAGAGAAAAGGCCCTGATAAACCGGAATAATTTATTATATAATTCTTTACAAGTAAAAAATAAGCCGGCGGATAAACCGGCTTATAAATCATTTTCGTGCATTAAAAACAACGAGCAAACCGTTATCAAATAAAGGGCTTTTTACTACTTGTAAAACAATTTTATCTTTTTTGACGTTGATAATTTTATAATAATGTTTCATATTATTACCCCCTATGATAGAAGAATATATAATAACATTGTTTTTGCCGTATGTATAATATTTTCCCCTGCTAGTGTATGGCCTTGGATTGCCAAATAACGGTTCATAGATAAATACAGCTCTGCCATATGAACCTAAAATACTCACACTAGTAAATCCGAAATTTCCGTAATATGAATTCCATTTGTATCTTGAACAAACGCGTTTAAATCGTTGTGCTAAAGTCAAAGTTTTCTTCTTTTGCTTTTTCTTTTCGACTTTTTTATTTTTGCTGATTTTCAAAGATGTTTTCTTTTTGATTAATTGAGGCAACGGCTTTTTTACTGCTTCAGCAACTTTCATACTAATAGCGTCAACTAAGTCAAAAATTGCAACGTCATTAGCTTTAACTCCGCTTACCTCAGCATCAACAACGGTTATACCCGTGGTTAAGTGCTCAACCGTAAACTTAATGGTTATGTCGTTTTTATCATCAACGGAGAAATCACCCGTTATAACGAAATTGTAACCCTGTTTCGCAAGCGGTTTAATTTCTTTTTTCGTTTTCGGTTTTTTCTCAACGAAATCCGTTGTAAATGATTTTTTCAATACAGTATAAATAGATGAGTGCAAATTTAAAATTAGGTAAAAGTTCTTTTTTTTGCTATAATATTAAAT
>CAYUYT010000326.1:0-3330 GCA_964449345.1 uncultured Spirochaetia bacterium | reverse complement strand
TTTTGTCTTCTTATAACTAAATCCAATTTTATGCAACAGCGGTACTATTCCGTTGCAGGTATATTTTACACCAAATTCATTCAAAACATAATTTACAATTTCCTGAGACGTAGAAAACAAATGACTTTCCATAAAATTTGAAAGTTTATCAAGTTGTTCTTTGCTAAGTTTGGGTTTTTTGCCCACGTAATTTACCTTTAATAAAACCTCTTCACCTTGGTTGATAAATTTATCTTCATATCTGCGGATAGTACGCTCATCTATTAACAAGATTTCTTCAATTTTTGCATAACTAAAACCTTTGGCGCGCATTACTATCGCCTTGATTTTATCTGCTAAGGATTTGTCTCTAAGCGTTTTATGAACTTTTTTAAGATGTTGATATTGTTCTGTCGTTAATTTAATTTTACCCATCAGTTTATAATAACACATATAAATAAACTATAAATTTATTTTTTTGACATAACTAAAAAATTTTGGTATATATGCTACTTATAACGAATAATAATGTAACTATTGCTAAACCTAAAAGCAAAAGCATACTAAAATCGCCCGTATTAAACTTTTTAGGCATATCAGCAATTTTTGCAGTTTCCCAAACTGATAAATGACTCCATACTGAGAGAAAAACACCCCAAAACCAATTATTATTAAAAGCCATACACCGGCTTTATCAGAACCCTGAATTCACTTTAATATCTTCTTCATAAATATTTTCCTAAGTTTTTTAAATCTAAATTATGACATCTAATTAAATATTAGAATATATATGGATATAAAACCGCAAAAACTTTACATGAATTTACGGTTTTATTTTACAAACAATTTCTTCTTAATACAACGTTTTCATAATTACCTTGGTTTTCTTCCGCCGTGAACATCAGGAGAAAAAGTTCTTCCCCAGAATTTTCCAATTAACCTGTAACCACCCATAGCATCTCTAACCCGTATTTTTTCCTTCCGGCAACTGAAATACGTGCTAATGCGTTTTCCACTGCGTTTTAGTTTAGAAAAACTTCCATATTCACTGAACAATTCATCCTTAGAACTTATATAATATTTTAATGCCGCTCTAACTTTAACACCGTTAACTTTTTTAGTTTTATAAGTATAAAACGTTATATATCCTTTTTCTTTTCTCAAAGTTTTTGTATACACATAAATATGCCTATTATATCTCTTATGTGAAAACTCTTTTTTGATTTTATACTTTGAATCAAGCACTGAAATCAATTTTGAAGACCAGACATTTAATGAAAGTGTCCTGCCCCCGCTAAGAAAACGCGTTATCCCGCTACCGCTGTTTTTTGGTGGGGTGCCTTTTGTTAAAATAAGTGTAAAGGTAACGTTTTTACCAATAAATGCGGAAACATTCCCGCTAAAGGCTCTTTTAAACTGTGCACGGTTAAAAATATAACGCGTTACGTATTTATTTTTACCTTCAGTAATCCTTGTTTCACAGTAAATCTTACTCCCCTTGTAATAACAGTGTTTACCGTTAAATTTTACTTTAAAATGATGCTCCTTTGCAAAACTAAAAATAGTAAACAGCGTTACAACCATGATTAAACTTATTTTTTTCATATAATTTTCTCCTTACATTATAAATTATTTTTTTAATAAAATCTATTTAACGGATGAGAATAAAACCCCATCTATCGTTTATTTTTACAGCTGCCATGCCGTCTGAAAAAGACCGCGCTTCTTCAAACTGAGGTGACATTATCTATATTAATAAATGCTTTCATAATCTTTTGCATAAAAAGATTAATACTTTAATTATTCCCTTAAAGCTTTTCTAATTAACTCACGCCTTAAATTAGCAGGATGGCCTTTCCATAAAACAACGCCCTTTTTTGAAATTAATATTTCAAATGGTATTAATAGTTTTCTCGGACGATAATATTTTCTAAATTGCCTGTTCCACCTACCGTCAATGTTAACATGCGTTTTATATCCGTTACGTTTAAGGAACCGTCTAGCCGGATCAGTTGCACCCACACAAACCGCGAAAATAATAAGCCCTCTACGGGCGAATTCCTTGTATAATTTCTGAGTCTTTTTAAAATTTTTTTTACATGCATAACAATATTCAGCCCAAAATTTCATCAGAACAACTTTACCTCTATATTTAGAAAGGGATTGCATTCTACCCTTAAAATCTTTCACTTTAAAATCCTCGGCTTTTTGCCCCACTTTCACTGCAAAAACGAATTGGGAAACCAAAACTAATAAAAATAAAACAACAAGTTTTCTCATAATTTTTTCACTTTAAATAATTGTATTTTATATAATTTCAAATGCTTTAAAAATTTCAAATTAAAAACCATGCAAACATTCTATATTACTTTTATACGAATAACGTTTTTCCATTTAAGCTTATTCCTGTAAAAATAATAAACCGTAAGCGTGGTTCTCCCTCTTTTTAACGCTCTAAAGTAATAAATATAATCTACGGTTTTGGTATACCTAACCTTTGACTTGATTTTCATGGGTGTTAAACGGTAAAGTTTTTCCCGTTTTAAAATTTTTTTATTACTGATTTTGAATTTATAATAATAACGGATTGCCGAGCTTGTATTAAATCTATAAAAACAACGCTTTCCATGCTTTAAAGTAATGTTATTGCTGTACCTTAAATCTTTATCGCCAGGTTTTGAATAAGGCGGCGCGGGATAGGGCCGCCTGGCTGACAAAGAAAAACTTAGAATAAAAATCAATAAAAAAGAATAAAAAAGTTTCATGACAAGCCCCTTTTGCTTTTAAATATTTTAACACTTTATTTCAAATATTTATACTAAAAAAATTAAAAAGCAACATATTTAATTCATGTTCCCATTATTCCTCTTAGAGCTTAAAAATCTAAGCCTTGCGTACTTAATAAGCGGATAAAAAATATATGGTTCTAAAAAGCCGTGCGGTTTAATTTTAATAAACAACGCGTTTTGTCAATTCTAAAATCGAAACTAGGTTTAACCTAGCTCCGCGCCACGCGGAGTTCAAAAAATCATCTCAAGCCTTTTTTGCAAAAACAAGAGTATGAGTAAAATATTGGGTAACGGATTTCTTTTCTCTTCCGGTTTTCTTATTTCAGCTTTGCACATCACAGCGTCTTGAAAAATTGCACGTGATACTAACGTTTTGTCGCTTACTTTGTCCGTGATCCTGACGTACGTTTTGTATATGTTCGGGCGAAAGTTTTTTGGGAATGGTAGGGTTGCGGGCGGAACGGGTGGCAAGTTTATTGAGGAATATATAAAAAATAATAACATGAGTTTTTTTTGATTGGAAACAATCAATAATGTGTTACTAATATTAAGAATTAATTTA
>CAYUYT010000325.1:0-3356 GCA_964449345.1 uncultured Spirochaetia bacterium | reverse complement strand
AGTGTTATTGGTAATAATCCGCACATTAAAAACCAAAAAATTCATCCTTTCCTCGTTTCGTTTCAAAAAACAGGTTTAACTAAAAAAGAAATGCCGGTTTATACTTATGACGAAGCAACGTCAAAAGAGTTTTCTAATGAAAAACAGGGAAAAAAATCATTCGCCTTTTTTATCCGTTATGTAAATAAAGGGCAAATATTCAAACTAACTAAAGTATATACTTTCAATAAAGGCACATATATTATTGATTTTAGGATTTTACTTAAAAACGAAACCGCCGGGGATAACGAGATAGCGGCGCCGGACAGCGGGGCTGAAGAGGAAGGATATTATCTGTTTTTCGGACGCGGACTCGGACAGTATGTGCCAAAAAAACACAGAAGTTATTTTGATGAAGAAATTCGTTTATTAAGCTATAATAAAATTGATGACAAACTAAAAGAAATTGAAAAAGCTGAAAAAATTGAACAAAAGCTTTATCCGAATCAGGCAGACTGGATTGGAATTGACAACAGATATTTCTTCGTTGGTGCTGATTTAAAACAGCTTTCCCGACTTGCCGGAAGAGGCGCAAAGCAAAACAGGTATAACACCGTGAAAAACGTTGTTATTGGTAGAGAAAAAAGGCATTTCCGCGAATATTTTATAATGAGCTTTTTCAAATTAAAACTTTCAGGCAAAAGTGATACAAAAGAATCCATTGTGCGTTTTTATTTAGGACCTAAAGATGATTCTGCTCTTACGGAAACGGGCATAGCAGGCATGAACCTTGTGGATGATAGGGGCTGGGCTATTTTCCGTCCTATCGGACAAGGTATTAAATGGCTTCTAATGAATATTAATTCTTTGGTTGGAAATTTTGCGATTTCCATTATTTTAATGACAATAATCATCAAACTCATTTTGCACCCTTTAAACAAAAAGAGTACGGAGTCTGCTAAAAAAATGCAAATGCTTCAGCCAAAAATTCAGGAAGTTAACAAACAATACGCAAAAGACCCGCAAGCAAAACAACGCGCTTTAATGGAGTTGTATAAAAGAGAGGGTATAAATCCTCTCGGAGGCTGTTTGCCTCTGCTATTACAGATGCCTTTTTTCATTGCGCTGTTCCAAACTCTGCCAACAATTGTAGAGCTCAAAGACGTTAGTTTTTTATGGATACATGACCTTTCAAGTCCTGATACTGTAGCATGGGTAAATTTATTTATCACCGACCAGATAAATATTCTTCCGCTTATTATGACAGCAACGACAATATTGCAATCAAAATTATCAGCCGGACAGGGAGGGGATTCTAAACAACAGAAAATGATGATGCTTTTACCCGTAGTATTTTTGTTCATTCTCTATAAAATGCCCTCTGGACTGGTTTTATATTGGACAATACAAAACTTAATTCAAATGCTACAACAATATATGGCTAACAAAAAACTTGAACAGCAACAGCTTGAAAAAGAACAGCAAGAAAAAGCCATGGCCGGTATACCGAAAAAAGCGAGAAAGCCGGGTAATAATAATAAGAAAAAATAATAGGAGGCAGCAATGTTAGTACAGGAATTCGAAGGAAAAAACAAAGATGAAGCTGTCAAGAAAGCACTTGAATCATTGAAACTTACAATCGATCAGGTAAAAATTGAATACATTGAAGACGGAAAGGCTTCGTTTTTCGGATTTAAAAGCGGAAAACCCGCAAAAATAAAAGTTTATTATGAAGAAATTGAAAGCGAATTTGCAAGGGCTATACAACAATATCTTGAAGATTTTTTTGAAAAAATGCCCGTAGATGTTAAGGTATCTTTTCAAAAAGAGGATAGCGAAAAAATCGTTTTTAAACTTATGAGCGAAGATTCAGGACTGTTAATAGGCAAAAGGGGCAAAACCCTTGAATCTATTCAGCTTATTGTTAACATTGCCATTAACAAAGGCAGAGAAAACTGGAAAAAAGTTATTTTAGACATCGAAGGGTATAGAGATAAAAGGGAAGAATCTTTAAAACGCCTTGCTATTAATGTTGCGGAAAAAGTTAGGAAAACAGGAAGATCAAAAACTTTAGAAGCAATGAACCCTTTTGAACGGCGGCTAATACACATAACTTTACAGGATATGCCTGATATTGAAACGGTTTCGGAAGGCGAAGGCGTTTTTAAAAAAATAAAAGTTTATAAAAAAAGAGACCGCCGGGATAAACGTAATAGGAATTACAAAAGAAGATGATGAGTAACACAATTGCCGCCCTCTCTACCCCTGCAGGTAAGGGGGCCATTGCTGTTATAAGAATATCAGGAAAAAATACTTTCGATATAATACAAAGTTTTCTCCCTGAAAAAATAAAATTAAATGAAATACAGGGTAATTCAGCTCTACACGCAAAATTATATCATCCGGAAACTAAAGAGATTTTAGACGATGTTTTATTAACTATTTTTAAAGCTCCGAAAAGTTTTACAGGCGAAGATATTATTGAAATATCTTCACACGGAGGTAACGTTATTCCTTACCGGATTTTAAACGTTTTATTTGACTACGGCGTTGTACCTGCCGGGCGCGGTGAGTTTACAAAAAGAGCTTTTTTAAACAACAAAATCGACTTAACGCAGGCAGAAGCAATTGCTGATTTAATTGCCGCACCTACAATTACAGGTGCAAAACTAGCGCTATCAAATGTTTTCAAACGTTTTTCTAATAAAATTAATGAAATGAAAAATATGCTGGTAAACCTTTTATCTCACATTGAAGTTTGCATTGATTACCCGGACGAAGGCATTTTAGAAGCGGATGAAAAAGAAATTATTAAACTTAACGACGAAATTTCCAAAAACATTCATAACATTCTTGAAGATACTAAAAGGGGAAGACGGCTTTCTGACGGGGTTATTGTTGTGCTTGCAGGAAAAACTAACGCAGGCAAATCTTCGCTTTTAAATTATCTTGCAAGAGAAGAAAGGGCAATAGTTTCAGGAATTCACGGAACAACGCGCGACGCGCTTGAGATAAACATAGAAATTGAAGGCGTTCCTCTTACTCTCGTTGATACTGCAGGTTTAAGGGAAGCGGGAGATGAACTGGAAATTTTAGGACATGAAAAAACGCATAAATACTTAGAAGAAGCACACCTCGTTTTATTCGTTGTAGATTCCTCTGAAGAATTAGATAAAAACGATTATGAAATCTTTAACAGAATAAAGAATAAGGATATAATTGCTGTTCTAAATAAATCAGACCTTAAAAAAAACGTAACCCAAAAAGACTTTGCGGATAAGTTTAACGTAAATATGCCCGTTGTAAAAGTTTCAGCCCTGAAAAAAACGGGAATAGATTTACTGGAAAGTGAATTAACGCGTTGGGTTAGAGGCCAT
>CAYUYT010000324.1:0-3375 GCA_964449345.1 uncultured Spirochaetia bacterium | reverse complement strand
TGAAAAGCAATTACAATATACAATACTTTGATTTTAAAATCACTTTAGTATACATGAAGTTAAGAAAAAGTAGCAAAACCAATTAAAACTAAATCTGTGATTTTTCAACAAGTTCGGTAACTTTGCCTTTTTCAATACGGTAAATATCGTTCGCGTATTTGGCAAATTCAGGATTATGCGTTACTACTACAATAGTAATGCCTTTTTTTTGGTTTAACTCATGGAAAAAGTTAAATATTTTTTGTGAAGTTTGATAATCAAGATCCCCCGTTGGTTCGTCTGCTAAAAGTAGTTTTGGGTTTTTTATTAAACTTCTAGCAATTGCTGTTCTTTGAATTTCTCCGCCGGATAACTCACGCGGGAAATAATCGAGTTTGTCTTGCATATCGAGCCGTGTTAGCAAATCCACCGCATATTCGGTCTTTGAATCGTCAACACTTTCTCCCACAAGCATTAATGGAACGAGAACATTCTCAAGTACGGTTAAATGGCTGACTAAATAGGTGAACTGGAATATAAAACCGATGTGTTCGCCCCGCAGTTTGCATTGTTCTTTATCGGATATTTGTGTTACTTTTTTATTGTCAAAATATACGTCGCCTTTTGAGGGTTCAATTAAGCACCCTATAGTTGATAATAACGTTGTTTTTCCGCTACCGGAAGGACCTACTATTGCAATAAAATCGCCTTCGTTTATGTCAAAGGATACACCGTTAATCGCATATACTGACCTGCCGTTTTTACTTATGTATTGTTTTGCAACGTTAGTAATCTTTGAAATCACTCTCTACTCCTGAGAATTTCGTAAGGGTCGGTAAACAATATCTTTAAAGACGTTAAAAAAGCCGACACTGCTGATAATATAAGCACAGCGCATAAAGTAATCAAAATTGAATAGAAAAAGTTGTCCCAGCCCTGTGGCACGGTTACACTATAAAGTTTAATTAAATAATCCGCTCCGGGATTAAAAAAAATACCGGAAATAATTAACCCTGTTGCTCCGGAGACAACGAGTATTATCAGATTTTCCATAAGCAATAAAGAAAAAATAAATCCTTTTCTTGCCCCTACGCCACGCATTATTCCGAAAGTTTTATTCCGGTTTTTATTGTATATCAAAGAAACAAGAAGAAATATAACAACGCTAAAGATTATTAAAATTGTTAACGTTGTTGATAGAACGCTTGCCGAAATATCTACGGTTTCGATAGTTGTTTGTGCAGGGAGAATAAAATAGAAAAGTTTCATGTAGCTCGATATAACGAAAACTAAAGACAATAGAAATTGGGCAAGAGAATAAACATTGTCCCTTAATATTTGCTTTGTTGCCAGCCAGGATATATTTTTTAAATGTACTTTCATAAATATTTTTACTTGAATAATCTAATATTAAATACCGTTTTAGAACGGCAAGGTAAATTTAATAAAAATCAAATAAAAGTTAAATTATATTATTCCCATTAGCCCTTGTTTGAGTTAAAAAGAACGAAAAAATCTTTAAAATTAAAGTAATTTTACTTTTTGATAATCATTTGAACTGCAATAATCATTAAAAAGATACCGAACATTTTTCTCATAAGCTTTGGATTAATTTTATTAGCTATGGTTGCGCCTATGTAACCGCCTAAAATAAAACCTGCGGAAATTAATAAGGCAACGCGCCAATTCATATTACCCTCTTTCCAGTATTTATAAGCCGCTAAAACACCAATCGGAGGAAGCATTGCGCCTAAAGAAACTCCCTGTGCCATGTGCTGGGAAAACCCCATTACTAAAATCAATGCTGGAATGAGCAAACTTCCACCGCCGATACCGAATAAACCGCCTAAAATTCCGGCTAACAACCCGATTAATAATGCGTTTACAATATCCATGGATTTGCTCCTTTGTTTTTCTTTCTCTTGTCCGGACATTTGCATGATATTATCCTGTTATAAAATTTTATAGGGTTAAAGTAATTAAGCTTGCAACAATGAGGTTTCTATAAAGGTTGTTTTCTTCCGGGTCAATCATTTCAACAGTCATATGGGGTAAGCTGAAATATTTTTCCGTTGTTTCGTTTTCGATTTCGTCGTTAATCAACGCAAAAGGTACTTCGTGAGTATCCATAAAAACCATTTCATCACCTTTGAATTCCATTATTTTTTCTTTTTTATCATCAAGAATAGCTAAATCGTTTTCATTAAAATAACCTATTATTTTTCCTTCGGTATCATAAAAAGTATTTATGCTTTTGCGTACATCTAAGGATATTTTCAACAAATCATTTTCATTTTTGCTATAAATATTAATCTCTTCAGGATTTTCTGCGAAAATTATAGCAGTAAAACTCGTGTCAACGTTATCCTCATCATTAGCGTTAAAAATGTAAATATGGCGCTCGTCATTTTCGCCTGTAGAATAATCTGTTGCATCCCCGATAACGAGTTCCTGAATTTCTGTTAATTGTAACATAATATTTTTGCCCTAAAATTTTGTTTTATCCATAATAGTGGATTATATTATATATAAATAAATCTTTAAAAAGGAAAATACTTTTTCAAAAAAATGATGTATTTTTTATAGAAAAACCGGAATTTACTTTATGAATGAAAAAACCCCGAACTTTTTTACATGGAACAGCGAAATTGCTAATTTTGCAGACAAACTTAAAAAAAAATACGAAAACCTTATTGTTGAATCACAATTCGATGTGCATAGAAAAGTTATGGACCTAATTGAAAGAATCGGGGACGATATTATTAATGAAATCGATACAAGGTATAACTCGGATATGCGCTTTTTTAAGGCAATTAACGATTGTTTTAAAAGTCAGTCAAAAGTTTATCACGCGTTCGTTGATTTTATTAGGGATTTTGCAATAAAAAACGGAAAACGTAGCTTGTTCTATTAATACCCCAATGTGTTAGCAAAATGGTACTAACTCATTATTTTTTTCTCGTTGTTTTGCCTGCAATTGAATAAAATTTGCCCGCTATTTACACAGATTAAAAGAATTGCAGTATTGATTAATGATTGTCCTTTTTTGTTTGACAGCAAACTGCCTTTGCTAAAGTATTAAACGTTAAAATACACAAAAAAAAGGCTTTGAGTGCCCCCCCCAAAATTGAAAAAAAATAAAGAAAAACTTAAGATTCGGTTTTAAGTGGTGAGAAAACCTAAAAAAGCTAATTTTTATAGGTTACTATAATTCTATATAAAAAAACGACTTGACCTGGCCACATTGGCAAATGTCCAATTTTAATAAATTTATTGAAATAATAAATAAATCGAATTTCGCGATGTTAATTATTTTATTCTAAGCTTTTTCGCTTTGTTACATTATACTAAAGTGATTTTAAAATCAAAGTATTGTATATTGTAATTGCTTTTCAA
>CAYUYT010000323.1:279-3382 GCA_964449345.1 uncultured Spirochaetia bacterium | reverse complement strand
GATAACATTATAATCAAAAAAAAATGCGAAATTTTTTGGATATGAACGAAAAAAATTACTATTTTGAAAAAAAAAATGCGGTTTTTCTATTTTTCGCACATAAATAAGGAAATGAAAACTGCATGGAGCGCAGAAAACGCAGAGGTTTTCATAAAAGTTCAGGGTTTAAATACAAACGCGGATTTAAGTAAATCCCCCTTCGAGTAAAGGGGGACTTGAAGAGAAGAAAAGAAAAATGCCCACATTGTAGAGGCGACAATGCTAAAATATATGTTTGAATTGTATATTAAAAAATAGGGCGCACGAGGGGGGATGGTGGGGAAATGCGCCCTATTAAACTAAATCTATGTTTAACTTAAAATTGTCTCTAAATCCTTATCTGCATCCGTAACGGGAATAAGGTTAAATTTTTCTTTTAATACATCATATACGGGTTTTTTTATAAAAGCCGGCATTGTCGGCCCTAAACGCATATCTTCAATTCCTAAATAAAGCAGGGAAAGCAGAATTACAACGGCTTTTTGTTCATACCACGATAATATTAAAGAAAGAGGCAAGGAATTAATATCAGTATCAAACGCGTTAGCTAACGCTTTTGCAATTTCAATCGCAGAATATGCGTCATTGCACTGGCCTACATCTAAAAGACGCGGTATTCCGCCGGTTTGCCCGAAGTCTATTTTATTAAAACGGTATTTTCCGCAAGCAAGTGTGAGCATAACGCAATCCTGCGGCACTTTCTCTGCAAACTCGGTGTAATAATTCCTGCCTGTTTTTGCTCCGTCGCAACCACCAATTAAAAAGAAATGTTTTATATCTCCGTTTTTAACAGCTTCAACAACTTTATCCGCAACGTTTAAAACCGCGTTACGTGCAAAGCCAATTAATATTTTATGTTCGCTTTCATCCTGTTTAAATCCTTCGGCTTCAAGTGCGGCATTAATTACAGGGGTAAAATCCTTATTACTAATATGCGTTACTCCGGGCCAAGCAACGAGGCCGGTAGTAAAAATGCGTTGTTTGTATGTTTCTTTTGGTTTTTGAATGCAATTCGTTGTCATTAAGATTGCACCGGGAAACTCATCAAACTCTTTTTTCTGGTCCTGCCATGCGCCTCCGTAATTTCCGACAAGGTGTTTGTATTTTTTTAGCTCAGGATAAGCATTAGCCGGCAACATTTCACCGTGAGTATAAACGTTTATTCCTTTGCCTTGCGTTTGTATGAGTAATTGTTTTAAGTCTATTAAATCGTGCCCGGATACTAATATTGACTTGCCCTTTATAGGGGTAACGCGTACTTTTGTGGGTTCGGGATGGCCAAATGTTTCAGTATGTCCATTATCAAGCAATTCCATAACACGGATATTTATTTTTCCAACGTCCAAAGCAATGCCTAATAAGGAATTTAAATCATGAGAGTTTTCGGCTAAAGTATTTAAAGTTTTATGAAAAAAAGCATAAACGGATTCGTCATCTTTGCCTAATAACATAGCGTGATCCGCATAAGACGCCATTCCCTTTAGACCGTACAAAATTAAATGAATAACGCCGCCAACGTCTTTTCCATATTTTTTAACGTCATTTTCAAGGGTGTAGTTATGTCCCTGCTCAACGAGTTGATCAATATTATCATTCGGAGTCCATAAAGCCGGGCCTTTTACGTTTTCCGGGGTTTCTTTATTTTCTTTAGCCGCGGCTACATACATATTTTTTGCGCGGTTTTTAAATTTATCAGCTTTTAATACTAAATCCTTTATGCGCTGTTCATCAAAATTTACGTTGGTTACAGTTGTGAACAACGCCTTAATAACAAAACGGTCAATTTCTTGGTCAGATACTCCGTATTGTCTAGCCCTGTGTGCATACATTGAAATACCTTTGCATGCATAAATGAGCAAATCCTGCAATGCCGCAACCCGTGGTGATTTTCCGCAAACACCGTATTTATCGCAAACCTCACCATTATAAGTCTGTTCACATTGATAACAAAACATTTCCATATTTTTTACTCCTTTAATAAGTATTATGGTACTTTTATACCTAAAATTCTATAAAAAAATAGAATTTTATTTACATCTAAAAAAAAGCAGATAAATGCGTATTTTTCATATAATCAACGAGTATCTGGTTTGCTTTTCCAAGCTCTCCGTTAAAAATACACGATTTAAACGCACACTTGTTTTTTCCCATTGGGCAAGAATCAATTTCAACAGGACCGTTTGTTGCCTGATAAACGTCTAAAAGCGTTATTTCATGTGCAGATTTTGCAAGAATATAACCCCCTGCAGGGCCTCTTATTGATTTAAGTATGCCCGCATGAACAAGGCGCTGCAAAATTTTTGCAATATGATTTGCAGAGGATGAGATTTGATTTTGTAACATTTTCACGTTAACAAACTCCCCCTTTTTTGTAGCAATAAAAACCACGCTGTGCAACGCAATTGAAACGGCTTCGGATAATTGAATTATTGCGCTCAATACCTACCTCCTATTTTGGTATTCTAATACTTAAATACCTTTTTGTCAAATTTATTTAAATTTTTATTTCATTTTTTTTATAAATTTATACTAATTATTTTCAATATACTAACGTGATTTTAAAACGAAAGTATTGTATATTGTAATTGCTTTTCAACCGATGCTTTAAAGCCGAGGTTGCATAAAATTTGCAGTTTTATCCGTATAAGCCCCGCATTATAATGATTGAATTTGATGTTTGCAAGCTCACGCTTTTAAAAGGTTAGCAAAAGTTTATAGAAAGAAAAGGTTTCACGATATTATGAATTTATACGTTATGAATGGCAAATTAGGGAGTAAAATACAATTAATCAAATAAATTTTCGTTTCTAGTTGGTCAATAAGACGTGAAGTGTGCTTGTAAGCGGTTTTATAAGGTGTTATAGTAACAAGTATCAGCTTTAATGAATTTGTAAAGTAAGTTTTTTACCTAATGCAGTAATAACTTTATTTAAAGTATCGAGTTGAATTTTAGCATTAGATTTTTCTATTTTAGTAATTTGTTGCTGAGATACATTTAATTTATCAGCTAATTCTTTTTGAGTTAGGTTTTGTTGTTTTCTAAGTTTTTTTATCTCAAATCCTA
>CAYUYT010000323.1:0-269 GCA_964449345.1 uncultured Spirochaetia bacterium | reverse complement strand
ATTTCAATATTAGCTAATAGTTCTACCTCATTTTTATAGTCATCACCTTTAGTATCTAAATAATCCTCAAATTTTTTAAACTTCATTGTAATACCCCTTTTGCATTTTATGTGCAATATCAATTTGTTTTTTATAATCTTTTTTGCTTTTTTCAATAAAAGCATTAGTAATAACTAAGTCATTTTTATTTCCATAGAAGAAAATTATTCTAAATCTTGAATATTCTAGCCTATATAAATCATTCGTATTTTTTAATTCATAAACATAAT
>CAYUYT010000322.1:0-3385 GCA_964449345.1 uncultured Spirochaetia bacterium | reverse complement strand
TTTAATAGCAGAGCTAATCAATAAGCTGACTCTACTACTGAAAAAAATCAAAACCGGAATGCAGGATTTAGGCATTAATGCCGGGAATTTATCTTTGATTATTGAAATAAATAAAAAAGGGGGAATCAACGCGTTTAATATCGTTTCTTCTGATTACGGTATTAATACGGAAAGCAGAATTAAAACGTCAATGTCTCGTGTAAATCTCCCGCCTTTTCCTGAAAACTTAAACAAGGAAAGCATTATTATTAAACTAACCGTTGTTTACAAATAACTGTTTATATACTACTAAAATTATAAATCCGTAGACAACTAAAGATTTAAATCATAGGTTCAAGTAATTTAGAACTGCCATCACTTTGATTTTGATAAAGCAGGACTTGAAGAAAAAAGAAAGGTGATTTTCATCTGTGTCAATTGTATATTGTGGGCTGTCGGGCAGGTAACGTACCTGCCCCTACGGCTAGCTATCTTAATTTATAATCACAACGTATAAAAAAAAACGCCCTCTTTATTTAAACAGGAGCGGGGAGTAGCAGTAAACCCGATGTTTACTAAACCAGGATAAGTATCTTCATTATTAGTTCTGCGTTTTTTGTGGTTAATATTTTTCTAGTAATCCATCCGGGACAGACTCAGGATTAAAATTGATATAATTAAAAACTATAACTTTAAGGACGCGCGATAAACCCCCATTTACCGTTAACTTTAACAGCTGCCATGCCGTCTGAAAAAGACCGCGCTTCTTCAAACTGAGGCGGAATAACCCATTCCCCTTGTTTATTAATAAAACCGTATAATCCGTTACTGTGTTTAGCAAAAGCAAGTCCTTCTTTAAATGTACCTGCGTGTAAATAGCCGTTTCTATTTATTACTATTCGTCCCGAGCGGTTAATAAAATAATATCTGCCATTTTTTTTAACTGCCGCATAGCCTTCTGAAAAAATTGTACCATCTCTGTAAATTATTGGAATAACAATTTTACCGGACTTATTAATGTAACCTGTTCTACCACCATAACGCCCCCCAATTACTCGAGCACGGCCCTGATGAAATTTCTCTGCATCTATAAATTGCGGTCTTATAACCATTTTACCGCGTTTATTTATATAGCCGTATAAACGATCTCCTTTTACCCTTACGGCTGCTAAACCCTCTGAAAATTCTCCAGCCATATCATATTTAGCCGGAATTACAAGCCTGCCGTTTATATCTGCATAGCCCACTTTAGAAGTGTAAACATTAATATAAGGCTGAACAACGATCAAACCTTCACTAAATTCTTGAACTGAAGCGTATTTAGGTCCCATTATAACTTTAAAACGGTTTCCATATCTTCTCATAAATCCGCAAAAATTATTTTTAAATATTACCGGAACGGTGCGTTTGTAAATTTTATGATAGAATGGATACTTAAAAGGAAAAAATATTTTCCCGTATCTGTTAATAATTGCTGACTTATTATGGCCTTTTAACGCGATGTTACGAACGCTCGCATAACCGTGGTTTGAGAAATCAGTTACGGAGTAATATTTTCCGTTGTTTATCCGCCTGCCTCGTTTATCTATAATAACTTTATACATTTTATTTTTTATATAATATTTTATTGCGCGATGTGAATTTAGAAAAAAAATAGTCGGCTTATTAGGACAAACATGAGCAAAACCGTTCACAAAATCACTTACTTTTCCATAAACAGCAGGGATGGCAAGCCGGATCCTCTTACCGGAAAAATTATTGTTAGATTCGTTTCTACCTGAATTAGAATCACCCTCATCTGTTAAGCGGACTTGTGCAAATAATAATAGAGGTATAATAACCGCTAATACTATAATTATAAATTTTTTTTTCATAATAATTACCCCGTAATATAATTTTCATTATGATATTTTAGCATATATCTTAATAATATAAACACCAAAAATAAAAAAAATACATACATAAATTAATAATTCGATTATAAGTAAAAACGATTAAAGCATAATTCTTATTTCTCCCATTTTTTTTACAAGTAGGGACATCAGTTTTATTGTTTAGTCATCGTGTTTTTTTTAAAAATAAAGCTCAAAGCTCTAAATCATAATTTCTAAAAAATTTGCTGGAAACTGGAGCTTGAAAATTCATCAATTTAGCTGAAGAATAAATCTAACATTAAATGCTTTCTAAAAAATGAAATTTACCTGCCGCCATTTTAAAATGGCTTAACACCCGTTATTAAAATCAATAGTCTCTAAAAAAAAAATTATTATGTAAAAAAATAACCATTTTTCACAAATTAGTGTTATATATTAAAAAGTTTAAATTGATATATGAATGAATTTATTTAAAGAAATTAGAAGTTTTGTGGAAACAAAAAATATTTTTAATTTTAACAATTAGTGAGGTTTTTATGAAAAAATCAATAGTATTTATTTTTATATTTTTCATTTCAAACATTTATGCTGAAAAAGCACCGGAAAACAACAATTTAATTAACGCGGTAAAAATCGGAAATTTACACGCTGTAAAAAATGCTTTACAAAACGGAGCTGACGTTAATGCTAAAACGCATCGTGGTACAACAGCTTTAATGTATGCTTCATTAAACGGAAATATTAAAATGGTAACTCTACTAATAAAGTCTGGCGCTAACGTAAACGCAACGAATAAATTCGGGGCAACTGCTCTAGCCGGTGCATGTATCAATGGGCATGAAAAAATTGCAAACTTACTAATAAATGCAGGCGCTAACGTTGAAGAAAAGAATCATGAAGGAAATACTGTTTTAATAGGGGCTTCATTAAATGGAAAAATTAAAATCGTAACTTTATTATTAAAAGCAAAAGCTAAAGTTAACGAAAAAAATCATGAAGGTTATTCTGCGTTAATGGGGGCTTCATTAAATGGACATAAAAAAATTGTAAACTTACTAATAAATGCAGGCGCGAATGTTAATCTAAAAAATAATCAAGGGTTTAATGCATTAATGATGGCCTCACAGAACGGACATACACAAGCCGTGAAATTACTTATAAATGCAGGAGCTAATGTTAATATGCAGAAAAATGATGGATCTACTGCCTTAATGTATGCTTCAACAGGATATGTACAAGTTGTAAAAGTACTGTTAAAAGCCGGCGCTAAAGTTAATGTAATAAATCATCAGGGATGGTCAGCTTTAAAGATTGCGGCACATTACAAACGTTATGATATAATTAAACTACTTAAACAAAACGGTGCAAAGTAAAATAAAGCTTATATAATATAAGGCATTTTTTTTAAAGAACTTTAAAGGCAGAACTTGATGGCTTGATATTTATAAAAACGCGGTTTGTATAGGTGGAGGGTTGATTTTTTTGATTGGAAACAATCAATAATGTGTTACTAATATTAAGAATTAATTTAG
>CAYUYT010000321.1:0-3389 GCA_964449345.1 uncultured Spirochaetia bacterium | reverse complement strand
GATTAAAATATTTAAATTACACTTATATGCCTAATATTTTCAATAAAAACAAAAAAAAAAATTTTTTAAAAAAAAGTGTTTGATGCTAGCATAGTACTACCTATTAAACTTTAAATGGGGAGAATAGTATTCAAAATAAAAGGAAAAATTTTCATTTATAATTGCAAACTTGTCATATTCTATTTTAATTTTTTATAATTTTTTACTTTGGATGCGATAATCCGTTTAATTTAGTTGATTGTTGTTTTTACTATTTGGATTAAAAATTTAGGAATAAAATGGAATTATTAAGTATAGGAAAAGTATCAAAAATATGCGATATTTCATTACACAGGCTACGAAATTATCATAAAATAGGCCTGGTTGTGCCTAATTTTGTTGATAAAACCTCAGGCAGAAGATATTATTCGCATTACCAAATTTATAAAATTGATTTAATTTCACATTTAAGAAAATTAAACTTTAGTTTAAATGAAATTAAGCGTTTAATTAATGACGAAACATATCCAACGTATAAGGAATTATACAACGATAAATTGGAAGCAATTGAAAAAGAGATAACGCGTCTGGAAAAAATAAAAAAAAGCATAACCAATACCTTAACAGACTTTGAAGGGATATTCGGTACAATAGAACAGGCAAAACTTGAAGATAAAGACATTATAACACTGAAAAACATTTCAGAACGTAAAGTCGTTTTTGTAAGAGAAAAGATGCAATATCTAAACGGTATTGACGTTTTTACCCATAATAAACTGGAAAAAATAATTAATGAAAACAACCTGCTGGCTTTATGGACACCTTTATTAATTTTTACATGTAAACCGGTTAACAAGGAACACAACGAATACGTTGATTTTAGCAAAATTGTAATATCGGAAAATTCACATAATATCAAATCTGTAAAAAAAATTCAGGGCGGATATTATGCAACGATGATATATAAAGGCGGACCTAATAATTTATGGAAAAAATACGAAAGTATTAAAAATTGGATTCAGGAAAATAACTACACCGAACTTAACACTATAATCAATATTGCTTATGTAAATAATTTTCATACAGATGATATTAAAGATTTTATTTGTGAACTTCAGGTATTGATAGAATAATATAAATAACAGTAATTTATTAATTCAATAAAATATTAAAAAAGCAACAATTTTTAATGAAGCTAAAAGCACGAAATCTAAATAAAATAATTATTAGCAGCAACGTAAACAATAAACGCGTATAAAAAAACTATAGAAAAAATAGAGCCAATTAATGCAAATGAATACTGTTTTTTACTTTTCATAAGCCAATCGCCGTTTTCGTCAAGATTAATATCATGTTTAAAACCGTCAATTAAAAAAGCGAAATCAGCATCATCAGGATTGTAAACAACGGGTTCACGAAGCTCGTCACCAATTCCAAGACGGTTATTAGTAACGTGATTTAAAATGTACTTTTGTCCGTTGATTTCATACTCAAAAGTAAAATGATAACGGATTTTTTTATCATCAATATCGGATAATTTTTCTTTATTCAAATTGTTTAATTCTGCATAAGTTATTAAACCGTATTTAAACAACGCAAAAATCCGGTAGGTTTTATATAAAGCGTGAATAAACAATAAAAGATTAATCCCAATAATAACGTAAAAAACAATCACGTTGTATGTAAATTTGACGGGGATAATAAAAGCGTATAATGCGCTAATCATAGCCGCAATTAACGGATAAAAATAAAACTTATAACAAATTGCGCTAATAATACCTAAACCTACTTTTCTCGGAGGAAAGTTTAAAGCTTCAAATCTCGGTTTTGCTTTGTAAGTAAAAATATCGTTTTTCTGACTCATAATTACCTTTATGCTTCCGTTATAGTTTACAATAAAATTAAAGGATAGTTAATGAATTTAAAACTTTAAGTTAAATTGCGTTGGTTAATATCCCTAGCCCTTTTAAGGGCGTAATAAACCATACCCTCATGGCTAAAATATACTGTCATCCACAAGGGACTCTAGCAATTCTTTACCGTAGTTATTTTCAAAAGACAAAACCGGATAAGCTTATGCAAAAGAAATTTTTACGAAATTTGACAACGCATATTCAATTATTTTGTTTCTTTCCGGTACAATAATTTTTTTTAAAACTTTTCTTCTTTATCTTTCATGAACCATTCCTATTGCTAAAATATAATAATAAAATCATAAATGCAAAAACAGCTAAAAATTTAAATTGCGGGTTAGTTTTAGATTTATACTAATTAGCGTTAAAATATGGAAATTTATTCTATTTTAGTCCCTTTGATTTTGATAAAACAGGGCTTAAAGAAAGTCGAATCCGTCTAAATCCCTCTTCGAGTAAAGGGGGACTTGAAGAGAAGAGAAAGCCCCTACGGCTAGCTATCTTAAATTCATAATCACAACGTATAAAAAAAAATCTGCCCTCTTTATTTAAAAGAGGAAAGAAAACTATTTGCAGTAAAACACGGGAGATTTCTTGTCTTTCATCAGTTTCGCGCGTTCCGTAGCGAATTCCATTTTAGCAAATTTTAGTATTAACGGTTAGTTTTATTGAAATAAAAAATAAACCGAAAAACCAAACAAAGTAATTTTCAGAGATTACTTTAAATAGGAATCCACAGTATTTATAAATAATTCAATACTGATAGGCTTTATTAAAACTTCCGTGAAACCGGATTCAGAATATTTTTTGCTTTGTTCAGGGCTAATAAAAGCAGAGGCGGCAATTATCGGAACATCTTTATCAATTTTTCTAATTTCCTGCATACACTCGTTTCCGCTCATAAAAGGCATTTGAATATCCAAAATAATTAAAGAATAATCTGGATTAGCAATAAAATCATCTAAAGCTTGTTTTCCGTTGCTCGCCAGTTTAACTTCATAATTCGTGTTTTTATCCAGTATATTTTTATAAAGCTGTGCAGATAATTCGTTATCTTCTGCTATTAAAATTTTATTTTTATTTTTAGGCCTAAGTTTGTATTTACCGAATTTCTCTTGTATCTTTTCAACGGTTTTCGCTTCGTAATTATCAGGAATAGGCAGTGTAAAGTAAAAAATACTCCCCTTGTCTTTTTCACTTTCAATCCAAATACTTCCCCCCATTAAATTCACTAGATTTTTACATAAACTTAACCCCAGACCTATACCTTGATAATTTCGGATTAAACCTGTTTCAACTTTCATAAAATCATTAAAAATTTTTTCATACATTTCCTTGGCAATGCCTATGCCTGTATCAGAAACAAAGAACAAATATTCTCCTTGCTTTTTTTCAACTTTGATTTCAATATTTCCGGATTCAGTAAATTTAATTGCGTTACCGATTAAATTAGATAGTATTAAATCAAGATTTCTTTTGGAAGAATATATTATATTT
>CAYUYT010000320.1:1865-3452 GCA_964449345.1 uncultured Spirochaetia bacterium | reverse complement strand
AATTTGATACCCGCATTTTTGGAAAAGTAATATTTAAAATCCGTTCCCCCATGCATCCAAAAAGCAGGATAATAATCATTAGGGTCGTCATGGTTTGCGAAAATATACGTTGCTCCTGCTCCGAATTTGACACCAATAAACGTATTTGCGTTTTCAGCCATTTGAACAGGGGGAATACCCGAAGGCGTTGTATTTATAGTGGTAACGGGTTCGCTGTCTTGTGTAAAAGCGTTGTTTATTAATCCAAGTAAAAATATTAAAACGAACACGGTAATAATTTTCCGCATATCCGCTCCCTGAAAAAAATTATTAATAATTATTTTAACATTAATACAAAAAAAGAAAAGTAATAAATAAAAAAAACCGCCCTAAAAACAAGCGGTTTTATTAAAGCGTATCCGGTTTTATAAGCCGAATAAAAGCCCTATGTTTACCATAATTAAAATATTTTTTACTTCATTATTGCTGTTTTTTGAAACATTTCCTAAACTATATTTAAATTCAATAGAGCCGGGTGATTTCATCAAATCACGAAATTAGGTTTCTGCAAAACCTGATTAAGTTTTTATAAAATTATTTTTGTAAACAAGGAAATTTATTCCTCGTTATCTTCGCAAGAGTCAAGGATTTCCTGTCTTTTTTGACCGAGTTCTTTTAGAACGTGAAATAAAAGCCAGTATCCGTCAAGGTTATTAAAAGCGTCTTTAGAAACATTCAAATCGAGTTCATGAACTACTTCTTTCATGTTCTTCTGCCATTTCTTAAATTTCTTTTGATTTTTTTTAGACATATCTTTTCACAGAGCAAAATAGTTTTTCGTTAGTTTAAAAAGGCGTTTTACAGCGGGAACGCGTTTTAATTCGTCTTTTTCAAGGGCCTCATACATATCTTTAATAATTTCATATTTCATAAATGCCTTACTTTCAATATTAACAAATATTTTGCAAAAAAAATCTTCTCTAAATTTAACTTATTATTATAACTTTTTCATTAAATCAATTAAATTTTAATAAAAAAATTACTTTTATTTTAAAGTACTACTTAATTCGATTCTAAAAAATTAAGCGCTTGCTCAAGGTTATCAAAGATTTCAATGAATTTATCGAGGTTAGATTTAGAAAAGAAATCCTGCAAAGCTTCCTGAACGTTAATTAAAACGAGTTTACCTTTATATTTGTTAAGCATTAAAAGCGAACTTTTCACAATAACGCCTATAGCCGTACTGTCAATAAAATCCACTTTTGATAAATCAATTATTAGTTTTTTAGTTTGCTTATCTTCAATGTATTCGTTTAAAATAGCTTTAACTTCGCCTGCGTTTGTAATATCAAAATCTTCGTCAATTTTAACCAAAGGTATGCCGTTAATCTCGTCTATTTTAACACCCATTTTATTCTCCTGTTTAAATCCGACTATTTGCATAATATAATAAAGAAAAATCAATAAAAAAAATTATTATACTAATTTTAACAAAATATAAATAATTTTACAAGGGATTATTAAAAGCATTTTTTTATGATTTGGTGAATGACTCCATTTCAACACTGTGGTCCCGCAACAATTTTTGTTTTTTGTTTTGGTTGGGCT
>CAYUYT010000320.1:0-1855 GCA_964449345.1 uncultured Spirochaetia bacterium | reverse complement strand
GCATTTTTTTTTAATAAATATATTTAAAATTTATTGCAAGCAAAATCTAATATTAACCTTTATAGCTGATAATTTTTTTATTATTATTACTACGGAGTAATTATGGGAAAAATAAAAAAACGCGTTACTTTTGTACTACTAATTTGTTTAGGAATTTATGCAATTCTTTTTTCTATTTACTTAATCTCAGAACCGCAAAGGCCTATTGCAGAAGTAAATCTTGAAAATTATTTTTCAAATGAAAAAATACAAACAGGAAAAAAGTATTTTAACGAACGCGTCATAATCGCAGTTATTTATTTACTTTATAATATAGGAATACTTTTAATTATTTATAAATCAAAATTAGGACAGGAATTGTTCTACAAATTAACGCGGAAAATTGATAAAATATTCATACGTTCTTTTGTTTATACATTTTCTATTTCTTTTATCATTATGGGAATCTTAACCCTGCCCCTTGCGTTTATCTCACACTATCACTTAAAATCATACGGTATTATTCATACGCCGGTGTGGTTATTTATTAAAGATTTTTTTATATCAAAAGCGATTATATCTCTTGGACTAACATTAATTTTGTCAACTGCGATGTACTTTTACAGCAAAGCAAGAAAAATGTTCCCCCTAACCGCAACGATTATTGTTTCAGTATTCGCCTTTATTATGACCGTGATATTTCCCGTTTTTATTACGCCTATGTTTAACGATTTTAAAAAACTTGATTCAGGGGAATTAAAAACGAAAATCAACGCGTTTTTATCCCAAAACAACGTGAAAGTAAAAAATATGTACATTGTTGATGCGTCAAAGCGTACAAAAGCTGCAAACGCTTATGTTTCGGGAATAGGCGCAACGAAAGAAATCGTTTTATATGACACACTTATAAAAAACTATACCCACAGCGAAATATTATCAATACTTGCCCATGAATTAGGGCACTACAATAAACACCACATTTGGATTGGATTTTTCCTCTACCCCCTTGCAAACCCTTTTGTTTTATTTGCATTTTTCTTTACAATAGCTTACTTAATGGATTACTTAAAAGAAAAAAACCATGACCCTGCTTTTCACGTTCCTGTTATTTTAATAATTTTGCTTTGTTGTTTTTGGATTGCAAAGCCTTTTATTAATTCAGTATCCAGAAGAATGGAAAGGGATGCAGATATAACGAGTTTAAAATTAACTAATAACCCGAAGGCTTATATGTCTAGCGAAATAAAACTCTCTTCCCAACACCGTTATGCAAACTATTCTCCGAATTTGATTTATAAAATACTTTTTTATACCCATCCGCCCGTTAAGCAAAGATTAGGGATGGGCAAAGCTTATGAAAAAGGACTTTATAAAAAATAAAGATTGAACTACTGAAATCTTGGAATTGTAAATTTTTTAATTCCATTTTTCATATAATTCTTTAATATTCTTATAGTAAGTAGCAGGTCCAAAAAGGAATTCATTATTCCTTACAGAATCTTTAACTAAATCAAGATACTCAGATTTGCAATTTCTTTCAGGAAGATATTTCTTTAGTATTGCAAAAAGATAATCTATCTAAAGCATTGAAATAGTTTTCTTTTGCTGCTTTTAAATCGTGATCATAAATTTCAATTATTTCATGGTTAGGATTTGTTTTAGCACCTTCAATTCTAATTTTTGATATAATTTCATCCATTTGCGATTTTCTCTCATTTAATTCTTTTTCTATATCGAGAATTATTCCCAGCTCATTAGATTTAGCTAAATTTTTTAATTGATAACAAGCAATTATAAGCAAAAATAAACCGGATAGTGCAATAACAATATTTAAAATTGTATTAATAAGAGAAATAATTAGACTATACATTTACTT
>CAYUYT010000319.1:0-3500 GCA_964449345.1 uncultured Spirochaetia bacterium | reverse complement strand
AAAAAAATACAAAAAAAATACAAAAAAAATCCTGTAATCACAAAAAAATATAAAATTTGGAACAATTGCTTATTATTTAAAGGGCAATGGCTTTACGAATTTCACTTTCCAATTCTTTGCCTGCTCCCATAAACAAGGCGTTTTTTAAAACATGCTCGGCGAGTGCTTCCATTTTTATTGTTAGCAATGCCCGTATCATATGAATAAAAACGAGCTTGTGTGCCCTATCCTCTATTCCAAGACGGTATTTAATTGTAACAGCAAGGAGTTTTTTCTCTTCATGACCGAGTCTTTTTGCCCAAGCAGCCAAAGTGTCTATGCAAGCGCTAAGAACATCAGTATTCTCTTCCCTTACAACGAGTTTACGTAAAGCGTTAAAATATATACTCAACGCGTTTTTATTCACCCATGCGTATTTCCTTAAATTTTCTGCTATTTTTTCTCTTACCACATCCGAAGTTCCTTCATCATAATAAGCCGCTAAAAAAATAGGGACTTGATTGCAGAGTTCATTAATAAAAATTTTGAGGGCTTTCTTACTTTTTAATTCTGTTAAAGATTGTATTAAATCCAGTTTTTCCCCCAAATCCCTGGTTGATACATACCTTGCGAGCAATCGCTTTTTTAACTGTATCTGCGTGGTTATGATTCCATAAAAAAACCCCGTTGCGGATATTCCTAATAGCGATAGAAAAATTATGATTTCCATAATTGCCTCCTTATCGGGCATTTAACTTACTATTATAATATATGCAATAACCGTTCCAAGCATACACATATGTAACTTGCCAAATAACAAGCAATTACAAAATGAGCAAAACAAGCATTACCGGCAAAACGGGCTAAAAATCCGACACTATGCGCAAAAATTACCACAATAGGCCGTATTTAGAACAATAATGTTTATAAAAAAAGCAAAAATTACCATAGAAAACCAAAACAATAAATAAATTAGTATGGTAAGTATTAAAATTTGAACGTTTAACACGTTGAATTAACTATAAAACGCAAGAATTCCGGGCATGAATAACTATTTTTATAAATATTAACTTAAAGGAAGGGTAAAATAAAAATCAGAACCGTGATCCGGTTTGCTTTAAATCAAAAATCAAATTCGGTAAAATAATTAGTAATCCTTGTACGAAACGCATATAAACGTTCAGTACAAATCACGGCTCTATAAGTAAACAAAATTTAATTTGCTTTTTCATAGTCTTCTAATTATTACCGCCTTGATAATATTTTTTTAATTCTCTCTTCTGCAACGGGGTCAAAACCCATATTACGCATTCTTTCTGCAAGGCGTATAGCTTCTTCAGCAGGGCTTAAAACCTCAAGGCACTTCACGATAGTCCATACCATTCGCTTGTTTTTCTTTTCAACTTTGCTGATTTTTTTAGACAGGCTATTTAGCATTAAAGCTTTATGATCTTTTCCTAAATATTTAGCCCAATAGGAAAGGGAAACCATTGCATTAATAACTATTTGCATATCTTTATCCCGGTCAACGAGCTTTCTTACTGCCTGAAATCCATAAGTCAAATGTTCCTTTGGTATATCTTTATAATACCGCAGATAAAAAGCAATATACATTCTAACCTTATTATACGCCCCCGTTGAATACTCTGTATTGCCCGAAGGGGTTTTGTCTTTAGAGGGGAAACAAAGTTCATCGATAAACATTTTTAACCCTTTTACGCTTTTCATTGCTGTTAATTTTCTAATTAAAAAAATTCTAGATTCCGTATGCTCTGTTTCTTTGTACTTTTCAATAAACTCTTTTTCGTTTTCTTTATATTTATAAGCCCCTGCAAAATTACACAAAAACAATACAACGGCAAAAACGACCATTAATTTAACTTTCATATTAACTCCTGACATACTAAAAAATATCATAAAATAAATATGCAAAAAGTGTGCCTTATTGTAAAGCTCTAATTTCAATTATATAAATAAATTAGTATTTTTAAGTTATTTTAAAAATGTAGGATAAAAGATGCAAGTGTGTAAAAAAGACAACATTACTGCGTTTAGATTAATATAGCAATTTAGCAGAAGCGTATTCATCTATATTATCTTTTAAAGCTTCCGCATCGTTTAAATCAAAGCTTTTACGCCTGCCTAAAGTAATATTTCCGTCTTTGCCCTTAATAATAACCGTGTACGTTGTTCCCGTCTTATTATTTCCGCGGTGCTTTTCTATTTCCGTTCCTAAAAAGTCATCAAAACTTATGCTTTTATATAAAGATTTCGAATTTCCCTTTCGAATGTAATATTTAAAACCTTCGCCCGACATTTCAAATAAATCAGATGTTCTTACATTATAAATACCTGCCCAGGTAAAACCTATAACAAATGCACCGAGTAAAATACCGTAAAAATTGAATAGCTGGCGGCGATCTCCTCTACTTTCTACTGAAATAACTATAATAAAGCCGATAAGCATGACAATACCTATTAACAAATACAGCATACCGTTAAGTGTATTAGGAGAAGTTGAAACCGTTTTTGTTCCGTCTTCGTTTTCCTCTATTGTATATACAGCATTACTATCTTTAATATCACCGCTATCAAAAATTTCAGGGGAAAGCGCTTTAACTTTACCCGAAAGAAAATCAAGCGCTTTATTTGCGTTACTAACGCGCTTTGTTTGTTCGGGAACTAACATTTTATCAAGCAATATTATCAAATTATCAGGGACATTGACACGAGAATGATAAGCTATCTCGTTGTTTTCATTAATAAGTTTTTCAGGCGGTACTCCCGTAAGCAAAAAAATGATTGTTAACGCAAGAGAGTACAAATCCGAAGCAGGAACGGCTTTTCCGTATATTTGTTCAGGCGGCATATACCCAACAGTTCCGATAAAAGTACTGCCTGCTGAAACAGTATCCTTTGTAACACTACCCGCAGCGCCAAAATCAACGAGATAAACTTTGCCCGTTTCATCTAAAATAACGTTTTTCGGATTAATATCACGGTGAATTATTGGAGGCTGAATATTATGAATGTAATCTAAAACAGAAAGCAATGTTTCAAATATTGACAAAACCTGTTCATAAGTAAAGCGTTTTCCTTGTTCAATTAATTGCAAAAGGTTTTTACCCTTTATATGTTCCTGAACCAACGCAAAAAACGTTTTACCGTTTACCACTGTTTTAAAATTATCTAAATATTTTGGAATATTATGATGATTTAAATTTTTTAAAGCGCGTATTTCTCTTTCAAATAAATCTATTTGCTTCCATTCCTTTATTTCTTCAAAGTCAAGAACTTTAACAGCAACGGTATCTTTTGTTTGCCTGTCAATTGCCCAGTATGTCTCCCCCATGCCTCCGCGGGCTATCAAACCTTGTATTTCATACCTATCATTTAACCAATCACCCTTAGTAAAATCAGGCAAATCTCCCATATCACACTCCGTTTTATTTATTCAGTATATTTATTTATATATATTTTCATAAAAATAGCTAGCAAAAATATTTTTTTATACGTTATTG
>CAYUYT010000318.1:0-3503 GCA_964449345.1 uncultured Spirochaetia bacterium | reverse complement strand
TTTCCCATTAGGCTAGCCTAATGGGAATGTGCACCATGTCTGGTAGCTAAAACATAAAACATTTAATAAAAAGAAAATATAATGGTATTCGTTTTTCATGTTTGATATAATAAATGCAAAAAATTTTCCTGTTACATTATTATTCTTATGTAACAGGAAAATGAAGGATAAAGCAAATGAAATATAAAAACCGTGTTAAAGACATAGACAAATTACAGCAAGATTTAGAAAAACATCGGCCTTTTAAAAAACATATTTTAAACGAGTTAAAAGAATACTTTAGAATAAATTTAACTTACACAACAAACGCCCTTGAATATAACACGTTAAGCGAAATCGAAACAAAGATAGTAATTCAAGATGGGATAACCATAAACGGCAAACCCTTAAAACATCACCTTGAAGCAATCGGACATAGTGAAGCATACGACTATATTTTTAAACTGGCTAAAAAGGACACGGTAACGGAAACCGACATAAAAAAAATACATAACACGTTTTATTACCGGATTGATAAAAAAAACGCCGGAAAGTATCGTAAAGTCAAAGTATTTATTCAGGACGCCGAACACATACCGCCGACACCGGAACAGATAAACGAATTAATGAATGATTTAATTAACAGGATACCGCAATTTAAAAAGGAATTACACCCCGTTGAGTATTCCGCGCGGTTACATGCAGAAATAGCAACGATACACCCTTTTATTGACGGTAACGGCAGAACGGCTAGATTAATAATGAATTTAGCTTTATTACAATCCGGTTATAATATCGCAGTTATACCGCCCGTTTTAAGAACGGATTATATAACGGCCATATCAAAGGCCAACAAAGGCGATTATACGGACTTTTATAATTTTATTTCTCAAATGGTTTACGAAACAACTAAAGACTATTTACGGATGGTTGAAGCATTAGAATAAATTAACGGAGTAAAAAACTAAACAGGAATTAAAATAATGGATATTGATAAACTAACAACGCAAACCATAAGCGAAAAAATATATATTATTCGCGGTGTAAAAGTTATGCTGGACGTTGATTTAGCGGACTTATACGGCGTTGAAACAAAAAGATTAAATGAGCAAGTAAAAAGAAACGCTAAACGTTTTCCTAAAGACTTTATGTTTAAACTTACTAAAAAAGAATTTGAAGACTTGAGGTCGCAAAATGCGACCTTTAAACTCAAAGCACGTAACTATTTACCGAATGTCTTCACAGAACAAGGCGTTGCAATGTTATCAAGCGTTTTAAATAGTGATAGAGCTATTCAAGTTAATATCGCTATCATGAGGGCATTCGTTCAATTAAGACAATTAATAGATACGAATAAAGAGCTAGCTTTAAAAATTGAACACATCGAAAAAGAATTAACCCGCCGTTTGGACAATCACCAAACCGCTATTAAAAAGATATTTGAAATAATACAAGACATGAAAAACATAGAAATACCTAAAAAAAGGCAAATAGGTTTTACAGAAAACCAAGACACAGGGGAGCAAAATTAATGGAAAAATTGAAAAAATTGGTTGAAGATTTCAAAGAAGAAACTAAAGGTAAAAAAAATTACAAAATAATCGATGAAGAGAATACTAAAATAACCTACATAAACAAATTTTTTGAAGTTTTAGGCTGGCAGATTTCACAAGCTGATATACCGGCAAGTCAAAGAGATGTAGAGTTTGAAGCAAGTGTAAAAACGAAAAAGGTAACTAAAAAACCTGACTATGCTTTTAAATACGGACAAAAGATAAAATTTTACGTTGAAGCAAAAAGGCCTTCCATAGATATTGAAACTGATATTGATTCGGCGTTTCAAATTAGAAGCTATGGTTTTTCGGGTAAAACACCTTTAGGCATATTAACGGATTTTGAAGAATTTGCTGTTTACGATACAAGGCTTGAACCAAATGAAAAAGACCCGGCAAACGTAGGAAGAATTAAATATTTTACATTTGAAGATTATTTGGAAAAAGACAAAATCGAATGGATATATAACACGTTTTCAAAAGAAGCGGTAGCCAATGGTAGTTTAGAAAAATATGAAAGCGAAGTAAAAAAGCCCAAGGGTACTATTGATATTGACAGAGCTTTTTTAAACATGCTTGATAACTGGCGGTTAGACCTTGCCCGTGAACTAGCAAACAGAAATAAAGATTTAACTATTTACGAACTTAACGAGGCTGTGCAAAAATTGATAGACAGGCTGCTTTTTTTAAGGATAGCCGAAGATAGAGGAGCGGAAGATTATCAAACTTTACTGGATTGCGCCAGCCAAGACCATGTGCAAAAAGCGCTTTATAAAGTTTTTGAAAAAGCTGAAGAAAAATATAACAGCGGTTTATTTAAAAAATCAGGGCTAATTCAAAATTTGGAATTTAAACAAGATTTTTTAAAAAGGTTAATACGTTCAACGTATCCGAAAAAATGCCCGTTCCGTTTTAACATTATGCCAATAGAAATAATAGGCGCGGCTTATGAGCAATTTCTAGGCAAAACAATTTATTTCACACAATCACACAGGGCACAAATAGCTGAAAAACCGGAAGTAAGGAAAGCCGGGGGTGTGTATTATACACCTCAATATATAGTAAATTACATCGTTGAAAACACCGCGGGAGAAAAAATTAAAAATAAAACACCCAAACAAATTGAAAAATTGAAAATATTAGACCCGGCTTGCGGATCGGGGTCATTTCTCATCGGTGCATACACCTATTTACTTGATTATCATTTGGATTATTTCACAAAAGAAGAAAACCGTGAAAACGCAATAAAACGTAATTTAATTTTTGAATACTCACCCGGTGAACACTATCTCACCATTGATGTTAAACGAAAGATTTTATTAAATAATATCTACGGTGTGGACATAGACGCGCAAGCAACGGAAGTAACAAAGGTATCCCTTCTATTAAAACTATTAGAACATGAAAATAAAGACACAATCGACAGTTTTTTAAAGCATAGCCAAATGCAGCCCTTACCGGATTTATCAGAAAATATAAAATGCGGTAACTCGTTAATCGGAACTGATATTTATGAAAAGAATAATTCCGGGGATAAAAACCAACCGGAATTATTTAAAGATAAAAATGAGAATGAAATAGAAAATTTAAAACGTGACATTAACGCGTTTGACTGGAATGTGGAGTACCCCGGCGTGTTTCATAAAGAATTATCGAGATTTCATCATATTACTTTTGAAACCAAATATTCCCGCAAAAGAATGAAAAATAAAGAACCCGTTATATTGACGGAAGAAGATAGAATAGACGCCGCAAAAGCAATCAGCGAGAAAGCAGCAGAGATGAAGGTCAAAGTCCTTGCCTGCTCAATACTTCCGGACCACGTTCACTTGATAATTGCGGACATGGGCGAAGATATAAGCACTATAATGAACAACGTAAAAGGATATACATCGTACTATATCAACAAGAAGAACCGCAACCTAAAGGATGCGGTTGAAAAAGAATATGAGAAAGCAAAATCTGCAAAGG
>CAYUYT010000317.1:0-3519 GCA_964449345.1 uncultured Spirochaetia bacterium | reverse complement strand
ATAAAGAAGACGTTGTCCATGAGGAAATTGTTGATGAACTTGAGCCGGCGTTTGATGAAGATGATTTAATAATTGAAGAAGACGATTTGTTTATTGAAGATGAAAACTTTATTGAAGAAGAGCTTGAAATTGAAGATGAGGAAACGCCAACAGCAGAGCAACGGGATATTCCGCCGCAAGTCGTAAGTGAAAATAAAGAAGAAATAGATAGCGCTATTCATAGCTCTAAATCGGATGAACAGCTTCCGTTTATGAATAAACTTGAAGGAAGATTTATTGAGGATGATGAAAATGCTCTTGAGATTGAAGAAAATTTATCTGATACTGATGAAAAATTTTTAAAAACTCACGTTGAAGAATGTGATGATGAAAAACCTGATGAACAATTAACCGTTGAAGAAAGCACAGATATTCAAACGGAAAAATCTCTGGAAAGTAAGCATGAAAAAAATCCTGATGATGAGGTTGAACTTGAAATAGAATTAGATATAGAAGATGAAGATTTTGTTGAAGATAAAAAAGAAATTTTTGCTGATGAAAAAAGTAAAGAAGAACGAGAACCGAAACCAGACAAAGACATTATTTTAGATGATACCGCAGGCGACGGTGAAAATCTTGAAGCACAGCCCGATAAAATAATATACAAAGATGAAGAAAGTGAAAAAATAACTAATGAAATTCCAGGTCAATCGCAGGAAGCCAAAGTTACGCCTTACGCTAAAACAGATACATATACTTTACCCGATTCTTTTACGGATTTTTTAAATGAAGCGCCGGTAAAGCTTTCGTATTTAGACGGCTTGCAATTTGAAGAGGAAACTGTTTTTGATTTTTTAAACATTGTCCGTTATATTCATGAACGAAAATCATTCGGGCTTATTGAGAATTCCGATTATGACCGTATTTTGGTTAATGAAAAATTGAAAACCTTTTTTAAAACCGGGCTTTCGATGAAATATCATATAGAAACTTCTTCGCATAAAGATTTTGATTTGATAGCAAAGAGAAAATCAACGGGAATCGAAGAGGTTAAAATTAATTTTAGCGAATTAAATCAAGCGGAAAGTATTTTTTCTTTAATGGATAATGCACATAATTTTATTAGTGATTTTGATACTTTTTTTATAAATATAATCGTGGTCGGTCCTAATACGCAAAATCCGATACAAGCTTTTATCAACAATTTTCATAAACATAAATTTATTCAAAAACGCGTTGGCAATTATCCGTTTATAATATCTTTACATCGATATTTTGACAGAGGCGTTTTTAGAATCTATCATCTTTTTGTCCATCCCATTTCATAAATTTCACCTTTCAAAAATACAATTTCTATTAATTAAAATATTTTCACTTTGTTTAAAAAGTATTATTTTTTTAAAATGGCTACAGATAAAATTCTTGTTATTGAGCAAGATAATAACATAATAAGGCAAATCAGAGAACATTTAGAGGGCAACGGGTATTATCTTTTTTTTGAATCCGATATCGCCGGCGTACTTAAAATTATTAGGGAAAATAAAGATATTTTCGTTGTAATTATAGATACGGATTATATTGAATTAAAAACCGAGAATTTGATAAAAAAAATAAAAGACATCAATTACGGAATTGAAACTATTTTATTGATTAAATCAGGCGACAGAAAGGGCATAGTTAACGCTTTTAATGCAGGCGCTTTTAATTTTTTAGAAAAACCTATTGACCCGCTTCTTCTTCTAATTTATATAAAAAAAGCATTTGAAAGAATACGAACCCATACATATTTCCGCAACGTTAAAAATCTTATAAAAGAAAGCATAAAAGGAAAAATTGCAAATAAACTCGATTTACCAAAATACATTTTACATACGGCTATTCACAATATTATTATGATTATAGACAGGGATTTTATAATACGTACTGTTAATGATGGTGCAAAGAGAATCTTGGGATATAAAAAAGATTATATTTTTCAAGACAAACATTTGAGTCAATTTTTCTATAATAGAGATTTTTTAATATTAAAAAAGCACATTATCAATTCTTCAGGATTAGGTGAAAAAACTATTGAGATTAAATGGAAAGCTAAATCCGGCGAAAGCGTTCCAATTTCACTTGATGCCTATGAACTGCGTGAAGATGCAGGAACGCGTATCGGTTTTTTAATTATAGGTTTTGATACATCACAACAAAAAAAATTACAGCAGCAAATGAGCCATGCGGAAAAACTCGCTACTATTGGTAAAATTGCCGCTGGCGTTGCTCACGAAATAAATAACCCGATTGCAAGTATTACGGCGTGCGCACAATCTCTTTTGCAAGTGGTTGGGCATGAATCGGAAAACTTAAAAAATGAACCCGTTTTTACCCGTTATTTGAATATAATAACGGAACAAGCATTCCGGTGTAAAAATATTATTGACAATCTCCTTGATTATTCACGGCAGTATGATATGAAAATTATGCCGGTTAATTTATTCGAACTTGTTAAAGAAGCTCTTGAACTTACAATTCATCAGGTTGAAAAAGAAAGTCAAAATGTTGAAATTGCACCGACAAAAAAAATCGGGTTGTATAACGGGGACCCAAACAAATTAAAGCAACTCTTCGTTAATATTTTATCTAATGCTTTTGATGCAATTAAAGCCAAAAAAGAAAATGGGAAAATCAGAATTAAATTTGATAGAAAAAGGGATAAAATAATAATTCAAATAAAAGATAACGGAACGGGCATTGCAGAAAAATATATAAAAAGCGTTTTTGACCCTTTTTTTACAACAAAAGATACCGGACTTGGGACCGGATTGGGCCTATCCATATCAAAAGAAATTGTGGATTTACACGGAGGGGAAATAACTTTTAAAAGTAAAAAGGGAGAATATACCGTTGTTACCGTATTCTTGCCTGTTCAGGGAATAAATACAAAAGATGTTGATAATGAAAAACAATTTATAGGGAGCCGCAGTTGAATATATTAATTGTGGATGATGAAAAAACATTTGCTGAAGTTTTAAGCGAAAATTTTTTACGGGCAGGAGAAAACGCCTCTGCGGTATTTAACGCAAACGATGCTTTATATTTTTTAAACAAAAATGATGTTGATGTCATAATTCTCGATATTAATATGAAGGGAATGAACGGGATTCAGGCATTAGAAGAAATTAAAAAAATTAACCCGGAAATCGAAGTTATAATGTTAACGGGTTATGGTACTGTGAAAACGGCGCGTGATACTTTAAAACTAGGCGCGTTCGACTATTTGTCCAAACCTTGCGACCTTGACGAATTAATGATTACGGTTAAACACGCTTATGAGCGAAAAGTTTTAAAAGAAGAAAATCGCTCTTTGCATGCTGTAGTTGAAAAATTGGAATATAATTCATCTGACGGAGGAATTATCGGGCAAAGTCCTGAAATAAAAAAAATACTTAAACTCATTGATAATATCGCACCAACGGATTGCACTGTACTTATTCAGGGCGAATCAGGAACGGGCAAAGAATTGATAGCACGTAGAATTCATGAATTAAGCAACCG
>CAYUYT010000316.1:0-3520 GCA_964449345.1 uncultured Spirochaetia bacterium | reverse complement strand
TTTTTCCTCCATAAAAATATTTTTATGGAGGCGACAACTACGCTGACACATAGGGTTGTAACGAATACCTCAATTATTTAAAAATCTGTAAATATTTGCGGAAATCTATGGGAAGAAAAATACCTTATGGCATAGTGAATAAAGGACATACCTTATATTTTCTAGAAAATAACGGCAACGGTTTGATTAAAGCAAAAGCAACGGTAAAAAACGTGTTTAATTCTGAAAAATTAAGCAAAGAGGAATCATTGGAATTGATTATTGAAAATAAACATGCTTTACAATTTGACAGCCTCTTGTTGAAAAGGTTCGGCGGGAAAAGGTATCTGGTTTTGATTGAAATTGAAAATTTTCAAACAATTTCTGAATTTAAAATTGACCGTTCTGATTACAGTAATATGGATGATTAATTACCCGTTGAAAATATAAATTCGGTAAAATTAAATTAATAAATAGCAATTTCATTTAACTTTATTAAAGGTTAAGTTCCCCATAGTCAATGTAATATTATTACTTGTTTTCACGTTTATGTAAAGCAACTCTTTTTTCGATGAAGCAGAATAACTTAACAAAATGTATTTAAGATATAAATTCCATTTGCCTACTCCTGCCCTGCGGTTTATTCTTAACCTGCCTGAAGCACTTTTAGAAATAATTGTTTTATAAAAAACGCCGCCGGGTCTCAAACTAAAAATAATTTTTGTGCCGTTGCTTTTTTTTGCCATCCATTTGCCAACAAAAGGGGTGTTCTCGCTAAAAATTGACAATGAAAATATAAAAGAAAAAATTATACAGGTAAATAAATATAAACTCGTTTTTTTCATAATAACTCCCTAAATCTAACTATATCCATTATAATATACTTTAGACCATATTGAAAGCTTAAAAAAACTATTTGTATTTTTTGTAGATTATTTTTTTACCAATTGTTTTAAGAACGTATTTTTTGTTTATTTTAATTACAACAAATTGTTTGATGTATCCCTTGTTATAATTCAGTGTCAATATTTTTTTATGATTTTTTGTATGAGAAAATAGCCATTTGCCTTTATGCCGGATTCTCGTATTGAATAAAACAAACGTTTTATCGTTATTGATTTGCAATTTAAAATTACCGGGTTTATCTGATAAACTCGACCATTTTCCTTCAAGTTGCGGTTGTTTTATATATTTTACCCCTGCGATCCATAACGTATTTTTTTCAATATTAAAAGCAAACGTAACTTTTACTCCATTTTTATATATCATTACCATTTTCGTCCCTGACTGCGTGGGATATACTTTATATTTACCCATACGGTTTTTAATCAATCCATGAAAGGAATACGTTTCAGTGAATTTTAAATTGCGCCTAAAGTTAATTGCCAGAGTTTCAGATTCTTTACCCATAGGTAAATATTTACCGTATTTAATATATGTTTTCCTCGCCCACGTTCCGTTTATTGGTTGATAATTTGATTTTTCCCCGTATAGTTGTGCGAATGAAATTAAGCAAATTAATAGTATATTTAAACTAAGTTTCAATTTTTTCTCCTTTATGTGTTCTGTTTCCTCAAATACATTCTGTAATCATTTTGAACGAGAATTGTTTTTCCGTTAATCATCTTTATTTTAAAAATAAATTTTTTTCTTTGTTTTCGATATGAGTACATCAAAACAACGTGATTATCAATAAGTTTCCATTTACCCGTTCTTTTCATAACATTTGCCCTTGACCTTGACGGGTTAATCACTTTTTGTAAAAAAACGCCTTGTTTATTGAAATTAATAATCAGTTTAATTTCCCCTTTTTTCATAAACCAGCGTCCTAATATTTGTCTTTTTGTAATTTCATTTGAATATAAATTTATGCTAATTAAAATAAATATTGCTAAAATTATTTTTTTCATTTTATAATCTCCGTTTATAAATTTTCGTACAATTTGTTTTTTTACGTTAGTATATTATGCTTTAATAAAGAGAAGTTTGCTTAAAAATTCTGTTTTTATAATCCAATAAAATTACATTATATGCTTTATCGAATTTAAAATATAATTGTCCGGGTATTGAGGAATCATAGTTCAGTTTTAAATACTTAATCCCGCGAATTTTCTTTATTTCGCAGTATCCTTTTCTTTGTTTAATATCATTTTCCTTAATAATAGTTTCAGTAAACCGTAAGAAGTTTTCAATTTTTAGTTTTATTTTTAAATTATTCTTTTCCATTTCCCATAATCCCCATAATTCAAAACGCGGTTTAAATATATTTTTTCCGCTTATTATTATCCTTTTTTTCTTATTATAATATACACGGATATATTTTTTCTTTTCAGGGAATTTTATCGTTAACATTGGCAGCCCGTTAAATTTTATAAACTTAAACTCGCCTTTTTTTGTTATTTCAATTTTATGCCTATAATCCGTAAAAAACACGTTCCCGTTTTTTTTAAATTCTAGAACGTAATTATCCTCTGGCTCAACTGATTGCCAAAATCCATATAACGGGTTTATCTTTTTTTTTATTTTTTTATTAATTTTAATACTAACTTTCTTTTTTTGTTCTTCTTCTAATAGGTTGCTGTTTCTTAAAATTTCTTTAATATCATAAAATTTAGTAAACGCGCTATTAATAAAAATACAAAATATTAATATGATTATAAAAGAAAGAATTTTCAAAACAAAATCCCTTTAGCAATATTTAATTATAATATCGGAATAAAAATGCCTTTTGAATATTTTATAATTAGAAAAAATTATTTACTTTTTATTATAAAAGTATATGATTAATAAAAGTTTCGGGGCAAATAATGAAAAAAATAGATACTAAACACGAATATTCAAAAATGCTTAAATTTATAGAAAAATTACCCGTTCTTAAAGGAATCAATGATACTACGCTAACGGAAAAAGAAGATCAAATTATAAAATTATTTTTAAAAAATCAAAATAAATTTAAATCACTTTTTGCAAAATATAATATGTTTCAGGGCGTAGATTTCAATAAAATCAGAGCATTATTTTTAACGGCATTAAGGGATTACATTGTTGAAAATATTAGCCCTTCAATAGAATATTTCAAAAAATGTATCAACTTTAACGTAATTGAATTATTTAATCCCGATTTGCAAAAAATTCCTGAAGAATTAATTCTTGATTTTTACAATAAAATTATATTGCATAAAGAGGTTAGAAACGAATTCCCGGGTACAAAAAACGTAATTTTTACTCAATATATAAAAAAATATTTGGTTGGTTTTCAAAGCAAGATGGGATACGGAACGCGGGAGCTATTTAAATATCAACAAATAGAAAAAATTGATGATTATGTGGATTTTCTGAAAATTTGCTCGATTATTAGAAACGTATTGTTTATTAAAATACCCGTTGTAATTAAAAACAAAAAAAAATTATTAAATTATATCTATGCAGGAAATCACCCATTATTTAAACGGGAATACTTTTTCACACTTAAAAAGATTATAAAAAAACAATTTCAGGGCTTACCTGAAATATTTATTAAAACAAGCATGAATAGCGTTAT
>CAYUYT010000315.1:0-3531 GCA_964449345.1 uncultured Spirochaetia bacterium | reverse complement strand
ATAGCATAATGATTAAGAGAATGCGATTTTTTTTTCATGAATTATTAGGGTTAAAGGAAATAAAAGGCAGGGCTAATACGTTTCCTAAGTTTAAATATCAAAAAATAATATTACGCTGGTTAAACGAACAAAAGCATAAATCTTTAGCCGTTTCTTTAGATTATCCGGAAAAAAGTGTAAAGTTATTCATTAATTTTTTGACAAAGCTTGTTTATGTTGAAAAACTAAAATTGAGCTTAAATAAAGCCGGTGCAATTCCTGATGAGTTATTTGAATTGCAAAATTTATATCATCTGGAAATATGTCAAAGCGATATAAGAGAAATTCCGGTTAAGTTATATTCCTTAAAAACACTTAAAAAATTATACATAACTTATACTAATTTGGAAAAAATTGACAGCGGGATTGGAATGCTTACTAATTTGGAAGAATTAATTTTAGGCGCTAATAAAATAACGCGTTTACCTGAAGAATTAGGAAAATTGCAATGTTTAAAAAAACTCGTTTTAACGTATAACAAACTGGAAAATTTACCCCGGGGGCTTTTTATGCTTAAAAACCTTGAGGAACTATACCTTGCACAAAACAAATTTAGTTCTATTTCCGGTGATTTCGGGAAACTCGTTAACTTGAAATATTTAAATTTAACGGGAAATGCGTTGACGGAAATTCCTGAAAGTGTGAGTAAATTAATTAATCTTGAAGAAATTGAAATTAATAGAAACGGGTTTACTGAGATTCCGGGGCAAATATTTGCTTTGAAGAATTTAAAGCGTTTATCTATGAACCAAAATAAAATTGAAAACGTTAACGGTAATATTAAAAAATTGGTTTCACTTGAAGGGTTAAATTTAAATGAAAATAAGCTCTCGGGATTACCTTCAGAAATGCGGTATTTAAAGTCTTTAACTGATTTGCGCCTTTCTGATAACGGCTTTAATGAATTTCCCGTTGTTATTAAAAATTTTACAAAGCTCCATGTTTTAGACATTTCTAATAATAAGATTAATAAACTTCCTCAATGGATAAGCGGGCTTGGAAACCTGTTTGAATTAGACTTAAGTAATAACAAAATAGATGATTTACCTTTTGAATTGTTCAAACTTCAGAATTTATGGCGGGTAAGATTAACGGGTAATAAAATGGGCTTGATTTATGATAATTTAAGGAAAAAAGTAGAAAAACGCCTTGGAATCGAATACAGGCATTTTAAAGATGAATGTTCTTTAATTTCAAATATAGACTTAAGCTACCTTGGTAATGATGAACAAATTAAAGATTTCATAATGAAACTAATTAATGCACAAAACCTTAACGGCTTAAGTATTATTGATTCCATTTTCATTTCTGATAATAAAATAGATATTAAAGAAATAGATATACAAGTTGAATTACAGGATGAAATCCATAATAGTAATAATTCAAATGATAATGAAATGCGCATAAATAAACGTATAATGAGCTTTCTGCAGAATTATGAGACAGATATCATTGCTCTTTACATGAATCATCTTTATAAATACATACAAATTCTAGAGAGAGACGAAATTTGCCTTAGCAATAAAGGTATAACGGAAATAAAGTTATTAAAAAGCGTTAGGTTTCTCGATTTAAAAAACAACGATATTCGGAAAATTCCTGATGAAATATTAGAACTAAAAAATTTGCGTGAAATTGACCTCAGAGGAAACAAATTCCTTGAACGCGTTGCTAGCGGTAAAATTCATGAGCTTTACTTTACTTTAGATAATATGGATGACTTAGCTCTTCTCGTTAATTTAGTAAAAAGTGAACACGTTTTAGCAGACCACAGCGAATTGCCTTTTAGATAGTAGCGTAAGTTTTTTTGCGTTAAAAATTTCTATAATCGGCTCATGTTTTTTTAAATGAAATTCTATGCATTTTGGGAATTCAACTCCCAGAATGCATGAAATTTAGAGGTAATTATTATGGCACGTTTATAAATTATCTATAATAAATTTAGACAATCAAATTTAAATTGTTTCAAACTGAAATTAGGTAAGGGTGTTGTCGTATAAATCTCGCCAGCTTTTTATATTCATCCCTTGTCGTTCGTATGACTCAAACCCTCCGTAATATATGTACGAGTTTTTAATTTCAGGGTTAAGCTTTTTAAAATAGTTTATCCCCTTGAAATAGTCTTTATTCACAGTTTGTCCGGATTTTATCTCAATTTGTTCAACAGTGTTTCCGTAGTCCATAATCAAATCTACTTCGTTGCCTAAATTATCCCTAAAATAATACAAATTGTCGTCTTTAACTTTATTATAACGCGTTTTAAGCATTTCACTAATAATGAGGTTTTCAAATATTGCTCCTCTTAGAGGGTGAGATTCAATTTGTTTAGACTCCTGAATACTCAATAAATTGCAGCACAATCCTGTATCTATGAAATAAAGTTTAGGAGATTTTATAAGGCGTTTGTTAAAATTTTTATAGTAAGGCTGAAGTAGTTTAATAACAAAACTCGCTTCTAAAATGGACAGCCAGTTTTTTACGGTTTTATGATTAACGCCGCAATCATTTCCTAAGCTGGAATAGTTTATTATTTGGCCTGTTCTCCCTGCACAGAGCTTTAGAAATCTGTCAAAAGTTGAAAGGTCTTTTATATTAATTATATCCCTAACGTCTCTTTCAATGTAAGTGCTGATGTAGAAAGATAGTGCTTCTGATGGGTTTAAGTTTTTATCGTGTATTCTAGGATAAAACCCTGTGAACATGATTTCATTTAAAGTTTTGTTAATTAGTTCGGTATTTATTTCCGTCATGGAAAAGGGAAGAAGTTTTACAATGGCAGTTCTTCCTGCTAAACTTTGGTTTATGGAGTTAATAACTTCAAATTGATGCGACCCCGTTAAAACGAAAAGCCCTTCTTCGTTTTTATCATCTACTATCTGCTGAATGTATGAAATCAGCTTTGGAGTTCTTTGAACTTCATCTAACACTGCACCGTCCGGAAACCGGTTTAAGAAACCTCTAGGGTCAACTGTTGCAAAATCGCGTTCATCAAGATTTTCCAGTGAAACATAAGGCTTATTTTTAAACAGGTGTTTGCAAAGCGTTGTTTTCCCCGACTGCCTCGGCCCAACTATGGTAATTACCGGGTATTGCTTAGAATAATCCATTATCTTATTAGAAATTTTTCTGCTAAACATACTTATAATTTAATGAAATTTTATACATTTTGGAAATTGAATTCCCAAATTGTATAAAAAACTTTCTAACAACTAATTTTGCTTTCATCAGCTACAAATATTGTAAGCAGTAATAAAGAGTTTAATGTTGATAACGTTCTTATAATTGGAACGCGTTCTTAACATTTTTTAATAGTCATTAGTGTATCGCCTCATTGAAACTTGTATTTCTTATGCAATAATTAAGTTGGTATTTTTCATTAAATGTGTAAATTAAATAGAAAAAGGGGTCAACATCGCGAATAGTGACATCAAGACGTAAATTGCATATTCCGGCTTAAACTAGGCCACCCTTTCCGGTTGAATGTAGGCCAGT
>CAYUYT010000314.1:0-3568 GCA_964449345.1 uncultured Spirochaetia bacterium | reverse complement strand
ATACATGAAATTATTGAAAAAATAAATAATAAGGAGATTTTTAGCGCAGTATCTAAAAACGAAGAGTTTAGTATAACAATTGAAAAATACGTTCCTTTTGTGTGTGCGGCAATTCATAACGGCGGGAATTTTCTTTTTCAGGTTAAGGATAAACTTATTCTCTCTAAATTTGAACGTTGGAACGAGGAGGACCCGTTAACAGGAACGTTTATTCTTCCTTTTCCCATCAGGATTATTGTTTATGATTCACGTTATGAATATGATTTAAACCGGAATGCTGATAGTTGTATTTATGAATATGCCTGGGGCAAGAAAATTTACAAAACGCCGTTATCAGAAGACGAAAAAAAAATATTTTTAAAAAGGCACGAGAATTTTTACGCTGTTATATATGCCTTGATTTCTAAGCTTGAAAAAGTGTTTAAAGGTGCTTTGGTTTTTGATATTCATTCTTATAATCATCAGCGGTTCGGTGAAAAGCGTGATTTACCCCTTTTCAATATAGGCACAGAAAACGTAAATACAAAAAAATTTCAAAAGTTTATAGACTTTTGGGCTAAAGAATTGTCCGTAATTTCTATCCCAAGCATTGAAAACAGAACTGTATTTAATGAAGTTTTTTTCGGCAGAGGGTATTTTTTGGATTTTATATCAACGCGTTTCAAGAACACGTTGGTTTTGGCTACGGAAATTAAAAAAGTATACATTGATGAAAATACCGGGGATGAATATCCTTTAATAACGGAGTATTTAAAAGAAGGTTTAAAACGAGGCGTTTTAAATACATCGGATTATTTTATTAACGAAATAACGACTTTGAAAACCATTCATAAATATAATCTTTTAAGTGAGAGTGAAAGTGAAAGAACCGCCGTGAATTTTATAGATAACGAATTATTCAAATTAATTCGCTCTTTTGAGTTTTTAACATACATAAATCCTATAAATATTGAAACGGAGAAAAAAGCTTTTATTAAATCAAAATATAAACGTGTTCCGAAATTCAGGTATAAACCAGCGCCGAAAAATATTTTAAACCTTAAAAGAAACCTTTATTTAATCCCAATCGAAAGAATTAAGGACGTTACTATTAAATCACTGTTTAACGATTTAATAGAAACGTATTCCGTTGTTGCTGATATGCTTCTAAACAGGGGGAAAAAAGCGTTTTTATACGATTCATTGAAACTTTACGGTGAGCCGGATTTATCCGATATTGAAAATGCGCGTTATATTATTTATTCTTCTGCCGGGCCGTATAACAATGAAAAAATTTATTCAGCAGAAGATTCAGCAGGCATATTCAAAAACCATATTTCCGGTTTAAATATCAAATGCAAAGTGGAATTGAGCAATAAAATAGTTTCGCGCGTGATGATGGTTAATAAAGATAGAAAAATGAAAATACATAAACAAACTAAATTTACTCTACAGGAGATTAACGCTCTTATAAATCATGAAATCGGGGTTCATTTATTTACAACGTTAAATGCGCGGAATAATGAACTTAGTTTCTTGCGTTTTAGTATGCCCGGGGCAACGGAAACACAGGAAGGTTTGGCTGTTTTAAGTGAAATGTTAAGCGGTAATTTAACACTTAAACGGCTAAAAATGTTTGCTTTAAGAACAATCGGCGTGCATAAAATGTTAAAAGGCGAAACTTTTGCCGAAGTTTTTCTATATTTTAAGGAAGAGCACGGTTTTGATGACAATGATGCTTTTTATTTAACTACACGGGTTTTCCGTTGCGGAGGTTTCACCAAAGATTATCTGTATTTAAGCGGTTTTAAAAAAATTTATGATTATTATAAAAATAACGGAGACATTTTCCCGCTTTTTTGCGGCAAAACTTCTCTATCGCATATAAGTGTATTAAGAGAACTTTTAAGCAGGGGTATGATAAGCAAGCCAAAATATGTTAACGATTATTTTAAAAAAAGTCAAGAAATAGATAACGTAATTCTTCACGTTGTTAATTCTTTAAAATAGTTACTTGTAATTTTAGATTTATATACTAAAATTAACGTTGTGGAGACTTTAGTTCACTATAAGCAAGTGTTTAAATCGTTAGTTGTTTATATTTATTAAATAAGGAGTTTTAAATGAATAAAGAAGAATCACCATTAACATCGAGTTTTCCCGTTGATTTCCCTGATGAATATATTGATACAATATTTAAAGTATATAAATATACTTTAACAAGCCAAGAACGTTTATTTGCTTTAATTAACGCTGTTGAATACCTTGAAAAACACAATATTGAGGGTGATATTGTTGAATGCGGGGTATGGAAAGGCGGAAGCATGATGGCAGTTATGGATACGCTAAACCGTTTAAATAAAACGCGTTTACTTTGGCTTTTTGATACTTTTTCGGGCATGACAAGACCGGATGATGAAGACGTTGTTTTTAACGGTGCGAGCGCGCGAGATTTAATGGCAATTAGCAACCGTTTTGATGAACGTTCTGTGTGGTGCGTTTCTCCGCTTGAAGAAGTTAAAAAAAACTTATCAAATATTTCATATCCTCAGGATAAAATTAAGTTTATCAAAGGAAAAGTTGAAGACACAATTCCTCAAAATATGCCTGATAAAATTGCGTTGTTACGCCTTGATACTGATTTTTATTCTTCAACCAAACATGAGCTCGTTCATCTTTTCCCTAAACTCGCTACTAATGGAGTTTTGATTATTGATGATTACGGTCACTGGCAAGGGGCAAGAAAAGCAGTAGACGAATATTTTGAAGAAACAGGGATTAAAATTTTTTTAAACCGTATTGATTATACGGGTAGGTTAGGGATAAAAATTTAAAAATATTGAAAACTGTCCGGCTAGTGATTTTACTTTGCTTTGTTAAACGATGTATAAAATTAACAGGATATTTTAAAAAGAATAGTCAGTATTAATTAATTTATATATATTTACTTTTCATTGAATTATTAAGGAAATGAAATTTTGGACGGAACTAACCGAGAACATATTAAACCCGGAATTGAAGTAATGATTGTTTTAAAGAAAGACCAAAAAACGGGAACCCTCACAAAAGGCGTTGTTAAAGACATTCTCACTAATTCTAAGAATCATCCTCATGGTATAAAAGTTAGGTTACAGGACGGCCAAATAGGCAGAGTAAAAAAAATATTATAAAAACGGAAAAATACCTGTCTATGATAAATGTTTTTATAATGAAGGAAATATTAATTGAAAAAATTCTCAGAACTCGGTTTAAGCCCGGAAACTTTAAATGCTATAGCGCGTAAAGGGTTTGAGGAGCCGACTCCAATTCAAGAGCAAGCTATACCACTTTTATTAAATAAAGAAATCGACGTTGTTGGCAAAGCGCAAACGGGAACGGGCAAAACCGCCGCATTTGGCTTGCCTATTGTTGAAAAAATTGATGAAAATAACTCTCAGGTACAGGCATTGATAATTACTCCTACACGTGAGTTGGCAATTCAGGTTTCAGAAGAGATAAGCTCGTATAAAGGTAGTAAAAAAATAAATATAGTTCCGATTTACGGGGGGCAGTCTATTGAGTTGCAGTTGAAGCGTTTGAGAAAAGATGC
>CAYUYT010000313.1:2408-3582 GCA_964449345.1 uncultured Spirochaetia bacterium | reverse complement strand
CAAATATGAGGTAAAAAAATGAAAACCAGTTTATCATTAATAATAATTTTAATTTTATCTGTTTTCTTAAATTATTGCCAACATTCACAAAAATCCAGCACGAAACAAAATAAACCGAAAACAGTATTTATAAAAGATGCAAAAAACGTGAATGCTATGGCTAACGATATTTTAATTTACAAGTACAAAGTTAACGGCTCGATTGGTATTTCATATGAATTTAAAGTAAAAAATGATTCAATAATAAAAGAAATAAAAACAGAGCGTTTAACTCCCGTATCACAAGTTATGCCGGGAAGTTGGGAGGAGTATCAAAAAACCTTTAAAGTTTTACAAAAAGGTTATACCGTAATCATTGTTTATGAAAATTACAGAGGAAAAATTAAAAAAAAGAAAACAATAGAAATTATAGTAAAATAATATCTAAGCAAAATCTTTATAAACCCCGGGCTTAAAATGCTTTAACATATTTTCTTCTATCCATTTTAGAGATTCAACAGGAGTCAGTCCCCAGCCAGTCGGACAGGAACTCACAATTTCTACTAACGAGTAACCTTTCTTTTCTAGTTGATATTTAAAAGCTTTTTTAATTGCTTTTTTAGTATTGAGGATATTTTTCGGCGTTGTTATAGTTGTGCGTTCAATGTAAGCCGGAGTGGTTAGAGTAGAGAGTAACTCACATATCTTTATAGGATATCCAACATCCATAACGTCTCTTCCGTATGGCGTTGTAGCTGTAACTTGTTTAGGTAGGGTAGTAGGAGCCATTTGACCGCCTGTCATTCCGTAAATTGCATTATTTATAAAAATTATTGTTATATTTTCACCGCGGTTTGCTGCGTGAATAGTTTCTGCCATTCCGATTGCAGCTAGGTCACCGTCACCTTGATATCCGAAAACAACTGTATCAGGATGAACGCGTTTTAATCCCGTTGCTACTGCCGGAACGCGTCCGTGAGCCGCCTCGGACATATCTATATCCCAGTAATCATATGCGAGAACAGCGCAACCAACCGGAGCGATACCGATTATATTATCCTGAATATCGAGTTCATCAATAATTTCACCTATCAATCTATGAACAATTTGATGTGAACATCCCGGGCAATAATGAAACTCCGTTTCAATCATAGATTTTGGACGGGAAAATACCTTCTCCATATTTTTCGTTTCT
>CAYUYT010000313.1:0-2398 GCA_964449345.1 uncultured Spirochaetia bacterium | reverse complement strand
AATAAACCCCGTGTACAATTAAACGTATTTGCTAAATTCATCAATTATTTCTTGAATATCCGGAACGTAACCCCCGAACCTTCCATAAAAATGAATCGCTTTTTTATCTTTTATTGCTAACTTTACATCTTCTAGCATTTGCCCTGCGTTTAACTCAACATCAAAAAAGAATTTTACTTTGTTTTTATTAGCATATTTTTCTAATTCCTTATAAGGGAAAGGCCAAACCGTAATAGGTCTAAACAATCCCGCTTTAAAGCCTTTTTCCCGAAGTTCATTAACTACGCCTTTGCATATTCGTGAGCTAATACCAAATGCAGTAAAAACGTATTCAGCATCATTGAGTAAATACTCTTCAAAACGGACTTCACTTTGTTCTATATGCCGATATCTTTCCTGAAGAAGAATATTATTTTTTTCAACAGCGTTTTCAGGGTAAAGCCAAAGAGTTCTGGCAATATTTCTTTCTCTGTTTTTAGCTCCGCCTAAAGCCCAATCTTTTTTAGGTAAATCTTCGGGTTCAATGTATTCTGGCAATTTAATTGCTTCAATCATTTGCCCTATCATGCCGTCTGTTAAAATCATTGAGGGTATTAAATATTTATCCGCAAGGTCAAAAGCGAGTACTGTTAAATCTGCCATTTCCTGCACACTATTCGGTGCAAGGCAAATGAGTTTATAATCACCGTGCCCGCCTCCTTTTGTAGACTGAAAATAATCAGCTTGAGACGGAGTTATATTTCCAAGGCCTGGCCCTGCACGCATTACGTTTGCAATTACGCAAGGCAAACTCCCGGCGGCAAGATAAGAGATACCTTCTTGTTTTAAGCTAATTCCGGGAGAAGAACTCGATGTCATTACCCTGGCACCTGCAGCGGATGCTCCGAAAACCATATTTATAGCGGAAACTTCGCTTTCTGCTTGAAGAAAAACTCCGTTTAAATCGGTAAGCCGTTTAGCAAAATACGCTGCTACTTCATTTTGCGGAGTAATAGGATAACCGAAATAATGCCTGCATCCGGCAATTATTGCGGCTTCTGACATAGCCTCATTTCCCTTCATTAACACTTTTTTAGACATGAGCTTTTCCTAACTACTAACTGACTTTTTTTTCTTTATAAACTTCAATAACTATTTCAGGACAAACAACAGCGCATAAAGCACATCCGGTACATTTTTCAGGATTTAAAGCAACGGCATAATTACCGTATTTATTTAAGTCATCCGACATTTCAATTACTCCAAAAGGACAGGCTTGAACGCACAATTCACACCCTTTGCACCACTTTTGGTTTATTTCTATTTTACCTTTGGCTGCCATTTTTATACCTTAATAAAAAAAATCTTTACATATTTAACTTAACAATTATGACAAAAAAAATAAAGAGAAATATTAAAAAAATAATTGTTAAAATTTTCTATAAAATTCATAGTGTAGGTATTCTATCCGATTTCAATATTTTTGTCAAGATTAATTTCTTAAAACTCCGTTATTGTATCCTTCTTCCAAAGCTTTAATATTCAAATCAACGATTTTTGCGTTTTTATTTTCAAATATATTTTCAATAGCAGATTTAACAGAATCCAATTTAATTAGTCCCGTAGCTTTTATAAATGCACCAATTGCCACCATATTCAATGCCTTCATATTTTTTAAATTTTCATCGGCTATTTTGATTGCCTGTATTTTAGATAGACTTTTTTCAGGTTTATTTAAAATGGCTGTATCAATTGTTTCGTCAATAACGTAATGTACATCATCACCGAGTGCATTTGCAAAACTATTAAAGGCCAGATTTGATAAAATCAATGCTTTCGTTGCTTTATCAAATAATGGAGAGGCAATGTCTTTGTCGGAAACAACGACTTTACACGTTGTATTTCCGCCCCGCATTTCAGCCCCGTAACTAGGAATTAAACTTACATTTAATTCTTCTTCTATGCAAGCTTGACAAAAAATTCTAGAACCTAGCTGAATTCCTTGTCCGCCTGAGCCAGAAAAAACAATTTTCTCATACATATTATTACACCGTATTAATTTTTCGTTTTTCTTATATATTACTTACTATATTTGAAACTTAAAATCAATAAAAATAATTTTTATTTTAAGTTTCATTCTGAATATAATTTATTATTTCTTTTGTTTGCACATCTTTTAAATTTAAACTTTGCTTAATAATATTAATTATACGTTCTTCTGATTTTTCAATTTTTTTATCCGCAAGCATCATTTTATAGATAAGGTAATATGTAAAAAAATTATATTCGTCCGGTATTTTGTTGCAAACGATCCTGATTCTATCTTCAATATTTTCATTTGTCCGTAAATCATCAGCCACAGTAATCGCAACCAGCATATCATTTTTATCAAAGTTATCAAAAAAATTAGTATTATGCC
>CAYUYT010000312.1:0-3600 GCA_964449345.1 uncultured Spirochaetia bacterium | reverse complement strand
GGCACATATACAATTATATATTCAACGAGTAAAAAATACAACTTCTTTTTACAAAAACTCAACACATTACAAAACGCACTAGTTTATTTATACAATAAATCTTACACTACCCCGGATTTGGTTAATTTAATGTACAACGCATTAACCAATAACATCCCTAAAATTTATTTGATATATTCAGTGCTTATTAAATCCAATAATTTAACTACTATTTTAAATTCATGCAATTTACACTTTTAAAAATGTATCGTATTTTTATTGAAAACATTTCTAAAATAGGGTAGATTTTTTGGATAACGATTTTAAAAAGGAGAAAAAACGCGTTCTTCACTAATATTTTCTGCATATTATATGCACTCAACCTCGTTTTCATAAAATACCTAACGTTGTTATAAAAAAATCAAAAATGCATTTCAAGGTATAGTAACGGATTCTAATTTTTTTTTTATATTTAAACTCTGTACAATATTTAAAAAATATAAATATCATCTCTACAAGCATTTAGGAAATATGCGCACAACGTGCGTCTGGAAAATAAAAAAAGATTTCCGTTTAAATAAAAATACTTTAAAATGATGCTGGTTAATTTGGGGGGAAATAATATGAATAAGTTATTAGAAAATTTATACACGCTTTATTACGGTGAAGCTTTTTAACTAAAAATTAAAATAGTTTTTAAATTACTATAAGGAACTTCTAAAAACTCGGGGAGCATAAAGATAAAAACGGATAAAAATTCCAATATTATAAAAACGGGGGAAAAGGCTGTATGATTTGAATGAGTTACCTAATTTTAATATTTCATTTTTATTCTAGCAGCAAAGCAAATGTTGAGAGAAATGTGCTAGTTTTTTCGTTTTAGCGAGATAAATTCGCAAAATCAGCGGGTAAGATTAAAATTTGCTAGAATATGGCATTCGCTACGGAACGCGCGAAACATCCGAAAGAAGAGAAATCCCCCTGTTTTTTTCTCCACACGTTTTTTCCGCCAGCCCCCTTTAAGTAAAGAGGGGGAATTTTTTTGCAAAAAATAAAGGCTTGTGCGAAAAACTATTGCAAATATTAAAACCGGCATAAAATGCTAAATCATTAAAAATCGGTGAGTAAAAGTTTTCAAAATTATTCTTTATCTGTTTCAGCCATTAAAATTTTTATAATATTAAGCGGACAAGTATAATAAAACGCAAAAATTCTAATTGTTATAACAGGTAATAAGCTGTATCTTCCCGTTCTCAGATGTTTGTGCCAAAACTTGCGGGCTCACTATGTTATAAGTAGAAGTATAAACGTATTGATAATAGTTATAGGCTTCTTGCGTATGAAAATGTCCGCCGGCCCATAATCCGGTATCGTTTGCGTTATCGTTATTATATAAAAAATCAGTTATCTGTGTCAAATCCGTGGGTTCAAATCCGTATTGGACTCCCGTTGTCGGATGACTCCATGATACTGCCGGTATGTGACTGAAAATTAAAATACGGTCATTGTTGGTTTTGGGAATACTATTATATTTAGTTTGAAACCAGTTCCCCCAGGTGTACGTTAGCTCGCCTTTTACCCCGGCTCCCGTGTAATACGTTACACCGTTATACACAATGCTTTGCTTATACCTTGCGTTAAAATCTGCGCACATGAAATCATATCCGCCATAGCTAAAAGAAAAATTTTGATAATAATTAGAGCAGGCATAAGAAGGCTCAGGATTGGTGACTGCCGTATTGCGCGTACCGTTATCCCATGATGTAAACATAGGATTACTGCTTAACGAATCGAGTACGGGACCGAATACGGTGCGGAAATAAGTGTCTCCGGTCGGTCCTGTAGCCATACCGGTAGAGCCGTTTGGCCATACATCGTGATTCCCCATCATTGGAATATACGGGATAGTTAAATTTTCAAGAATTTCCTTAGCTTTTAAAAATTGCCATAACGCTGCGGTATCCGTAATATCACCGGTAACAATCACGAACTTGATATTATAGGTATCTTTATTATTATTTATCCACTCTACGATACTTCTAAGATAACTTGCGTGGTCCCCATCGCTCCCTGCAGGAGGAGGCGTTGCATGATCAAAAGAATAGTTAAAAGCGATGCTTTCTCCTATATGCAAATCCGTTAACTGTACAAAAGAAAACCACGATGGTCCTTGTAGAGTGTTTATTTCTCTGGAATATAATGCAGTTGAATACGTTGTAGTGCCTGCTGTTGGAATCTCCGAATTTTCGCATTTACCTGCGGAAAATATTGCAAAAGTAAGTAATATTAATAATACAACCAAACTTTTCTTCTTTTTCATAATTACCACCCCTATTAACTTCTTCCATAATATATTACGTTCTTATATATAAAAGAGTGAAAATAAAATTTTAAAAACACTTTTATTTTAATGTATTTATTATTTACCCAAAGGCGGTAGAACTTTGACGCTCAATGTTTTATAATTATAAAAATCTCTGCAAGCTCAAGAGTATAAAATCAAAAATAGGTAACAATTTTATTTTACTGTACTAACGAAAAATTAGATTACAGAAAAAATAAAAAATCCGGAGTTTTATTACAAAACGACACTTGCTGTCGCACAAAAAAACTTTAAAATGATTAATATTTATAAAAAGAAAACACCTTGACTTTTAATTTTTTAGAATATAAAAGTATTAAAACGTAATTTAAAAAGACCGGGACAAAAAATGATTAAAAACAACGAAAACACTATTTACTATTCAGACAATCTTGAAACCCTAGCTGACAAATTCATTGAAAATAGATTCGAAGAATATAAAACGAAAAACATATTTAAACCGGTTACGGTTTTGCGTTCTAATAATTTAATTAATCTCTGGCTGGATAATTACATGGTGAAAAAAAATAATATTTCAGCAAACATCGAATACCGGTTTATTGAAGATTATATTCTAAAACACGTTGATAAAGACAAGGTGAAAATACTTAGCAAAGACAGTTACCTAAATATTTTAATAGACGTTATTCTAAATGATTGCGAAAATATGCCCGTTATTAATAATTATATAGATAGCGGTTTAGATGAAACGCGTTATAAAAAAGCTTTTCAGCTTGCAGAAAAAATTGCATCCATTTTTGATAATTATTACAACAACCGGTATGAGGAAATAATCCGGAAATGGAAAGACAGCAAAAATCCTGATACTGAAAATGTTTTTTTTAAAGAAACTAATAACTGGCAGAAGGAGATTTTTTCGTTAACGCAAAGTAAAATTAATGAACTTTCAAAAAAAGAAAAAACAACGTATTTACTTTTCCCGGGACTACTTCATCAATATATAAACGCAGAAAATCACAAAGATAAAAACGCGTTAATTAATAATTTTGATGATAATATTCATTTGTTTTGTACCTCCTTACTATCGCCTTTGTATTTAAATTTTCTAAGCAGTATAAAAGGAGTAAATTTATACATTTTAACTCCGGAAAACAGCGGAACAGAAAACGGGTATATGTTCAACTGGAATAAGCCCGTTGATGATATATTTAAACTAGCAAATGAGTACGGTAACTGGAATTTTAAGGAAATTCCTAATAATAACGCCAAGGGAAATGATTTGAGCATACCGATTTATT
>CAYUYT010000311.1:446-3607 GCA_964449345.1 uncultured Spirochaetia bacterium | reverse complement strand
TTCGGCTTCTACAACTTTAATACCTTCTATAAAACCTGTGGAGTGACTTACTATTTTTCTCATCATCAATGAATCGTCAACGCTCATAATTGTCATTTATTTCCTCCTATTTATATTTTTAAATCAATTATTATCTCTTTTTATTTTATTTCTTTTATTTTGTCAAGTACTTTTTGTGCATGACCCTTTGCCTTGACTTTTTTCCATGAATCGATAATTTCAAATTTGGAATTGACTAAAAATGTGCTGCGTACAATCCCAAAGTATTCCCTGCCTGCCATTTTCTTCTTTTGCCAACAACCGTATTTTTCTATAACTTTATGTTCAGGATCGCTTAAAAGTTTTATTTTAATATTGTGTTTGTTAATAAATTTTTCATGGCTTTTTAGAGAATCGCAGCTAATTCCGATTATTTCAGCGTTAAAATCTTTAAACTTTTCTAAAAGATCTGAAAACTCCTTAGCTTCGGTAGTGCACCCGGGTGTATTATCTCGCGGATAAAAATATATAATTAAAAAATCACCTGAAAAATCTTTTAAGCAAAATTTTTTTTCTCCTACAGCAGGCAAACAAAAATCCAAAGCTTTATCGCCTTTATTCAGTTCATTCATTACAACCTCATTTAAGTTATAAATTTTTTCCTATTTTCTCTCCAAGTTCAAATGCTTCTATTATTGCAGATTCAAGGCGTTCTTCCTGTCCTTGATGCATTATCGGGTTTTGACCATCTGCCTTAATAACGTGTATATCGGTAATTTTAATAAAGTTGAAAATCGTTTTTAATAAACTTACCCCATGCTCTCTTGGGTCTTTTTCAAAATAAATGTCGCTGGATGATGAAAATATAACGCATTTTTTAACTTTATGTAGAGGTATAATATCGCCGGTGGTGTCAAATTCAAATGTTTTGCCCGGTATTATTATTTGATCTATCCACGCCTTAACAATGGCTGGAACGGAAAAATTCCAAATAGGGGCAGCCAATAATAAAATATCTGCGTTGTTAAAAAAACGAGTATGCTCATTTATATATTTAACCGAAGATAATTCCTCTTCGCTTGCATTATAATGAGGGAAAAAAACGGGATACCATTGGCAACGGTAAGTATTATAATCGTAAAATGGAGGAATTTCTTCGTAAAGTTTTATTTCTTTGATTTCAGGATTAGAACAATTTTTTTTAAATCCGTTTAAAAAACTATCGGTCATTTTAATCGTTGCGGATTCGTCAATTGGTTTTGCACTGCCATAAACTGCTAAAACATTCATATTATCTCCGGTAAATTAGAAATTAATCATGCATTATTTTACATTCTGGTAAATTTGCTTTTACTTTATTAATAAAATTTGAACTTAAATTATTATTCGTTATTATTATCATTTTTAGATTATGCATATTAAACATACAGTCCGGTAATATGTTAATGTTATTATCATCCAGACTAATTTCTCGTAGAGTATTAATGCTGCAAATACTGTTTGGGATTGATGTTAGTTCATTATGATCCATTTCGATATTATGCAATAAGTTCATTTTTCCCATGTATTTGGGCAGCTTTTTTATTTTATTACTATTTAAATACAGTTGCTCAAGATTTTTTAATTTTGTAAGAGAGTCATTTAGGAATTTCAACTCGTTATTGTTAATGTATAAGCCTGTTAACATTGATAAATTTTCGATTTCATCAGGTATTTTAGAAATTTTATTATAACTAAAATCTAGCCATTCCAGAGTTTTGAGTTTGCCTATGAAAATAGGTATTTCTTCTAATAAGTTCGAATGAAGAATTAGTGTTTTAAGTTTGGCTAGTTTAGTAATTTTTTTTGGGATAGTTTTTATTTCGTTTATACTTAAATCGAGATATTCGAGATTATCTAATTCAAGAACGGCATTTGGTATGCTTTTTAAAAAATTCCCGGATAATTCCAATTTTAATAAAGTATCAAGTTTTAATATTTTATCCGGCACATTTTCAACGTGATTATTGGATAAATTAAGCTTTTCTAAATTTTTAAGATTAGAAATACAAAGCGGGATATTTTTAAAATCGTTGTTGTGAAGATTTAATATTTTTAAATTAGTCAGTTCATTTATTTCATCGGGTAAATCATCAATTATATTGTAACTCAAAATTAATTTCTCAAGGTTTTTTAATTTTGAAATATCTTTTGGGATACGTTGGATAAGATTGCAACTTAAATTCAACGTTTTAAGTTTTTTTAATTCAAAAACTTCTTGGGGAATTTCATTTAGTTCATGGCTAATCATTTCTAAATGAAAAGCATTTTCAACGTTTTTTAGCGCTTTGTAAGGTAATGTATAAATTTGATTTTCCATAAAACCTGTAAAATATTTTTATTACTTAATACTTATACACCTAAGATACAAAATTATCAAGTAACTAATAAAAAAATAAAATTTTATTATTATTTTATTTTTTTTAAAAAATTATTTGACATAAATCGTATTTCGAATATAATGTAATATTAAGTAGGGTAAAAATCTTTTCAAAATGCGGGTTACGCCCGCTCTTTTCTCATTGTTAATTGGTTGTTAACGAGCGAAATACAGGCGATTTTATTTATTATAAATAAGATTGGTTAAACTTTTTATTTATTAAATTTAGGAGGTTTTCTGTATGGCTCGTACACAGAGTAAAGCAATTGATGCATTGGTCTACATCGGTGCAGTATGCTGGATAATTCTGATAATTACTGCTTGGATAGCGACTCCGTTATCCGGTTTTATCGGAACTATTTTTGGCGCTATACTGATGATGACGTATTTCGTTATGGGTACAGAACGTTTAGGTAAATTAAACCTAAAACCCGTTCCTTTCCTATACCCGATTCTCATTCAAACATTTTTCTGGATTTTATCTTTCATTATCGCTTATTCAATGAAAGAACAACCGGCGCAAACTTTTATACTGGGGCTTCACCCAAGCGCTTTTTGGCCGTTGTTATTATTTTGGATTGGCGGTCTGTTAACTGGTACCCTTTCTTACTTCATCTTCTTTGATAAATATTTGCCTGATTCAGATTGGGAAGAGTTTATGAAAGAAGTAGAAAAAAATAAAAATAGCAACTTCAGATATAAATCGAAGTAAATAATCGAAATCGGGAAAACAATGGAATATGGAACACAAAATATTCTAATA
>CAYUYT010000311.1:0-436 GCA_964449345.1 uncultured Spirochaetia bacterium | reverse complement strand
TTAGGGTATTATTCAATAATAAGAGGAGGTTATTAAATAATGAATGTATTAAGCACATTACAGGCCGTTTTAGCCAAAATTGGTTTTTCAGGCGGTGATTTAACGCAATTAATTAAGCCAAGCGCTTTTACAATTATTTTTACTGTTGTTTTTATTCTTGTTTCTATCGGCGTAGGTATATACGCTACGAAAAAGGCAAAAACTGCTGAACAATACTTCGGCGGAACGAAAAGTTTCGGTCCCTGGGTTATTGCTCTAGCTTCTGCAAGCGCAGTTATGAGCGCTTTCGGATTTATCGGTGGACCGGGTTTTGTTTATAAATTCGGTTTTACTTCCGTATGGATGACTTTTGCAGCAGGTACGGGGTTTGCTTATGCTTACTGGATTTTGGGCAAAAGAATGCGCGGTATGGCAGAAGTAACTGATGTAGGTACTT
>CAYUYT010000310.1:0-3626 GCA_964449345.1 uncultured Spirochaetia bacterium | reverse complement strand
GATAAATGCAAATCATGATTAATTTTTGCATCACCTATTAATTTTTGTTCATTCCCGATAAAAACGCACATTGAAGAAATATTTCTATTATGAAACTGCCTTGCAATAACGAATGCATCCCCGCCGTTGTTTCCCGGACCGATTAAAATAACAATGGGTTGTTTTTTTATTTCAGGAAAATCACTAATAATTGCGTTAGCTAGATTTAAACCGGCATTTTCCATTAAAAGTAAAGAGGGAAAATTATATTCATTAATAGTTTTTCTGTCAATTTCGGCCATTTGTGAGCCGGAGGGTAATTTCATAAATTAACCTTTATAACCAGCCAATAAAATTAATATTCATTCCGTCAAAAAATACGCCAATAATTTTACCGGCCGGCGTAATTCCGTATGTTAAGAACTGTGATTCCCCGCGGAAAAATTCGACCCGGTTTCTTTTTAGGATTTTACCGTTTCCATCTATTATAACCACATCCAGATTTTTACTCTTTGCAGTGTTTAAATATATTTTTCCTGAATTCGTTACCGCGAGAAGGGATAATTCTTTTTCAGGGAATTTTCGAATTTTTTCTATTTTATTTGATACGTAATCAATTTTATAAAGTTCTTTTCTTATGAGTTTAGGCGGAGTTGAGCGTTCTGTTTTATCTTCCTTTTTGTAAAAAGCAATGCTGAATACAAATGAATTAAACGAAGGGGCAGGCACCATATTTTCAAGAATGATTATTTCATCTTTTGCTTTTTCGATTCTAGGATAAAGCATATGGCTTCTGATTTTAAACAAAAATTTTCCGTTACTGTTATATACTTTTATAACAATCCCGTAGGGTTTGTATTCGTTTTCCTGTTCGGATTTGTATCTTGAAATAACGTACAAATTTTTAGATGAATCAGTATATAAAGATGTAATCAATTCATTATTAGGAAAATTTAAACCGTCTTTTCCGTCTTGACCGATTTTATATAGGAATTTGCCATCGCTGTCAAATTTTAAAATGTAATGATATGGTAATGCATTTGCATTTCCCGATTTGTTTGTTTCAATATATATATTTCCATCTGCATCTGAAATAATAACACCGGGGGCAACAATTTCATGTTTTACAACTTTGACATGACCCGGTACTTTTGTTTTGGGCGCGACTTGCGGATTTTTATAAAATGAATTATTAAATTTTTCTTTTGAATAAATTAACAAAGCAAGATTACTGGTATTAGAAAATTTTAAAACCCGGTTTGTGTGTCCGTCTGCAACGAGTAATTTGTTGTCATTATAATCAAAGCACGCTTTAACTGTATTTGGAGCAAATGAATATCTTTTTTGCCTTGTTTTTGAATATAAATTACCAATAGCTTTCAGCGGGTCTTTTAGTGATATTTTGGCCAGGACTTTTGCGTTAAGGTAAGTATATTTTTTTTTGCAGGCATTACAGATAATGAAATAAAATATAATCATTATTGCTAAGGTTGTTTTTTTCATAGTTTTCCTTACTAAAAGTATATTTTTCAATAATAAAAAAGTTAGAAATTTCATTGAAAAAAATCAATAATAAACGAAAAATATATTTTTAAAGTATAACTTTTGCTTATTCATAACTGTGTAAGTTATTCTATCTTAATTATTTAAAGTAATACAAAAAAATGCTTTAAAAATATATATTTGACAAAGAATAATAAACTATAAATTTAATAAAAACCAGATAATGTAACAATAATACTTGTTATATACGATTGAATATAGTATGTATAATATATGAAAGTAACGGCATTAATCCCGGACGATATAATTAAGGAAGTAAAAGATTTAAGCGGTGGGAAAAATATTACTGAATCTTTAATAATAGCTCTTAATGAATGCATTTCTTTAAAAAGGAAAATAACGTGCAAAATAAGTCAATAAAATCTTTAGTCATTGTTTATTCATATCATCATAAGAATACGGAAAAAATTGCTAATTCTATTGCTAATGTACTTGAAGCGGAAGTAAAGTACCCGGATGATGTTAATCTCGATGAAATAAAAAATTATGCTCTCGTTGGTTTGGGCGCGGGAATTGACAGCGGAAAACACTATGCGCCTATACTTAAGCTTGCTAATGAACTGCCGATTGTTAAAGCTAAAAAAGCGTTTATATTTTCCACAAGCGCGATTATTGGAAAAAAGAAAATGAAAAAAGACCATTCAGCGCTCAGAAAAATACTGAATTCAAAGGGATATGAAATTGTAGATGAGTTTCATTGCAAAGGTTTTAACACGAACAGTTTTCTTAAGTATTTCGGCGGAATGAATAAAAAGCGGCCAAACGCTCAGGATTTAGAAAACGCTCAAATCTTCGCCCGGAAAATAAAACAATACACGGTGTAGAATGACAATGTAAAAAATGTTTTTTAAATATACCCGGTAAAAATTAATTTTTAGGTTGAACTTTTATTAATTAAAAAATATCCTAATTATATGCAACGTAATAGAAAGCATAAAAATTTTTTTTTGATAACCGCCTTTGTGCTTTTATGGAACTCCGGTTTTATTGGCGCTGAGTTTGCCTTGCGTTATTCGGGAATATTTACTTTAATGTTTTTCCGTTATCTTGCATTAACTTTTCTCATTTTAATTTATCTGATTATAAGGAATAAGCTATTATGGCCGGGATGGCGTTTTGTATGGCCACAGCTAGTGATTGGTGTTCTAGCTCACGGGGTTTGGCTTTCATGTGTGTTCATTGCAATTAATTACGGTGTGCCTGCCGGAATTGTTGCCCTTGTGGTTGCTCTTCAGCCATTAGCAACGGGAGCTTTTTCCGGCTTAGTTGTAAAAGAGCATACATCATGGAAAATGTGGATTGGCTTAATTATAGGTTTTGCAGGCGTTGCTGTTCCTATAGTATCGAGGGTAAAATTTAATGATTCAACTGACTTTATTGCATGGTTTATTCCTCTTGTTTCCGTTATTGCCATAACAGCAGCGAGTCTTTTTCAACGTAAACTGAACCTCAAAAAAGATTATACGGGAATTGATTTAGGGCTATCGCTTTTTTACCAAAGCCTTGCTACAACTGTGGCGGTTGCATTGCCGGCTGTTTTAGGTGAGAAATTATCAGTTGATTTCAATCCGGTTTTAGTTTTTTCATTAATTTGGATTGTGGTAGGTGTTTCACTCGGCGCTTATGCCATTATGTGGATTTTGATAGAACGTATAAACGCAACAAAAGTTGCCTCACTTTTTTATCTTGGCCCGCCTGTTACTATGATAATGGCATGGCTGGCTTTTGGGGATAAGGTAATGTTAGTAGATTTAGCCGGTTTAACAATCGTTTTATTAGGCGTTTTCTTAACATATCTCCGTTACCCTTTACAATTAAAAAAAAGGAAATAGTGAGTTTTAACTATTATATTAAAACAATTAGCGTTAAAATATGGAAATTTATTCTATTTTAATCCCTTTGATTTTCATAAAGGGGGACATGAAGAGAAGAAATCCCCCTAAATCCCCCTTCAAATAAAGGGGGACTTGAAGAGAAGAGGAGAGGAGAGAAGATAAAAGCCCTGGCAGGAATTTTACTATTCCTGTCACTTTACTCAAAAGAGGGAGATACAGCGGTGATTCTCTTATATACCCTATACTATC
>CAYUYT010000309.1:0-3630 GCA_964449345.1 uncultured Spirochaetia bacterium | reverse complement strand
AAGAATATGAAAAAGCAAAATCTGCAAAGGAAGAAGATAGCGCAACCGTGCCCTTTAGGGTACGGTCTGAGAAAGTAAAATCCAAAAAGGAAGAAGACAGCAGTATAGGCAGCAACGGCAACCTAAAGGATGCGGTTGAAAAAGAATATGAGAAAGCAAAATCTGCAAAGGAAGAAAACAGCGCAACCGCGCCCTTCGAGGAACGGCTTATTGAAAAAGAATATGAAAAAGAAAAGCCGGCAAATGAAAAAAACAGCGCAACCGTGCCCTTTAGGGTACGGCCTGAAACAGATTCAGGGGGTAAAAAAACAGAAACCCGGCATATTTGGGCCAAGGGCTATAGCGGCACCTATCTCGATACAGAGGAGCACCTTTTCAATGCAATTGAGTATGTAAACAACAACTATTTAAAGCACTTTGAAACTTGGGGCGAGCCGCAGAACATTCTTTTACAAATTATTTCTGATTTCATTACACCGTTTAAGAGTATGGAGCAATTTGAATACGAATCCGGCGGTTTTGACGTTGTTATCGGTAATCCGCCTTATATTGGTTTTCATGGATATAAGGAAGGGAAACATTACCTAAAAAGTTATTACCGAACAGCTAGCGGTAAATTTGATATATATAATTTATTTATTGAAAAATCTTTTTACCTACTCAACAAAAATGCAATTTTGAGTTTTATTTGTCCAAATACCTTTATGAAGCGAAAGCATGGTAAAGAATTAAGAAATTTTATTCTTTCCAATTTAAAAATTATTGAAATAGTTGACTTTGAACATAGTAAAATATTTAAAGATGCGATGAACTATACAGGCGTTTATATTTTTTCAAAAGAAAAAAATATAAATAATAATTTTAAATTCAGTACTAAACTCGAAGAAAAAAGTTATTTATATTCCCAAGACAAACTCGATGCCGAATTATGGATAATTCAAAATCCAAAAATTGATAATTTAATTACCAAAATTTTGGACTTAAAGAGAACCAAACTATTAGAAAATTTTGTTAATAATATTTCAGAAGGAATAGTTACAGGATTAAATGACTTATATTTACTAAATGAAAATCAACTAAAAAATAACAAATTTGAAACGAAATATTTTAAGCCTTGCTTACGAGGAAAAAATATTAGAAGGTATTATTTTGAAAATATTACTGAATATGTTTTCTATCCTTATAATAAAAATAATGAAGTAATAACGGAAGATGAATTTAAAACCAATTGCCCCATTTACTACAATTACTTAAAACAAAATAAAAATAGAATAAATTCTAGAGATTATTTTAAAAAATCCTCTAAAAAGTGGTATGAATTATGGAACTCCAGAAATGTAGATAATTTTGAAAATATAAAAATAGTTGTTGCAGAATTAGCTGACCATAACAGATTCATGATAGATAAAGATTATTATTATTATGGAGATACTGTTTGTGGATTTTATTTAAAAAATAATATTTCATTTTCAATAAAATATTTGCTGAGTCTACTTAATTCTACTTTTATTGAATGGTTTTATAAAAAAACAACAGTGCCTAAAGCGAATAATTTTTATATTTATAAAACAATGTTTTTAAAAACCATTCCTATATTCTCAATAGACTTTTCAAATCCAGAGGAAAAAAAACAACACGATGACCTTGTTTCTCTCGTTGACACCATGCTTGATTTGCAGGAAAAATACCACAAAACTAAATCGGATAACGAAAAAACGCGTTATTATAGACAAATTACTTTTACGGATAATCAGATTGATAAACTCGTTTATTCGTTGTACGGATTAACGGAAGAAGAGATTAAGATAGTGGAGGAGAGCGCGGAAATATAATAGTAAAACGCAAGGATTATTTTAATGGAAAAATTGAAATTTCAAGTGAGAAATCAAAAAATTAAGAATGCCGGATGATTTATTTTTGGATATATTATAAAAACGAGGAAGTAACGTGAAAAGTAACCCTTGGCAAATACACCCAAACGAAACGCCTTTTATATCACCGGACGGGAAAAAAGAATTTCAATACACACACGCTGAGGAAATCAGAATGGGAAGCCCTTTATCAGGAACGTGTATTATTAAAATAAAAAAGCAAATATATAAGTTACCCGGAATTTACGGATGCCCGCCCGTTTGGTCGGATTGTTCAAAATACCTTGCCTTGCCCTATTGGAACGCAGATTATTCGCAAAAAATCGCTGTAGTTTATATTGAAAACAAAGAAATACGCCTTTCTGCTGAAAATTACCGCGTACTTGAGTTTAAAAAATTTGAAAACGGCATACTTAAAGGCGTTGACAGCCCGATTCATAAAACGGAAACACTGGAAATTGAACTTAGTAAACTACAGTTTTCAAGAAGGATAAAACTGCAACAGTAAACCGCATCAGACACACAGGTCCTAAACGCATCAGACACACAGGTCTGATGCTACCATTAAAACGCAAATTATTTTAACTGCATTTTACTATCCCGTGTTTTAACGTTAAAGCGCGTTTTATTATGTTTCGATAATAAGCGTAATTATAATTCTAAAGGCAAATAAAATGAAAAAAATAATCCCTTCAACCTTACTGATTTTCTTTTTAATAAATATTTTAAACGCATCTACATTCAAAGCGCGGAAAAAAAACATTTTCATGGCGCACCGCAGAAGCGTTACATGTGTTGTTTTTTCCCCTGACAGCAAAAAACTGGCTAGTGTATCTTTTGACAGAAAAACGAAAGTGTGGAACAGCGCAACGAAACGCCTTATAAATAAATTCCACGGCCACAGCAACTGGCTTAAATGCGTTGCTTTTTCTCCAAACGGGGAATACCTTGCAAGCGCGGGCCTAGATAAAAAAGTAATAGTCAGGGAAGCGGATTCGGGAAAAGTTATAAGAACGCTTTACGGGCATGATTACGGAATAGAAAAGGTATTGTTTACCGCGGATTCTAAAAAAGTGCTAAGTTTTTGCTACCGTTCTAAAACGTTATTAATACACAGGGTAAGCACAGGCAGGTTAATTAAACGCGTTGTATTTAATACAAAAGCGCGTTTAATGCGTTCCGGATTTTCTAAAGATTTGCGTTACGTTGCTCTTGACAGGGGAACACGTATAAGTTTATGGGATGTAGGAACGGGAGATAAAATACGGGATTTCAAAAAAGGCGTTCACATTGCCGGAGTTTATTCGCTTTGTTTTTCACCTGACGGCAAATACCTTGCTTCTGGCGGAGGTAGTTCGTATAATACTCAAGACGGCAGCGTAAAGATTTGGGAAGTGCAAACGGGAAAATTGATTAAAACAATTCGAGCTCATGAAGCTGATGTACATCTAGCGTTTACACCTGACGGAAAATATTTAGTAAGCGCTAGTACGGACAGGTCTATTAAAATTTGGGATACGAAAAATTATAATTTGGTGAAAAAACTTACTGCAAATTACGAAGCGTTTTGGAGCGTAAGCGTTTCTAAGGATATGACCTGCATTGCCGCGGGTACAGCCGGGGGATACGTTGTAATCTGGCGTACCTCCCGTTTAGGTTTGTATTAATCCATAAAATCGTACATAAATTAATAAAACTTTATTGTGTTTAGGACCCGGACATGCTGCATAAGATTTAAGCAGTTAAAATGTCTTTTATT